>CAYUEL010000077.1:0-10433 GCA_964443025.1 uncultured Gammaproteobacteria bacterium | reverse complement strand
TGCGAATACAATGAACCCAAAAGTTCAAAACAGAGCGTTCCTGAACAATAAGGTGCAAGGATTTTTATTAGCATTAAGCCCCTTTTACTTAATCGTCCTTCTTTAAATAACGCTGACGCTATTTTATCTGCGTTGACCGTGCTGGTGTTCGGGTGAAGTTGATTAATACGTAAGGCACATTCTAAGTTCTTATCAAAGTCCAAGGGACGAGCAGTCATTACCTTGTATAAAGCTTCTAGCTCATTATTGTTATTATCGTTGTTATGATTGTTGAGGCTTGGAAATTGGTCTCTACCTAACATAATGACTCCTGAGATGGAAACTTAAGTTAAGTCAAGAGACTACATCAATCCAATAAAAAAGTCAATTCACTCCTGCGGGGCAGTCGGCTCAAATCCTGTTGTCCCGATAATCCTATCACCCTAAAATAGCTTGCAAACTCACTCGGCATCATGTATCATGGGGTAACTTGTTGAATTTATTCAACTATACATTAGGAGAAGTAAAATGAAGTTTATTGACCGTATCGAATCAAATGCGACCGTTACCTATAATGAGCCTGTTGAGATTAACACTATTGGAAAAAACGCAACGGTCACCGTTAACGGCGAACTCATAGTGTCTGGCAACGTTGCAGAAGGTGCTACTATTCACTGCAATCGTCCGGCTACTTCTACCACTGTTAAAATGGGTAATTTCACTTTCAGTAATAATGGCGGCACCACCGTATTCGCTACAGGTGGTACTATGAATGTTGTTAATGATTTTAGTGGTTCACAAAGAGTTAGCAGCACAGTTAGCTTCAGCGGTGATGCCCAAGGCTTTATTTTACAGAACAATAATGCAACTGCTTCAGATGTTACCATTCATGGCGATATTGGCGACAATGTAACAATAATTATAGAAAATGCAGGAAGCTTAACTCTGGATAAAAGCACGGGTAAAAATTGTAACTTGCAAACAAATAGTGGCAAGATAACTGTTCGCGCAACTCTAGGAGAAGGATCAACAGCAACAAGTCAAACAGGTGATCTACAGGTTGGTACTGTGGGAAAAAGCTCAACTTTGTCTACCAAAATCGGTTCAATAAGCGCAACCGAAGCGAAAGCTGGCGCGTCTCTCTCATCAAAAACAGGAAACGTTAATGTGACTGGCAAGATTGATGAGACTGCTACTTTGTCTTCTGCAACAGGCAAAGTTAATTCTGTTAGTGCTCAGCAAAAATCCAATGATTCGACGAGCAACCCGACAAAAACTTTCGTAAGCAGCAGTGGAAATCAATATAACGTGTTCGGTAATAATTCCAGTATTAATACACATTATCACTCAGCATCTGGCACAACAACGTTCACGAGTTCGACTAACAACATTCAGCAAGGCCAGCAAGTTGATGACGGCGATGTCGATTTAATAAGAAGAATGCTGAATAATGCATTTAGGCAAGGGTAACAAGTGGACCATGCCAATACGGGATTGGAGATCTGCTGTCAACCATTTTGCTATTGCATTTGACGGTAGGTTCCCTGTGTATGAATAAGTCGTTTCCCCTGGCTCAATATCGTAGTAAAGCAGCACAAGCATTACACACTGCCTTTTTAGAATATATTAAGACAGCTTCTGAAGGCTCTGAGCAGGAATTAAAAACCTAACCTCTACCCCTAACCTCTACCTTAGGTGTCTCAACTCTAAAGCCTTTCCGAGATCAGGCTATAAGACTTGAATTCCTTGTTATTTTTTAATGCTATTTACCTAGTTAATATGTTATAATAGCCCTTTGTTTTAAGCCACTTCCAAATAATGAGGTATGTGATGGCTAATGATTATAATATTCATCTGCTTCTTGATATAGATGGTTGCGCCGCAGCTTGCATTGAAGACAATCAACCCCGTTTAGTCACTCCAAATAAACTCAATAAGTTACAAGAGTATCATGACGCACTGATAACCTTATTCAAAACCAGCCCCGATCCCATTAAAAACCCTAAGGCTCAGGGTCGCCAAATTAAGCGTCATCTTTATTCGGGTTCAGGCCGAACAGATGTCCCCCAGGATTTTGGAAGTGCAACTATTTCTAAGAACAACCAACCACGGCATTCGGCTTCATTGACTCAAATCTTACCGGAAATGGCAACTATCCTAGGGGCAACCCTTCACACATTTTTATTAGGCGATATTCGATTCGATGGCACGTGCGATCCCAATGGCACCTCCTGGAATGAAATAACGAATTTTTATGAGAAATACATGAAATGGGATGAAAAAAGTAATGCGTGGGAATATAATCAAGAGGCCGTAGATGCACATCTTGAAACACTGCCGAAACGCCTCACGACGGATGTTCATAAAATAATAGATCTGTATACCAAAATACATTACGCTGTTTCACAAGATCCCACGGGGCACCATGAAATAGCTTGTTGTGATGATAGGGGTGATATCTTATTCATGGTATTTAATTTTTATCAAAATCACCCCGAGCTAATACCCAGCGATGTTACGCTCACATTCTATATGTATAAGGGAGCGGGCGCACAAATAACAGGAAGTAGTAAAAACAATATAAAACCTAAGCCTATTCAATATTGGCCCGACCCTATTAAAGGCAAAGGAGAATATCATCCAAATTATGCCCATGTCGCTAAAAAATTACACGGGTATGTCGATCCACGCACGAATATGTTCAAAAAAGATGATTTCAAAAAATACAAAACCGATATAATTAGTGCAGGATTAGGTAATGCTGCGCAACATAATGGCCATACAAACTCAAACAATAACTCAAACTCAAACAATCAAGGTGTTAGCGTTGTTAAGACGCAATTGGATCGATATAACAACTCAAACAATAAGTTACATAAAAAACGAAAACAAGAAAACCCCGCTCGCTCAGTAAAACGAGTCTGTTTAAATAATGGTAATGGAACTTAAAAATTAACAAGGGCAGCCAACAACGCTGCCCTTTTAATCTAACATACGTTATTGTGACGCTTGATTGCTGATATCATCCATAATCATGATGTCAACTTGCATGCCACCCGATTGCCATACCATGTAGCTTCCATGAAGCGTGCAAAGCAATGACAATGTAGCGATGATCACTAATATCCAACCAAGCCACATGCAGCCAGTTGAATGTTTACCTTCTGTACTGCATTTTTCTTTACAGCATTTTACAAAACCTAAAGCCATCACCAATGCGATGATGCTTGCGGCTACAGCAATGTGCATAACAAACATAAGCATAATTTATCTCTCCTATATGGGATTTTCCAAATAACGCTTATAAGTATAGCGGCAAATTACATAGTTGATAATTTTTTACTAATCGCCTTGATCAAGGGGTCAAGGCCTATTTTGGCAAGGGCGGAAATGGCAAATACCTCGCCTTTCCAACGTAACTGTTTTACTATTTTTTGAACGGCTTCTTCACGATCACCTTCCGGCAGCAGATCAATCTTATTGATAACCAACCAACGTGGCTTATCGTATAAATCTTCACTGTATTGCTTTAATTCGCGAACCAAGGCTTTGGCGGCTTGACCGGGGTCACTTTCGTCGACCGGTAAAACATCTACCACGTGCAAAATTAAACGGGTACGGGATAGATGTTTCAAAAAGCGAGTACCTAACCCTGCCCCTTCCGCCGCCCCTTCAATGAGCCCAGGAATATCGGCCACACAAAAGTTCACACCATAATAGCCCTTTACCATACCTAGGTTGGGGTATAACGTCGTGAAAGGATAATCGGCAATCTTTGGTTTGGCAGCGGAAATAGCGGCAATGAGTGTGGATTTACCCGCATTCGGATAACCTAATAAACCTACATCAGCTAACACTTGCAACTCTAACCGAAGATCACGTCTTTCACCGGGTTTTCCAGGAGTTGTTTGACGAGGTGCACGATTGACTGAACTTTTAAAGCGAGTATTTCCTATTCCATGAAATCCGCCTTTTGCAACGCATAAGCGTTGACCCTCTTCCGTAATATCACCGATACATTCTTCGGTTTCTAAATCAAATACTTTTGTTCCTATAGGAACTTTTAAAATCAGATCATCGGCAGATTTACCCGTGCATTCACTCCCCATGCCGCCTTGTCCTTTTTGAGCACGATGCACACGTTTGTAACGGTAATCCAGTAATGTATTCATGCTGGCTTCCCCTTCAAGGTAGATACTACCACCATCGCCGCCATCACCCCCATCAGGACCGCCTTTGGGAATGTATTTTTCACGACGAAAGCTCATGCAACCATCGCCACCTTTGCCGGCTTCTACACGGATTTTGACTTCATCGACGAATTTCATAATTTATTAGGATATCTAGATAGATAATGGGAAAATCGAAGGCTCATCCGATCCGCTCTCTGGCGTTCGCGGCTCTGTGCGTTCGCGGCTCTGTCTAATCTATTCTGCTGTTTCTTCTACCACACTGACAAACTGACGGTTTTTCTCACCTTTTGTCTCAAATAATACCACGCCATCTTACAAGGTATGATCACGGCCCATGCCTACATTCAAGCCAGCGCGCACGCGTGTGCCACGTTGACGAATGAGAATATTGCCAGCGATCACTGTTTGACCGCCATAACGTTTTACACCTAAATATTTAGGGTTTGAATCGCGACCGTTGCGGGTACTACCGCCTGCTTTCTTGTGAGCCATAATCCTATCCTTTACGCTTTAATTTCAACAATTTCGATTTTCGTGTAACTTTGACGATGCCCCGTGAGCTTATCGTGGTTTTGACGACGTTTAAATTTTTGAATCATGATCTTTTTATCACGACCATGTTCAAGCACTTTGACCTTCACCTTGGCACCCTTTACAAGAGGATCCCCAATTTTAACGTTGCCTGTACCGTCTGATACCAACAACACATCAAAATCGATTGAATTACCTGGTTCGATATCCAGCTTTTCTACCTTGAACTTATCGCCGGCAGCCCCTTTAAATTGCTGCCCACCTGTTGCAAATACGGCGTACATAACGCATCTCCATCATGGAATCTTATTAAAGTGGGCATTTTATAGGAAAATTTAAGGTAAATCAAGTGACAGGAGGGGCCAAGTATCATTTTGAGACTTGGCCCCAAACTTGACCCCAAACCGCTTTCAGCCTAATATGCCTGAAATGATGACTGAAGTAGTTGAAAAGCCTATAAATCTAGCTGACATACGTAACTGTGTGGCCCAAGAACTCGCCCAAGTGGAAGCTTTGCTACAAGCTCAAGAATCCACCATTCCCCTCACTCAAGAAATATCAGCCCATGTGACCCGTGCCGGCGGAAAGCGCCTACGCCCCATGGTTCTTTTGCTTTGCGCCAAGCAACTAGGTCCCGTGGATGAACGCCATATCAAGCTTGCTACGGTACTTGAGTTGGTTCATACCGCAACCCTGTTACATGATGATGTTGTCGACAACTCACCACTTCGCCGCGGTCAACATACGGCAATGCAAATATGGGGAAATGCAGCGAGTGTATTAGTGGGTGATTATCTTTATTCGCGTGGTTTTCGTTTATTAGCAGCCTGTGAAAGCTCCAAAGCAACATCACTTGTGGCTGATGCAACGAATATACTCGCTGAAGGTGAAATATTGCAACTAACGCATCGTCATGATTTACGTTTAAGCGAAGAACAACATCTTTTGATATTAGCATGTAAAACAGGAAAACTATTTGAATTAGCGGCAGAATTGCCTACAATTATTTGCAATGCGTCTGAAGCAACGCGCCATGCATTACGCGATTACGGCATGAATTTAGGTATTGGGTTTCAAATCATTGATGACGTTCTTGATTATCAAGGCGATGCTGATCAGATTGGTAAACGTGTTGGCGATGATCTAGCCGATGGTAATTTAACTTTACCGTTGATTCATGCGCTTAAAGTGGGTAACCCTGAACAACAAAAAATCATCACGGATGTGATGTTGCAAGGTGGTACAGAAAATTTAGCGTTGATACAGGCAGTGTTAATGGAAACCGGCGCATTGGATTATGCAAGAGATGTTGCGGAAACTTATGTGGCAAAAGCGTTGCATGCTTTGAATGGTTTATCAGATACGGATTATTTGGATTCTTTGAAAAATTTAGCTACATTTTCAGTGAATCGATCACATTGATGAAATACTTTGTCATTGCGAGGTCTAACACTACCTCGTCATTGCGAGGCGAGATACTCTGTCATTGCGAGGTCTATCACTACCTCGTCATTGCGAGGTCTATCACTACCTCGTCATTGCGAGGCCGTAGGCCGAAGCAATCCATTCTTGTGAAGTACTTGGATTGCTTCGGCTCGCTTCGCGATCCTCGCAATGACAACATTGAAAGGAGAACAGGGAATGTTAAAAAATACAACGACCAGTTATGGCTGGCTCATGAAATTATTACATTGGACCATCGCCGCATTGGTGATGATGCAGTTTTTTTACATACTTAAAAAGAATAGCTTACCCGATGGAGATCCATTACGCGGCGAATGGATGATGTGGCATAAATCGTTTGGATTCACGATCTTTTGGTTGGCCTTGCTTTTTATTACTTGGCGTTTGATGAATCCTAAACCAGTGTGGTCGTCTAGCATGGCGAACTGGCAAAAATCATTGGCTCGTATCACGCACTTATTGTTATATGTATTTATTATCTTGATGCCGTTAACGGGTTTACTCATGGGATTGATGAGAGGGGTTTCGGTTAATTTATTTAATAAAGTCACGATTTCGGCAACGATTGTTCCTCAATCCGAAACCTTCGCAACATTTTTACACAGTATTCATGTGTTAAGTCCATGGATATTGTCAACGCTAATTCTGTTGCACACATTAGGCGCATTGGTTCATCAGTTTTATTATAAAGATGATGTGTTGAAACGCATGTTGTGAAAGGAAAGGAATACTGCGCGAATACGCGCAGTAGGCTTATTTTATGGCACATTACTTTTCCCTCACCCTAACCCTCTCCCGCTTACAAGTATCTCAGTTTTTCAAATTATTGTAGGGCGGGAGAGGGAATAAATAAATATCCCCTCTCTCGCTCACAAGTATCTTAGTTGTGTTGTGAAAATATTAAACGCGGAACAGGGGACAATTCTTTCAAGTTCCCTCTCCCGCGAGTTGGGCTTAATTTGTGTAAATACACTGAACGCGGGAGAGGGCTAGGGTGAGGGGAAACTAATGCGCAATATAATCAGCATGACACACGTAATCGTGTGTCATTCCTTTTACCGTTGAATCGTATCGCGTAACGCTTGTTTCAGCGGAGCGAGATCTCGACGCAAGTTATCCATGGCAAGATCCAATTGGGTAAAACACAATTCCACTTGCTTTTGTGTTTTGGGACGTAAGTTCATTCGTGCAGATGATTCCTTGGCTTTTTCTTTGCTCACAATGAGTTCAGCCAGCATATTATCGAGCATCGTGAACACAGCATCGATCTTTATTTCTTTTTCATCATCAATATGTTGCAGCTTTTCTGCGATATCTTTTAAACGGTTACGCAAGCTTTTACGCAGCATGTTCATGTGGCGATGAAGTACCTCAGCGCTATGTTCCATTTTGGCAGACTTCCGTGCTGCAGAAGCCAATTCTTTATCGTAGTAGTAGGTATGGCTGGCGCTGTCTAAACCGACTTGCGTCGTACGTTCGATATAAACTTCAAAAAAGCCACGGTTTGTAATGGGTTGAGTGGCTTGCTTAACGGCTTGATCCGCCACCAGCAAACGTTGCGAAATGTTATTTAACGCAATACGGCAACTAGCCGTCAACTGGCCAGAGGAACATGAGCTCCCACAGGAAAATAAGCGTTTTAACCAAGAGGCAATCATTTTTCTTTGTCTCCAATACTTATAAGTATACCTGGCTCTAAATCAGTTGCAATAAGAATCTTATATTTTCTTTAAACTAAATAAGGGGTAGAATGATGGAATTCAAGGATATTGCATGCTTTTTTTTGTTCCTCAAACAAATGCACCTTCGATCCAAGCCGCTCTGAAGTTTGAAGCTTGTTTTATTTGTCAGCACCCGGAAGGTTTGATTGTCTTTCTTCCCACCCATACAACCCTGCCTAAACCGCTTGCATCTTATCAGCACCTGATCGAAATATTACCGCAACATGAAGATTACCCATTGATTGCGAAGCGATCGGTGGCACATCAAGTGAAAGTCGGAAATGTGATATTTGGCGGTGAGGGAAATGTAAAAATCATTGCCGGTCCCTGTTCCGTTGAAAATCTTGATCAACTCACACAGATCGCGAAACAGTTGAATAAGCACGGTATTCGATTGATGCGTGGCGGCGCATTTAAACCTCGCACCAGCCCTTATAGTTTTCAAGGTTTGGGGCATGAAGGATTATCGTTGATGCAGGCAGTTGCGGATGAGCATGCACTATTTACCGTCACCGAATTGATGGATGTACGTTTCCTCGATGATTTTCTAGAAGCCGGTGTGGGTGTCATTCAAATCGGTTCACGTAATATGCAAAATTTTGATTTGTTGAAAACTGTGGGTCAAACGCGAACACCCGTGATGTTGAAACGAGGTTTAGCGGCGACGATTAAAGAATGGTTATTGGCAGCAGAATATGTCGCATCCCAAGGCAATAGCCAGATTATCTTATGCGAGCGCGGCATTCGCAGTTTTGAACCGAGTTATCGTAATATGCTGGATATTACGGCCATTCCTGTCGCCAAACGTGAAACGCATTTACCTGTGATCGTTGATCCTTCCCACGCAGCGGGACATGCTGATTTAGTACCTGCTTTAGCTAAAGCCGCTATTGCAGCCGGTGCTGATGGATTATTGATTGAGATTCATCCAAATCCTTCACAAGCATTGAGCGATCAAGCCCAAGCATTGGATTTCAAGATGTTTGATGCGTTGATGCGTGACATTACGAGTGTAGGTTGTCATCCCAAACGTACTGAGGGATCTCTTTTTCAGCTATGAAAACAAACCTTTCTTTTTATCTTTATTAGCTGCTTGGTTTTGGTTCATTTTCTTTTGCTGAGCTATTTTGGCATCAAGTTCTGCTATACGCACATTGACCCGGGTATATTCATTAATCCTTTGTTGCTCATTGGCCCGTTGCGCTTGTTCTTGCTGTTTATATAAGTCCTCTTGGTCATGGCTGATTTGTTGCACATTATCTTGTATAACAGTGGTTTTTTGTATTATTGCATCAATGGTCGTCTCATGTTTTTGACTTTGGAACCACATAGTAGCGAAAAGTTCTGAAGTTGCCACATGTTGAGGTAGAGCCGGGTGTTTCAGTGCATTTTGCTCAATTAGAATTTGAGGCCCATTCTGTCGATCATCACGTGGATTTCCCATTAACTCATTCCGTTTATCGTGCTCAGATTGACGCTGTTTCAATCGCTCTGTTTCCAGTTTCTGTGCAGCAAGCTCAGCTTCCATTAACTTTGCTTTCTCAGCCTGCTCTTGTAATAATTTTGCACTGGCTTGAGCTTGTGCGTGTGCAAGCCTTGCTGTTTCTTCAGCTTGTTGTTGTTTTAATTTAAGCTCTTGCATTTCCGCCATCAATGCATTTAAATCAGGTGCCGAAGGCGTGGGTGCCGGTGCTTGTGTCACTGCAATAATCGTTGGATGATTCGTTGTAGTGGTGGTTGCAGTGGATATTGAGGTGATGGATTGCCCCGTCAAATGACCCACCAATTGCGCTACTTTTTTCTCTTGTGCAGTATCATGAGGCTGTTGTGTCATCATGTAGTCAAGTAAAGTATAAGCATCCAATATGGCCCGTTCTTTCGCCCGCTCAAACCGTATACCCGCTTTGAATTGCTCAAATAAGGATTGGCAATCATGCTTTAATCTTGTTAATAAGTCTTGGGAAGACTGGTCAATGGGATCGTTGCGCTTAATCTCAGCTTGCTTCGCTTTTGTACAAGCCACCGCTAAGGCAAGGCTGAGCGTGGGAATGTCAGACGAAATTTTAACCCATTGCATCAGCTTCTTCGTGTCTCGAAAATCGCTAACATTTCCCGCTGTATTAACAACTTGATTCACCAACCCTAAAAAAGGTGCTGCGGGTGGAAAGAAGAGGCTTGCAATTTGCGTTGCGCCATTGAACACCCGTGATGCTAAATCCTGGGCTTGCGCTACCTTACCTGAACCAATCACCAAGCTTGCAAGCAAGGTTTCATCCATCGTGCGAAGCAAGGTTTCAAAATACATCTTTGTGTGTGGGTCTTGATTAATCTTTTGAATCGCTTGTTGCAATTGAGCATCAGCCTGTTGAGCACGTATCACTGGGTCAAGGCTGGCACGTAATTCAGCTTGTTGTTTTACTAATTCATTAAGCTTCGTATGAATCTCTTTACGCTCATCAGGTTTTAAATTCTCTAGGTATTGTTTTGTTTCAGGAGATAAACGACCTAAAAAAGCTAAATTAGCCGCCGTTTCAGCATTCGCCCA
>CAYUEL010000076.1:0-10448 GCA_964443025.1 uncultured Gammaproteobacteria bacterium | reverse complement strand
GTATCAGCGCAGCTTCCTTTTATGATATCATGCACCTTCCTATGAGGTGACCTAATGACTAATCTACGCAACATTGCGATCATTGCCCATGTCGACCACGGTAAAACGACCCTGGTGGATAAACTATTACAACAAAGCGGAACGTTGGACGCCCGTGCGCCCCAAGTAGAACGCATGATGGACAGTAACGACCTTGAAAAAGAACGGGGTATTACCATTCTATCGAAAAACACCTCCTTAAACTGGCGAGATTACCGCATTAATATTGTTGATACCCCCGGGCATGCTGACTTCGGTGGCGAAGTGGAACGCGTGCTTTCGATGGTGGATTCTGTATTGTTGCTCGTCGACGCGGTCGATGGCCCCATGCCACAAACGCGTTTCGTCACACAAAAAGCTTTTGAACATGGTTTACGTCCTATCGTTGTGATTAATAAAGTGGATCGTGACGGTGCGCGCCCGGATTGGGTCGTTGATCAAGTATTTGATTTATTCGATCGTTTAGGTGCAACGGATGAACAGCTGGATTTTCCGATCGTTTACGCATCCGCATTATTAGGTTACGCAACCTTGGATTTAAGCCAACCCAGTCAAAACATGGATCCTTTATTCGAAGCGATTATCACGCATGTGCCACCACCGGATGTCGATCTTGATGGCCCTTTTCAAATGCAATTGAGTTCGCTCGATTATTCAAGTTATGTTGGCGCAATTGGGATTGGTCGTATTAAACGCGGCAAGGTAAAAAGTAATACTCCCATCAAAGTGATTGATCGTGAAGGCAACGTGCGCACGGGCCGTGTACTTCAGATTCTTGGTTATCATGGTTTGGAACGTAAAGAAGTGCCAACAGCACAAGCCGGTGATATTGTTGCAGTGACAGGCGTTGAAGAACCTCGCATCTCCGATACATTATGCGATGCAAATTGTGTTGAAGCGTTGCCCGCATTGAGTGTGGATGAACCCACCGTCAGCATGGTTTTTCAAGTGAATAATTCACCTTTTGCCGGACGTGAAGGTCAATTTGTTACCAGTCGACAAATTCGTGATCGCTTAAGTAAAGAACTCATTCATAACGTAGCATTACGCGTGGAAGATACAGAAAGTCCCGATCGTTTTCGTGTAGCGGGTCGTGGTGAATTGCACTTGTCGATACTTATTGAAACGATGCGTCGTGAAGGTTACGAATTAGCGGTATCAAAACCTGAAGTCATTGTGAAAGAAATTGATGGCGAACTTCAAGAACCTTATGAGACGTTAACCGTTGATCTAGAAGAAACGCATCAAGGTACGATCATGGAAATTCTTGGTTCACGTAAAGGACAAATACGCGACATGATTCCCGACGGTAAGGGACGTGTGCGTTTGGATTACCATATTCCATCACGCGGGCTGATCGGTTTTCACACAGACTTTTTAACATTAACGTCCGGTACGGGTTTGCTTTACCATACGTTTGAAGCTTATGGTCCTGTGCAGAAAGATGCAGCCGTTAAACGCCGTAACGGTGTTTTAGTATCGATGGGTACGGGAACTTCAACAGGGTTTGCTTTATTTAACTTGCAAGAACGCGGTCGTTTATTTATCGGCCCGCAAGTGGAAGTGT
Organism: uncultured Gammaproteobacteria bacterium; assembly: GCA_964443025.1. Lineage (GTDB taxonomy): Bacteria > Pseudomonadota > Gammaproteobacteria > JABCZS01 > JABCZS01 > JAJFKJ01. The sequence goes on along the minus strand of CAYUEL010000076.1, from coordinate 8,842 downwards.
ATGAAGGCATGATCGTCGGTATTCATTCGCGCGATAATGATTTGGTTGTGAATGCCACAAAAGGTAAACAATTAACGAACATGCGCGCATCCGGGAGCGATGAAAATATTATTTTAACGCCGTCGTTGAAATACTCATTGGAACAAATGCTGAGTTTTATCGATGATGATGAACTAGTAGAAATTACCCCCAAATCATTACGGTTGCGTAAGAAATTTCTGAGAGAGAACGATCGCAAATCCGCATCACGGGGTCGGGGATAAAGCCAAGCGGACTGGATGAGCCTGAGTCAGAGCGCAAGCGAGTGACAATAAAAAAACCCCCGCAGGTGCGGGGGTTGAAGTTTCCAATGTAGTTGGAGATTGACAAGACTTATCTTAGCAAAATTCACCGACAATGAAAGTGGCAAATCTCGGAAGATGAGCTAGGCAAAACTCGCACACGAATGTTCAAAAAAAACGCACTCGTCGTATAAGTGGATTGTCGCATTTAAATGAAACACACTCTGTAGTGGTGTTGTATAAAAAAATTACAGATTTTTATTTTGTCATTGTGAGGAGTGCGTAGCACGACGAAGCAATCCATTATCGATGTGGTGGTACTTCGCCTTCGCGCAATGTTAAAATATCGCAACCAGTTTCTGTCACTAATAAAGTATGTTCCCATTGTGCGGATAAACTTCTATCTTTCGTAACAGCCGTCCATTCATCGGGCAAATGTTTAACATGACGTTTGCCTGCATTGATCATGGGTTCAATTGTAAAACACATACCGGGTTGTAATACCACATCGGGTTGATCAGCAGAATCGTAATGCAGAATTTGTGGGTCTTCATGAAAATTTTCACCAATACCATGACCACAATATTCTTGAACGATAGAATATCCATAGGGTTTTACATGTGCTTGAATCGCACGTCCAATCGATTTCATTGATGCACCCGGTTTTACTTGCGCAATCCCAGCATATAAACATTCGCGTGTGGCATCAACCAAACGTTTCGCTAACACAGAAGGTTTGCCGACAAAAAAAGTCACACTCGAATCGCCGTGATAACCATCTTTAATCACACTCACATCGATGTTAATAATATCGCCGTCTTTTAATTTTTTAGGACCGGGAATGCCGTGGCAAATCACATGGTTTACGGACGTACAAATCGACTTGGGGAAACCCTTATAGTTCAAGGGAGCAGGAATGGCCTTTAATTCATTAACGATATAATCATGGCAAATGCGGTCCAGCTCCTCGGTGGTAACCCCGGCTTTGACGTAGGGGCCAATCATCTCGAGCACTTGGGCCGTAAGGCGGCCAGCCACACGCATTTTCTCAATGGCGGCTTTATCTTTGATGGAAATGGTCATAGATTGTGATTTTACGTCATTTATGGTATAAAACCAAACTAATATTGAACTTAAATCCACACACAAACCGTCACGTGGCCTAGGGTGCTTCGAAAGAGGTTAGGTTATGGGGTTTGTGGAGGCTTAACCCAGGAGACAATCATGACTGTAAATATGCGCGATATGCTGCAAGCCGGTGTCCATTTTGGTCACCAAACCCGTTTCTGGAACCCTAAGATGCAAGAATACATCTTTGGTGCACGCTCCCAGATTCATATTATCAACCTTGAAAAAACTCTTCCCATGTTTAAGCAAGCCCTTGATTTCATTGAGAATCTGGCTAGCAAAGGCGGAAAAGTTTTATTCGTAGGCACCAAGCGTTCTGCTCAAGATATCATTCGTGAAGAAGCAACACGCTGTGGAATGCCTTATATTGACCACCGTTGGCTAGGTGGCATGTTAACGAACTATAAAACAGTTCGCCAATCGATCCGTCGTCTTAAAGACCTTGAAACGCAGGTTGCAGAAGGACATGACGAAGGTCTCACGAAGAAAGAGTGGTTGATGCGTCAACGCGAGCTTGAGAAATTACAACACAGCTTAGGCGGCATCAAAGACATGGGCGGTTTACCAGATGCACTTTTCATTATCGATGTCGGTTACGAGAAAATTGCGATTACTGAAGCTAATAAATTACGTATCCCTGTGATTGGTGTTGTAGATAGCAACAATAGTCCTGATGGGGTTGATTTCATTGTCCCAGGTAATGACGATGCGATTCGTGCGATTCGCTTATACGTGGGTGCCATTGCCGATGCCATCATCAGCGCGCGTGAAAAAGCACGTGCAGGCCTCAATGAAGAAGAATACATTGAAGTCGATGAAGCAAATGTTAAAAAAGGCAAAGAAAAACGTGCGAAAGCCAAACCTAAAGCTAAAGCTGAAGTGAAGGTAGAAACCAAAGCTAAGGCAACAGCTAAAGCTGTGGTAAAGAGCATTAAAAGCGAAGCAGCAGATGAAGCGAGCGATAGCGACGCTTAAACAACCTATGTGAAGGAGTTACCATGACGATTTCCGCCAGTCTTGTGAAAGAATTACGTTTACGTACTGATGCGCCCATGATGGATTGTAAAAAAGCATTGGAAGCTTGCCATGGCGATATTGATGCAGCTGCAGAAGCCTTGCGTAAAGCAGGTCAAGCAAAAGCCGATAAGAAAGCCAGTAGAACTGCTGCCGAAGGTGTTATTACGATTGCAGTGAGCGATGATGAAACATGCGCTGCGATGTTGGAAACAAATTGTGAAACAGACTTTGTGGCCCGTGATGAAAACTTCAAGGCATTCAGTAAACATGTGGCTAACATTGCATTAACACAACGTATTGCTGATCGCGATACATTGTTAAAAGCGAAGCTGGGTGATAATACTGTTGAAGCAGCGCGCGCAGAATTAATTGCGAAGATAGGTGAGAACGTTAATGTACGTCGTATCCTATTAATGCCTGTTAAAGAGGGACATATTGGTGCTTATGTTCACGGGGGTCGCATTGGTGTGTTGATTCATGTGATCGGCGGCAGCAGTGATTTAGCGAAAGATTTAGCGATGCATATTGCTGCATGTAATCCACAAGTGGTTTCACCGGCAGATGTGTCACAAACATTGATCGATAAAGAGCAAGAGATTTATACTGCTCAGGCGAAAGAAAGTGGTAAACCAGCTGAAATCATCGAGAAAATGATTCAAGGTCGCCTCAAGAAGTTTCGTGATGAAGTCAGCCTGTTGGGTCAACCGTTTATCAAAGATACGGGATCATCTGTTGAGAATATATTGAAAGCTGCACAAGCAAAAGTAATTACATTTACACGTTATGAAGTGGGTGAGGGTATTGAGAAGAAGAAAGATGATTTTGTAAAAGAGGTTATGCAACAAGCACAAGGAAGCACTACATGAAGGAAGGATCTGGCTCAGCCGTTTTTCAACGTGTGTTGATTAAATTAAGCGGCGAAGCACTCAATGGAATTGGTCAAGGTCAAGTAGGTATTAGCCCGGATGTATTAGAGCGTTTATCCAAAGAAATTCAAGAAGTCACCTCTCTTGGCATTCAAGTGGGATTAGTGATTGGTGGCGGAAATCTTGTGCGTGGACGCACACTTTCTAAAGTTGGTTTGGATCGCGTTACGGGCGATCAAATGGGAATGCTTGCAACAGCGATGAATGCGCTTGCAATGCGTGATGCGCTGGAACGTGTGGGTGTTCCCACGCGCGTAATGTCTGCAATACCGATGAGCGGCTTGGTGGATCATTATGATCGACGTAAAGCGATTCATCATTTAGCAACAGGACGTGTGGTTATTTTTGCAGCGGGAACGGGAAATCCATTGGTGACGACGGATTCAGCTGCAAGCTTGCGAGCCATTGAAATCAATGCAGATATCGTATTAAAAGGCACCAGCGTGGACGGCGTCTATTCTGATGATCCTGCAAAAAATCCGAATGCCAAATTATATAAACATTTAACCTATGAAGAAGCATTGGATAAAGAATTAGGCGTAATGGATTTATCCGCTTTTTGTCAATGCCGCGATTACGATATGCCGATTCGTGTGTTTAATATCAATAAAGAAAAGGCGATGCTTCGTATTGTGCAAGGCGGCGACGAAGGTACATTGGTTAACAAGGGGTAATCATGATTGAAAAAATTATTACGGAAAATACGCAGCGCATGGATAAAGCCATTGCGTCATTGAAAACGGAACTCAATAAATTACGTAGCGGACGTGCGCATCCTAGTTTATTGGAACATGTGATGGTATCGTACTACGGTAATGATACACCGCTCAGTCAAGTGGCGAATATCACTGTCGAAGACCCGCGTACATTAGGTATTACGCCGTGGGAAAAAACCATGATCCCTGTGATTGAAAAAGCCATCATGACAGCAAATTTGGGTTTAAATCCGGCAACCTCAGGAAATATTGTTCGTGTTCCATTACCTGCGATGACGGAAGATCGTCGTAAAGAAATGATTAAATTGGTGCGACAAGAAGCGGAACATGCACGTGTTTCGGTTCGAAACACGCGCCGTGAAGCAAATGAAGCCGTTAAAGCATTGTTGAAAGATAAAGATATCAGCGAAGATGATGAAAGACGTGCCGAAGAACGCATTCAAAAATTAACTGATAAATATGTTAAAGAAGTCGATGATATTTTAGCGAAAAAAGAAAAAGACTTAATGGAAGTGTGATGCACAAGCCCAAACCCAAACACATTGCAATCATCATGGATGGTAATGGCCGTTGGGCTAAGGCGCGGATGTTACCTCGTACCGCGGGACATAAAGCGGGCGCAGAATCAATCAAGAAGGTCATTAAAGCGTGTATCGAACAGGATATCCCCGTGTTGACATTGTTTGCATTCAGTTGTGAAAATTGGCAACGTCCTGAATCTGAAGTCACTTTTCTAATGAACTTATATTTATCTGTGCTTCAAGAAAACCTAGATGCTTTATTAGAAAAAAATATAAAGTTACATTTCATTGGGGATATCCAAGCATTCTCTCCTGAAATGCAAGCACTCATTGAAAAAGCAGAAACACTTTCAAGTAAAAACACGCAACTGCAATTAAATATCGCATTAAATTACAGTGGACGATGGGATATTGCACAAGCTTGTAAAAAAGTGGCTGAAGCGGTTGAGCAAGGGATTATTGAAAGCCAAATGATTAATGAATCGTTATTGAATCATTACATGGTACTATCCGATGTCCCTGCACCGGACTTATTTATTCGAACTTCAGGTGAACATCGCATCAGTAATTTTTTATTGTGGCAATTGGCTTATACAGAATTGTATTTTACACCTGAATATTGGCCTGATTTTTCGGATGCCTCATTAAACAAAGCATTAGAAGCTTTTGCCCAGCGTGAACGACGCTTTGGCGGAGTTTGCGAGCATGAACATGCTTAAACCTCGCATTATTACTGGGGTCCTTTACATAGCATTTATTTTCGGGCTTATCTTTTTATTACCGGAAACAGGTTTTGCCATTGCAATGGGTTTCATCAGTTGCTTCATGTTGTTTGAATGGATGAAAATGGCAGGGATCGATGAAAGCCATTACCGTATGTTATGGTTGCTTCCTTTTGTTGCGTTACTTTGTATGTCTGCCTGGTGGAAACCTGCGCAAATCTTTTTTATTTTATTTGCGTTGGTCTTTTGGTTCTTGGCGCTGGTTTTTCTGATCATGCGCCAGTTATATCAAGTGCCGTTAAAATTGCTCAGTGGCGTGGAAATGATCATTGCATATTTAGTGTTAGTGCCTATGTTTGCTGCGTTAATGCATTTGCGTGCATTACCTGAGGGGCCGCTTTGGATATTAATGTTATTTGTTATGTTGTGGTCGAGCGATACATTTGCTTATGTTGCTGGGAATTTATTTGGACGTCATAAATTAGCGCCTAAAATCAGCCCAGGAAAAACATGGGAAGGTTTGTTGGGTGGTATCGTATTAACTGTAGTTGCATTATATTTGTATGAATATTTTGTGATGGGTATAAAAGAATTATCTCTTAAAGGGTTAATTATATTTCCAGTGTTGGTGATTGTCGCAACGATCGGCGATTTGTTCGAAAGTCATATTAAACGTACGCATAATGTCAAAGACAGCGGGAACATTTTACCCGGGCATGGTGGTTTATTAGATCGACTCGATAGTTTAACAGCCGCAGCGCCTATCTTTGCTTGTCTTCTTGCCGGGGGAGTATTATGACGCAACCTAAAAAAATATGTTTATTAGGTTCAACCGGTTCAATCGGGCAACAAACCCTGGATATTATTCGTTTACATCCTGGACAATTTGAAGTGTTTGCATTAACGGCATCCACATCCGTACAGGCCATGTTGCGCGATTGCGTAGAATTTAAACCAAAGTATGCGGTGATGCGCGATGAATCAGCGGCAAAACAATTGCGCGAAGCGTTAGTTGAGCGTGGATGTAAAACATCTGTAATGAGTGGTGAAGAAGCCTTATGCTTCGTCGCCAGTCATCCAGATGTAGATACGGTCATGGCGGGAATTGTCGGAGCGGGTGGATTACTTTCAAGTCTCGCTGCTGCGAAAGCAGGAAAAACCATTTTACTAGCGAATAAAGAAGCGTTGGTGATGTCTGGAAAATTATTCATGCAAGCGGTATCAGAAAATCATGCGCGATTATTGCCGGTTGATAGCGAACATAATGCAGTTTTTCAATGTTGGCATCAAGCTATGGAAGAAGGGCATCGTGAAGAAATTGCAAATATCTTTATTACCGCATCGGGCGGCCCATTCCTCGATTGGCCCGCAGAAAAGCTTGCAGCGATTACGCCACAACAAGCGGTAAGTCATCCTAATTGGGCGATGGGTCAAAAGATTTCTGTTGATTCTGCAACCATGATGAATAAAGGGTTGGAATTAATCGAGGCACATTATTTATTTCATTTACCCAATGAACAGATCAATATTTTATTGCATCCTCAAAGCCTCGTGCATGCATTAGTAGAATACATTGATGGATCAGTTGTAACGCACATGGGCCCACATGATATGCGTGTGGCGATCAGTTATACATTGGGTTGGCCGCAACGCATTATTTCTGGTGCGTCACGGTTAAATCTGTTAACACAAAGTGCGAAACTTGAATTTCGCCCCATGGATGAATCTCAATTTCCTTGTTTAGCATTGTCTAAACAAGCGCGTGATGAAGGTCCATGCGCACATATTATTTTAAATGCAGCAAACGAGATTGCTGTTGCTGCATTTTTAAAGAATCAAATACGTTTTGTGGATATCACACGTGTTATTGCTGAAACATTAACACAACAAAATCGTTTATCTATTAATACCGTCGACGATGTTTTGGAAGTTGATAAATTATCCCGCTTAAAAGCCATCAACATTGTTGAAACATTGCGGGAGCCAACTCTATATGCTTAATGTGCTCGTCAGTATATTGGCATTTGTTGTTGCGTTGGGTTTGTTGGTAACGTTTCATGAACTGGGTCACTTTTGGGTGGCACGGTGGTTGAATGTCAAAGTGCTGCGTTTCTCATTTGGATTTGGTCGCGTTATTTATCAGAAAACATCACGTGCTGGTGTTGAATATTGCATTTCTGCTGTTCCACTGGGCGGTTACGTCAAGATGTTAGATGAGCGTGAAGGCAATGTCGCGCAAGAAGATTTGCCTTATGCATTTAATCGTCAGTCGGTATATAAGCGCATATTAATCGTATTAGCGGGACCCATGGCCAACTTTTTATTAGCCATTGTATTATTTTCCGCGGTATTTCGCACAGGTATGGAAGGTGTTGCGCCCATCATCGGTGAAATTACCCCTGATTCTTATGCGCAACGTTCAGGTCTTCATTTGCAGGATGAGGTGATTGCGGTAAATGATATTGCCACACCAACATTACAAAGTGTTCGTCGTGAAGTGATTAAAAATGTGGATCACGATCGCATTACTTTAGACATTAATCGTGATGGTGAAACACAAGTCATTATTCTTCGATTACCTGAATTAAGCAAAGAGGACATCAGTGATGTTTTTGCTAATATTGGTATGGATTTTTCATTACCGCCGCTCTTAGGTAAGATTGCGCCGGATACACCTGCGCAACGGGCGGGATTAATGCTTGGGGATATTATTATGGCGGTGGATGATCTGAATGCGCCGACATGGGACGAAATGGTGGAATATGTGAGCGCGCGCCCGAATACACCCATGCATTTTGTAATTAAACGTGGCAATGAATTGTTTGATGTCGATATCACCTCAAGTGAAAAAGAAGATAATATAGGATTTATTGGTGTGTTTCTTTCAACAGATTTATTACGCAAAGAACAATTGCCTTTGGGTGAATCCATTAAACAAGCCACATTACAAGTGCATCATTACAGTGTATTAACATTGAAAATGATTTATTACATGGTTATCGGCAAGGTGTCGTGGGAAAATGTCAGCGGCCCGGTGACAATTGCGCATGCAGCCGGTGCCACTGCACAGATTGGATGGGTTTATTTCTTAGACTTTTTGGCCATTATTAGCATTAGTTTAGGCGTGATTAATTTATTACCCATACCTTTGCTAGATGGTGGGCATTTATTGTATTACGTCATTGAGATTATTCGGCGCAAACCTGTTTCCGAAAAGGTTCAATTTCTTGGTCTCAAAATAGGCTTTCTGATTATCATGTCTTTAATGGCCGTCGCCCTGTATAACGACTTTATCCGTTTGTTGAGTTGAAAAGGAATGTCGTGTGAATACACACGACATGCTGATTGTATAGTGTGCGTTGTATTCCCCAAAAGGAGGGCCGCGCTAGTGGCGGCCATTTTTTATGGTGTGCCACATCGGACCCTCATCACACACAAACCGATAAAGGCACAAACAAAATGGCAACAGCATCTTGAAATCGATGACTCATCCGATCGCTCGTTAACACTCGCGCTCTGACTCGAGATGAG
>CAYUEL010000075.1:0-10912 GCA_964443025.1 uncultured Gammaproteobacteria bacterium | reverse complement strand
ATAAAGTTTTACGCATCGGCGGTGATATTAACCGTAGGAACTTTTCTTGCGGGCGTGATTCATGTGGGGCTCAATAATTATCAAGGTGGTCGAGCGGGTTGTCCACCCTCGAATGGTTTATCGAAACGTTTACGCTCATTGCCTTTGAATGTCGGGCGATTAAAAACAGGAACGCCGCCGCGCCTTGATAAACGTACGGTGGATTTAGATTCCATGCAACAACAACCCGGTGACACACCCACACCCGTGATGTCATTTACGGGACATGTGGAAGAGCATCCTGAACAAGTCTGTTGTTATATCACTCATACGAACGCAACAACCCATCAAATTATTCGTGAAAGCTTGGATAAATCGCCTTTGTTTTCAGGAAGTATTTCGGGTCGCGGTCCGCCGTATTGTCCATCGATCGAAGATAAGATTCATCGGTTTGCGGATAAAGAAACCCATCAAATATTTGTGGAGCCTGAAGGTTTAAACAGCATGGAGTTATATCCCAATGGTGTTTCAACCAGCCTTCCGTATGAAAAACAGATTGCTTATATTCGCTCGATTAAAGGTTTTGAGAATGCGCATATTACACGTCCTGGATATGCCATTGAATACGACTTCTTTGATCCGCGCGATTTAAAACCTACGCTCGAAACAAAGCACATTGAAAATTTATTTTTCGCGGGACAAATTAATGGAACCACGGGTTACGAAGAAGCTGCTGCGCAAGGACTCTATGCTGCGATTAATGCCGTACTAAAAGTTCAACACAAACCCGAGTTTACGTTAAGTCGCGATCAAGCCTACATTGGCGTATTGGTCGATGATTTAATTACACAAGGTGCGCCTGAACCTTACCGTATGTTTACATCCCGTGCGGAATACCGCTTGTTGTTACGCGAAGATAATGCTGATTTACGATTAACGTCGATGGGTCGATCATTGGGGTTGGTGGATGATCACCGTTGGAATGTGTTTACGCAAAAACGTGATCAAGTCGAACAAGAATTAAAACGGTTACAAACCACGTGGATACAAGCGGGAAGTGATAAGGCACGTTCATTAGAAGCATTAACACAAACAACAATAACACATGAATATAATCTAGCCGATTTATTAGCGCGGCCGAATGTGACGTATATTGATTTAATGAATGCCGTCGGAATGGAACCGCTTAAGAACCCACACGCTGCTGAACAGGTAGAAGTACAAATTAAATACGCGGGATATATTGGCCGGCAAATAGAAGAAGTGGAAAAACATAAACGCCACGATCAAACACGCATCCCCGGTGGTATTGATTATCATGATGTAAAAGGGTTGTCGACCGAAGTTCGTGAAAAACTACAAAAGATGAAACCCGCCACAATTGGTCTTGCATCGCGCATTCCAGGAATAACGCCCGCGGCTATTTCGATTGTATTGGTTCATCTCAAAAAATATGCGATCCCGCATGAGTAACGCGATCGATCCTCGTTACCATCAGTATTGCGAATTATTATTGCAATGGCAGAAAACCTATAACTTAACCGCCATCAAAACCATCGATGAAATGATGACACATCATGTATTAGATAGTTTGTCGATTCAACCTTACATTCACGGAAAAAATATTATCGATGTGGGAAGCGGCGCCGGATTACCTGGCATGATTTTAGCGATCGCAAACCCTGATAAACACTTTACATTATTAGATGCAGTGGAAAAGAAAACGCATTTTATGCAACATGCCAAAACAAAATTAGGATTAACTAACGTGACGGTGATTCACGAACGTGTTGAAAAGTACAAACCTGAAATATTGTTTGACACTGTTGTGACGCGCGCATTCAGCTCACTCAAAACCATGTTGGAAAGTACACAACATCTTTGCGCACCCAACGGAATATTTTTAGCGATGAAGGGACGATTGCCCGAAGATGAGCTAGCCGAACCGACTGGCTTTCATGTTCAGTCTGTGCAATCATTAGCGGTACCAGGATTAAACGCGCAACGTCATGTTGTTGTGATTAACAAACAGAGATAAAAGCCGCGCGCAGCAGCGGAGGTGAGCCGCATGCGGCGAACGGGCGGCCATGGATGGTCGCACAGTGCAATGACGCAGGGATGCTTGCTTGCGATTAATCTACCAGGCGGCGGGTTTGGCAGCGCACGCCCGATAAAGGCGCATAAAATGGCAACATCATTGAAAATTAGGTAAATGAAAATGGGAAAAATCATTGCAGTAGCAAACCAAAAAGGCGGTGTGGGAAAAACCACCACCTGTGTGAATTTAGCCGCTTCACTGGTTGTGGCTAAACGGAAAGTGTTGGTGGTGGATATGGATCCACAGGGCAATGCTACCATGGGCAGCGGCATCAACAAGAAGCAGCTGGGTAAAACTATCAACGATGTGTTGATGGGTCGCGCAACGATCGAAGACATCCTGATCAAAAACACCCCCGCAGGTTATGATTTACTTCCCGGTAATGGTCAACTAACTGAAGCGGAAGTGAAGCTATTAGGTATTGAAGGTCGCGAAAGCAAGCTTAAGCAGGCATTGAAACCGCTTGTATCGCTCTATGACGATACTTTCGTCGATTGTCCTCCCTCGCTTAACATGTTAACAGTTAATTGTTTGGTGGCCGCTGACAGCGTTCTTATCCCTATGCAATGCGAATATTATGCGCTCGAGGGTTTATCAGCCCTGGTGGATACAATACAAACTTTATGCCGTACCGCTAATCCAAGGTTGCGCATTGAGGGCCTGTTGCGAACCATGTACGATCCGCGTAATCGGCTGTCACAAGAAGTCACCGCAGAATTGGTACAACATTTTGGGAACAAAGTATACAAGACGGTTATACCACGTAATGTTCGGTTAGCTGAAGCACCCAGTCATGGATTGCCTGTGCTACACTATGACAAATATTCGCGGGGTGCCGCATCATACTTGGCATTAGCGGGAGAATTTTTAAAACGCCAACAGCCCGCTGTTGTGCCAATAATACCAGCGCAAACGCAGCCGGCGGAATAGAATAAAGGAACATCATTATGGCAAGAAGACCCATTTTAGGCACGCCACTGGGATCGTTGTTAAGCTCAACGATTTTTGAGGATCCTGTGTTACAAGAAGACGCGGAGACAGTGATTGCCGCTGCCCCAGGGGAACAACATAAAAACCGACAAGCGATTACTTACTTACCCATTGAGCGGTTACAGCGCTCCAGCTATCAGCCCCGTAGAGACTTTAATGAAGAAGCATTACAAGAACTGGCTGACTCCATTCGTGCCCAAGGTATTGTGCAACCGATCGTGGCTCGTCGCCTATCCGATGGGAAAAACTACGAGATTATTGCGGGTGAACGTCGTTGGCGTGCTGCACAATTAGCAGGTTTGATGGAAGTTCCCACCATCATCCGTTATGTGTCTGATGAAGCCGCATTGGCGATGACCATGATAGAAAACCTTCAGCGGGAAGACTTGAACCCCTTGGAAGAAGCCTCTGGGTTAGAACAATTGATGAGCCAGTTTCAACTCACTCATCAAGAATTAGCGGAAGTGGTGGGTAAATCCCGTGCCGCCGTGACGAATTTATTACGTCTATTAGGATTACATCCAGAAGTAAAAACATTGCTTGAAAACAATGATCTGGAAATGGGCCATGCGCGTGCGTTACTCGTGTTGGATGGTTTGGCACAAGTGGACGCAGCTCGTACCGTGGTGTCACGGGGTTTGTCAGTGCGTCAAACAGAAGCCTTGGTTCGAGCGTTTCAACAACAAGCGAACAAAAAAATAGGTAAAACGGGAGCGTCCGATCCCGATGTATTAGCCTTGCAAGATCGCCTCAGTGAAACATTGGGCGCGAAAGTGGTTATTCAATACAACACCAAGGGCAAAGGCAAACTCGTCGTTGAATATTCTTCGCTTGAAGAATTGGATGGAATTCTTTCTCATATTAGTTAAAAATTCATTAAATTATTTTTATTCAGACAGTAATACGATTTGATTTAATATTTCACAAGCGGTTAAAAATACTTCTTTGGGTGCTTTTTTCCAAGGATGAATTTTTGCTTTGCGCTGACGCCAATCAAAAGATTTAGGTTGGTGTGACAAGATATAGCTCGCTACCGATTTAGGACCCTCAAATTTAACTGCAAATGGATTACTATCGTTATACTCAGCTGTTGTCATGGGTAAACCAATGACTATGCCGGTGCGATCATTAAATTTCTTTGGCGATAAAACGAGCATTGGATGCATGTCGCGCATTTCTCGTCCACTTTGAGGATTAAAATTAATCCAAATGATATCTTCGCGGTCAGGTACCCATTCTTTTTTTGACATTAAAATTTCTCCAGGCCAACAGGTTTTGTTGCCATGGCTTCACCGCCATGTTTTTGGGGATTAAAATGGGCAAGCCTTTCATCCAGGGTCATTTTTTTCTCACCCGTTGGCCTAACAACTACATTCCCTGATTCCACGGCAACCTCAACAGGTGTGCCTAAATGAAAATGAGCGCTACGTGCAATTGCTGCAGGAATACGAACAGCAAGACTATTTCCCCATTTTTGAACGGTCAGTTGCATAGCTTTATTTAGCATGGTAATGACTCCTGGACTTGTTTATACAAGTATAAACAGAAAGGAAAAATGTGTCAACATGTTTATACATTGTGATTGACTGTAACCCAGGCCAAGATAAAGTAAAACATACTTTACTATTTCCATCTTTTTGTTAAAATAGTAAAATATAATTTACTATTTTTTCTGCCAAAATCGTTTTAGTAAAGTATATTTTACTGAATAAGCGCACCTAAAAACAAACACGGGAGAAACGATGGAACGGAACTTTCACCTTGATTGGCAAGGCCTTGTCAATGAAGCCGTAAAGCGGCGCAAAGAACAACGGCTCACACAAGAGCAGCTGGCTGTTTTGGCGGGCGTGAGCAAGCCGACCTTGAATCATTTTGAACAGGGTAATACGAACATTACCTTGGCTAATGTACTCAAAATATTGAAGATGTTAGGTTTGGCCTAGCCCAGGTTTTTTGGAAGACTTCAGCATTTGTTTGTTTAGATCATCAAGCTCGTCACGCTGGTATTTTGGTAAATTCAAATGTTCAAAGTTTTTAAATGCTTCAAATTTTGTATTGTTTATATTTGCTTGTTGTAAGCGTTCTGATCCTGTCTCGGTCATTGTAAAACTTGTTAAACCGAGACTTTCAAGAACAACTCTTTCTGATTTGGCCTCAAGGCTATTTCTCATGTCATTAAGAATCAGTGGAATACACCTTCCTTCCAGCAAAGAAACTTTTTTGTTTTGTAAATGTAATAATCTCGGTAAGTCTTTTTGTAATTCATCGTCCGGAATGTTTGTATGATCGATTAGAAATGGCTTCTCTTCCCGTTTATTTTCTTCGTTTAAAACATATTTCAAAATATTTTTTTCTTCATTGGAAAGCGGTTCATTGTTTTGTAGTTTACCTATAATTCGTTGTGCATTTTTTCCTTTCTCGACATTTTCTGGAAAAAATGAATTAAGGTAATCTGTTTCTATTTCATTAATTGGGTGCATCTCTTTCGATACCGGATCTTCTTCATAGGGAATCATACCCATGTATAAGAAAAAAAGATTAGGGCTTGAGCTGCCGGAATATAGAAAAATTGTCCCACTTAAGCCCTTTTCTTTTTGTATTTTGGTTAATTCGAGAAAAACCTTAGCGCCACCACCGGGTTCTTTGGAATCAATATCGACTAGAAAGATATCCTTATTATTTATTATCGTATAGACAAAGTTTGCAAAATCTGCTTCAACTCTAATCCCCCGTCTTTTCTGAGGTTCACCGTCCATTTTTTGCCCATTTTTCATCTAGATGCTTAAGTATAGTCTTGGTGTAAGATGTTGGGTTTGGCGTAACGTTTCCTTCCTCACAAGGAAACAAAGGCTAAAAGTTTCCTTTTCAGGAAGGAAACCCTTAATTTCCCAATAAAGTAGACAGTCAGCCGCCAATTCGGGTATACTTCGCGCGAACAATAACCACGCCATTTCGAGTAAAGATGTTAAATTTAAGCCGACAACAAGCGTTGACGTTTTTAAAATTACAGTGTTTAACTGCATTGTTAGTAGCCGTCGCTTTTTTGTTAGTTTCCTTCCAACAAATGATAGGTGCCCTTGTGGGCGGCGTCATTTGTGTCCTAGCCAATAGTTTTTTTGTGTATAAAGCATTCCGTGTTAGTGGTGCGCGCCAGGCGAAAGGTATTATGGGCGGGTTTATATCCGGTGAAATTGGCAAGATTACCATCACCGTGATGCTCATGATTGGCGTATTTTTATACACAACATTACCCACACTACCCGTATTTATTGGATTTTTACTAACGCAATCTGTTTTTTGGATTGCGCCCTTTGTGTTTAAACGCCCGCAAGTGAGTAAGACATGAGCAGCGCACAAGACATGACATCCACCGACTATATCGTTCACCACTTAGGGAATTGGACGGCAGGCGAAGGATTTTGGACATTCCATGTCGACACACTGGCTGTTTCGTTTTTATTAGGCGCTTGTTTTTGTGGATTGTTTTGGATGGCTGCGAAAAAAGCAACCTCAGGTGTTCCTGGAAAATGGCAAAGCTTTGTTGAAGTGATGGTGCAATTTGTGGATTCGCAAGTCAAAGATACTTTTCATGGCAAAACATCGTTCGTCGGCCCGATGGGTTTAACGATATTTGTTTGGGTTTTCTTAATGAACTTCATGGATTTGTTGCCTGTCGATTTATTACCACGCTTAATGCAATTGTTCGGTGTGAATTATTTTCGTGCCGTTCCTACGGCGGATGTTAATTTAACATTAGGAATGGCCTTGACGATTCTTGCATTAATTGTTTTCTACAACTTTAAAGGCAAAGGCGGCGTGGGTTTTCTTAAAGATGTTTGCTCACATCCGTTCGGAATGAAACTCATGCCGGTGAATATTTCATTACGCTTGGTTGAAGATTTAGCCAAGCCCATTTCATTATCGATGCGGCTTTTCGGCAACCTGTATGCCGGTGAATTGATTTTCATTTTGATTGCGGCGTTATTGCCCTGGTATTTCCAATGGCCTTTAGGCGCTATTTGGGCCATTTTTCACATTCTTGTGATTACGTTACAGGCTTTCATTTTCATGATGTTGTCCATTGTGTACATCAGCATGGCGTATGAAAGTCACTAATAATTTTATTTACTGAGGAGGAGTTATGGAAAGCGTTCAATTATTGGCAACCCTGGTAACACAAATGCAAAGCGTGACTGCTATTGCTGTGGCTATTTTGATTGCCTCAGGTGCAGTCGGTACGGCGATTGGTTTTAGTATTTTAGGTGGAAAATTCCTAGAAGCAGCTGCGCGCCAACCTGAAACAGTGCCTATGTTGCAAGTAAAGATGTTTATCATCGCGGGCTTGCTTGATGCGGTATCTATGATTGGTGTTGCAATCGCATTGTTATTTACGTTTGCGAATCCGTTCTTGGGCGTGATTCAAGAAATCGTTAAAACAGGCGTAGGCGGTTAACGTGGATATTAACGCAACACTCTTTGGACAAGCCATAACCTTTGGTATCTTCATTTGGTTTACGATGAAATTTGTGTGGCCGCCGATCGTGCGAGCCATGCAAGAACGTGAACGCACCATCGCTGATGGTTTGGAAGCTGCAAAACAAGGACGAAAACAGCTTGATCAAGCCAAAGAGCAAGTGCATGCAGAGTTGGTGAAAGCGAGACATAAAGCAACAGAAATTGTTGAAATGGCTCAAAAACGGGGTGATGAACTGATTGGCCAAGCGCAAGTGAAAGCGATAGAAGAGTCCCAGCGGTTGTTGACGGCTGCACAAGCGCGCATCGAACAAGAGATGGATGCTGCACGTGAAAAGCTTCGTAAAGAAGTGGTCAGTATTGCAATGGCAAGTACGGAAAAATTGTTACGACGTTCCATGGATGATGCAAAGCACCGAGAACTTCTTGATAAAGTTGTCGGTGAAATGTAAACACAAGGGGAAAGAGTATGTCACAAGCTGCTACAATCGCGAGACCCTATGCACAAGCTGCATTTGAATATGCACAAACGGATCATGCGTTATCAACATGGCAAGAAGCGCTTGAACGTTTGGCAGAGGCAGTGGGTTTTGATGAAATCAAAATGATCTACCGTAATCCTGAGGTTTCGCGAAAGGATTTTATATCCGTATTAGCGGCATTGTTAAAGATTGAGGACAACACGCCCATTTATAATTTTGTGCGCTTATTGGTGACTAATAAACGTTTATTAGTCGCTCCTGAAATCAGTGCACGTTTTATGGAATTGCAACACCAATCGCAAGATTTGATGGATGTTAATGTAACCACTGTTGTGCCCATGAATGACCATGAAAAAGCGCGTTTGGGTAAGCGGTTACAAGAACGTTTGGGTCGACAAGTAGCGTTGCATTGTCAGACTCAAGAAGATTTATTGGGCGGCATGATAGTTCAATACGGCGATAAAGTGATTGACACTAGCTTAAGAGCGCAAATTCAGCGTCTTGCTCGTGATTTAACGGTACAAACAGAGGTGAAGTGATGAGTATGCAACTCAACGCGGCGGAAATTAGCGAAGTAATAAAGCAGCGTATCAAAAATTTTGAAGTGATTTCGGAAGCACGTTCCGAAGGACGCATTATCAGTTTAATGGATGGTATTGCACGTCTTGATGGTTTGAGCGATGTCATGCAAGGCGAGATGATCGAATTCCCAAATAATATTTTTGGTCTTGCATTAAACCTCGAACGCGATACCGTCGGTGCCGTTATTCTCGGTGAATACGAAGGTTTTTCAGAAGGCGACAAAGTGCGTTGCACGGGTCGTATTCTCGAAGTACCTGTGGGTGAAGGATTATTAGGCCGCGTTGTGAATTCATTGGGCGAACCCATTGATGGAAAAGGTGCTATTGAAGCCGTAGGCACATCACCGATTGAAAAAGTAGCACCCGGTGTTATTGCACGTAAATCCGTATCACAAGCGGTACAAACAGGATTGAAATCTGTTGATGCGATGATTCCTGTAGGGCGTGGTCAACGTGAATTAATCATCGGCGATCGTCAAACCGGTAAAACAGCGGTGGCAATCGACACGATCATCAATCAAAAAGACACGGGCATTAAATGTATTTACGTAGCGATCGGACAAAAAGCTTCGTCTGTTGCGCAAGTGGTTCGTAAATTAGAAGAACATGGCGCGATGGAACATACAATTATCGTCGCAGCAACAGCCGCTGATCCTGCATCCATGCAATACATTGCGCCTTATTCAGGTTGTGCGATGGGTGAATATTTCCGCGATAAAGGCGAAGATGCATTGATTATTTATGATGACCTTACTAAACAAGCATGGGCGTATCGCCAAATTTCATTGTTGTTGCGTCGACCACCGGGTCGCGAAGCGTATCCTGGCGATGTTTTCTATTTGCACTCACGTTTATTGGAACGAGCCGCACGCGTGAATGAAGAATATGTAGAGAAAATGACGAAAGGGAAAGTGAAAGGTAAAACAGGTTCTTTAACCGCATTACCTATCATTGAAACGCAAGCGGGTGACGTATCTGCTTTCGTACCTACCAACGTTATTTCAATTACAGACGGTCAGATTTATCTAGAAACTGATTTGTTTAACGCAGGTTTCCGTCCCGCGATTAATGCGGGCTTATCCGTTTCACGTGTAGGTGGCGCTGCACAAACGAAGATCATCAAAAAATTAGGTGGGGGTGTTCGTTTGGCACTTGCACAATACCGTGAACTCGAAGCATTTGCACAATTTGCATCTGACTTAGATGATGCAACGCGTAGACAATTAGAGCGTGGCCAACGCGTCATGGAAGTGATGAAGCAAAAACAATATTCACCACTTTCTGTAGCAGAAATGGCCGTGATATTGTTTGCGGTAGATCGCGGTTATCTTGATAGCGTTAAACTTTCAGACGTGAAACGTTTTGAAGAAGAACTCATGAATACCATGGAATCAGAGCATGTGTCCTTAATGCAACAAGTTGATAAAACAGGCGGATGGGATGACGAGATTGAGAAGAAATTCAAATCTGCGTTGGATGATTTTAAAGCGAGCTTTGAATAAATAAGGGTGAATGATGTCGGGCGCAAAAGAGATCCGGACAAAAATTAAAAGCATCAAGAACACGCAAAAGATCACTCGTGCGATGGAGATGGTGGCTGCGAGCAAGATGCGTAAGGCGCAAGATCGCATGAAAGCGTCTAAACCTTATGCAGAACATATCCGCGATGTTATTGGGCATCTTGCACAAGCATGTCCGGAAGTGAAGATCCCTTACACGGAAAAGCGAGAGGTGAAACGAGCGGGCTTGATTGTTGTCAGCAGTGATCGAGGTCTTTGTGGTGGTTTAAATACCAACCTACTTAAAGCGGCTGTGGCCAAGAAAAGTGAGCTTAATGCAAAAAACATTGGCATTGATCTTTATGTTATTGGCAATAAAGCAGGTACGTTCTTTAAACGTATGGGTGGAAATATCAAAGCCCATGCGAATCATTTAGGTGATGCGCCCGAATTGATGGATTTAATTGGTGGCCTTAAGATCATGCTGAATGCATTTTTAGAAGGTGAAATCGATGAGTTGCACGTGGTATATAACGAGTTTATTAATACCATGACGCAAAAACCCAAGGTAGCACAATTATTGCCATTCCCTAAAACGGAAGTGGTGCAGAAAAACCAATGGGATTATTTGTATGAACCGGATCCGGCGTCGCTGTTGAATTTGTTGTCAGAACGATTTATCGAATCGCAAGTGTATCAGGCTGTTGTGGAAAACATTGCCTGTGAACAAGCCGCACGGATGGTTGCGATGAAAGCAGCATCGGATAATGCTGGACAACTCATCAGCGAATTGCAATTGATTTATAACAA
>CAYUEL010000074.1:0-10951 GCA_964443025.1 uncultured Gammaproteobacteria bacterium | reverse complement strand
AACACCTTTTTTACGAAGCCCCCGTGCACTGGAACCTGTAAGAACAAATACATGGTGTTTAGATTCAATTAAACGGTGAACTTCATTAAGCAATTCCGGTACACGTTGTACTTCATCGATGACTATCCAATCCGTATAACCTTTTGGAATATAATCCTCAAGCCGATGAGGATTGGCTAGAAGCTGTGTGTAAGCTTCTGTATTGAGTAAATCGATGTATACCGCCTTTGGCAACTGCTCTCGGATCCAGAAGGTTTTACCAGTGCCACGAGGCCCCAGTAAGAAAAAGCTCTTCCGGTTCTTTAACGGGTCATGTAGAATTCTCGAAACCATCTTTCTAATTTTAGCCTATTTTTAGAATTAACGATTCTAAAATTAAAGCATAGGTAAGCTCATAAATCAATAGGGAAGATATTATTTACATAACCTATTGAATTTCCAGTAGTAAATCTATTTCCGTGCAATACATAGCCGCACCCGCTAAAATACCCCCTATGAAAACCACCTTCTCAACAGAACTTATTGCCAAACACCCGGATAATCACGCCAGGGTGATGCGGTTTACGACCCCTCATGGGATGGTGGAAACGCCGGCGTTTATGCCGGTGGCAACCCGTGCTTTTGTGAATCAGATGACAACACCGCAATTGATTGAAGCGGGAAGCCAGATTATTTTGGGCGGCAATACGTACCATATGTTGGTATCGCCTGGCATGGAAATCATTGAACATGCCGGCGGGATGCATCCATTTATGGATTGGCACAAACCCATGCTCACCGATAGCGGTGGGTTTCAAGTATTTAGCTTATCGCAAAATAAAAAGATTTGTAAAATTGATGAAGACGGCGCGCATTTTAAACATCCCCTCACGGGTAAAATAGTGCATTTAACACCACAATCATCGATTCAAGCGCAAAAGATTATTGGCGCGGATATTATCATGGCATTTGATGAATGCACGCCTGAAGAAGGCGGACGTGAGGCGGCATTGAAAGCAATGGATCGCACGCACCGTTGGTTGATGCAATCAATTGAAACGCACATGCAATCGCCGAATACACCTTATGGAAATGCACAAGCATTGTTTGGCATTATTCAAGGCGGAAGTTTTCGAGACTTGCGCGAACAAAGTACGGAAATGATCGTGAATTCACCGCTCGATGGTATTGCCATTGGTGGCGAAATCATCGGTTTTGATATGATCAAAACGCAAGAAGTGATTGAATGGGTTCGACCCATGTTACCTGAAAATAAAATCCGTTACACAATGGGTGTCGGATTGATGCCGCAAGATTTAATCGATGTGGTTGCATTGGGAGTTGATATATTTGATTGTGTGGCGCCTACGCGTAATGCGCGGCACGGTGCTTTATATCATGGAAAGATTGCTAAGGTTAATAATTGGGTGAAATTTGAAAATCATGAGGGCGATGATCGCGGACGTATTTTGATTAAAAAATCCATCTATAAAAATGATGAACGACCCATCATGGAAGATTGTTCTTGTTATACCTGCACGCATTATTCTCGCGCGTATTTGCATTATTTATTTAAAGATAAACTTGCCGCGTATCAAAATCTTGCCTGCATTCATAATGTGCACGTGATGCATGAAGTGTGCAAAGTGATGCGAGAGATTATTAGTTCACCCTCACCCTAGCCCTCTCCCGCTCTTCAATATTTAGTTTTTTCAAACTATTGTAGGGCGGGAGAGGGAACTTGAAAGAATTGCCCTCTCTCCCGCTCTTCAATATTTAGTTTTTTCAAACTATTGCAGGGCGGGAGAGGGAACTTGAAAGAATTGCCCCCTCTCCCGCGAAGTGAGTTTAAATTGTGTATATAAATTGAACGCGGGAGAGGGCTGGGGTGAGGGATAACTTGTAACCCTACCCCGGCAACACCCAACAAGGAGCGTTGATATGCACTTGTCCCACAGCGCCTAGGGCGGGCGGGATTTTATCCGATGATTCCGCTAATATATTGCCTAATTCGGTTTTACATAAGATGCGGTAATTTTTACCTTGATAGGATCGTGCAATCACCAAAGCATTTCCCGATGAATCTTGCGTAAATTTCGCCATCTCGGGGCGAATCACGACTTTGCCTTTACCTTGAAGAGCATTCACTAAGGTAATTTCGCCTAATGCTGTTTCAGCTGTTAAACCCTGCGCTTCCACTTCCAGCAATAATCCCGGGCCTGATAATTCTGCGGCACATTGGTTCACGGGATGTTGGTAAACCACTTCGGGTGTATCGCATTGCACAATACGTGCGCTGCCTAAACAATTATCTAAAATAGCCACTTTATCCGCTAATCCAAAGGCCTCTTGGCGATCATGCGTCACCATCAACACACTCACACCTTCTTGTTTCACTAACATTTGTAATTGTTCGCCGAGTGATTGTCGCAAATTGTAATCGACATTCGCAAAGGGTTCATCTAATAATAACAATTTAGGTTTGGGTGCCAATGCGCGTGCCAATGCCACACGTTGCTGTTGCCCACCGGATAATTCCGCAGGGTAACGATCAGCAAACTCTTCCATGTTAATGAGTTTTAATAATTGTGATACACGTTCTAATTGTTCTTCTTTATTCATTTTCAATTTTTGATGTTTTAATCCAAACGCAATGTTTTCGCTGACCGTCATGTAAGGAAACAAAGCATAATCTTGAAATACCATGCCGACATGACGTAATTCAGCAGGAACTTTTTCGCGGCCACTCGTGACAACGATTTCACCGTTAATGCGAATCGAGCCATAATCGGGCGTTACCAATCCTGCCACCGCACGCAACAATGTCGATTTACCGCAACCCGAGGGACCCAATATCGCCATGAACTCGCCGGGTTCCAGCATTAAATTAATATTGTGCAACACATTATCATCCGCATTCGCATAACGATGATTCAAATTGCAAATATCCAGCGGAAGGGCTTCAGGCATACCGTCTCCATTTTAATAATATGAGCGTCAAGATAAACGAAAACAACAATAACACAATTCCTGCCAATCCGACATCATGCAAAAAAGCTTCTTGATAACGATCAAAGATACGGAAACTTAACGGTCGCACGCCCATCGCGCCGCCTAATAATAATGTGACGGGCAACTCTTTAATGATCGCCAATGCAACCAATACGAACGCCGTTAATACACCTGGTTTTAATGTGGGCAATGCAACGCGTTTAAACCATTGCCAATCCGTTGCACCTAATAATCGCGCGCTGTCTTTTTCACGTGGATCCAGCATTAAAATAGCGGCTTTTAAAGGCGCGTAGGATTCTGCTAAAAATCGCATCGCATATCCGAGCAATAATAAAATTCCGCTCGATAATAACCAGGGATATAAATTATTCCATTCTAAATAACGGCTAATAAACAATGCCGTTAATATTAATCCGAACGCCAATAATACACCGGGTAATGCGCTACTGAGGTACGTCATTTGTTCTACCACCCATGATGATTTATTATGACTTCTCGCCGTGTACCATGCGGGGAAAAATGCTAATATCACGACAAATAAAGAACCCACTAGAGTAATCCACGCGCTATCTATTAAGGGTTGCGCCAAACTCGCAAATACATTGTTATATTCAAATCCCATCCAAATCCATATCAATAACGTTATCACCGGTAATAACACACCTAAACCAATAACCACTGTTTGAATTGCATACGTCACACACAACGCTTGTGTGCTGAGTTTTTTTGATTTGGGTGAACGCGCGTTGCTCACTTGCAATGTCTTCGGTACAACCCCATGAATGCGACGTGATAACATTAATAGCGGCAATGTAATTAACAACAAGGCAAAACCTAATAAAGTTGCTTCTTGCAATTGCTGATGATCCACCGATTGATACAATCGCCACGTTAATACCTGATAATCTAAAACAGCCACCGCACCGAAATCACTGATGACATACAATTGCGCAATTAAAATCGCAAAGGCAAAACTCGGACGTAATCGCGGCATAATCACATAACGAAATACGTCCCAATGATTAGCCCCTAATGTACGTGCCGCTTCTTCTTCTGCGCTCGAGGATTTTGCTAATGTTGCATTCACGAGTAATTGTACGAATGGAACCGTTGTTAACACAAGTACAATAAAAGCCGGCCAAAAACCAGTGAACATCGGCAAATCAAATGTTCGCCCAACAAAACCACCCGGACCCAAACTTTCACGTAACGTTGCGGCTAATAAATAACTGGGCATCGCGAGCGGCATTAAACATAATAAGCTTAATAATTTTCGACCTGGGTAATTGGCGCGTTGTTGCATATAAGCCAACCATGTTCCCATGCAAACAGCGGCTAATGAAACAGAGATCGCTAAAACAATCGTATTCCAAAGCATTTTTAGCGCGCCGGTTTGTTGCAATAAACTCACAAATGTGGGTGTTGTTTTTAAGAATGGATGCGGAATGGGATCGATTAATCCCAACATTAAACCTATCAGCGGAATAAAAACAACGAGGGTGACTAAAAAGGCACCCCCGGTTGCAACATAATTAACGTTGGTCCCTTTCAAATTAAATTAATCCATACTTCTTCAATAATTCCAACGTGGGTTCAACATCTGCCATGGATCCTTGATCGACATCCGCAAATTGAATGCTTTCTAAACTTGCAACGTCAGGATTCACCGGAATGCCTTGGCGCGCAGGATATTCAAATACCTCATTCACAAAACGTTCTTGCACGGGTTCGCTAATTAAATAATTTAATAATTGTTCCGCTTCTTTCCGATTGGTCGTATGTTGCGTAATACCCGCACCGCACACAATCAAAAGATTACCGGCATCATGCGGCGTTGGGAAATTATAACTTTTAACGGGTAAATTAGGATTTTGTTGTTTCAATATATTAATGTAATAATGATTCGTCCATGCAACAGCAATCTCTCCGTTCCCTACCGCGCTGACTTGGGTTGCATTTTTAGGATACGCCGTGGGTTTATCTTCAATCATGGCTTTCAACCATTCTTCAGTTTTTTCCTCACCCCATAAGGTACGCAATGCGCTGACATGGGCTTGGAAACTTGCATTCGATGGCGCCCATCCTAATTTACCTTTCCATTTAGGATCGGCCAATTCTTCCAGTGTTTTAGGCAAATCTTCTTCTTTCACTAAATTGGTATTATAAGCAAGCACGCGCGCACGGGCCGATGTACCGAGCCAGCGGCCTTCGTCTTCTTGAAAACGTTCAGGTACTTGATTTAGCATATCCGGTGGTAATGTTTGCAATAAATCAGCATTTCCTAACACGGTTAAGTAGCCAATCTCTTGCAAGAAAATAACATCCGCTGGACTATCATCACGCTCTTGTAATAATTGTGTGGCCAATGCGGACGAACTGTTATAACGAACATCTAATTCAATCCCCGTGTCTTTTTCAAATTGTTCAAAAATAGGTCCTACCAATGCTTCGCTACGGCCTGAATAAACCACAAGAGGTTTGGCCAGGGCGGAGGTGGTGATCGCAAAAAGGGATAAAAGAACGAGCAGGTACTGTTTCATCATAAATCCTTTAGTTGTGGCGTCATTGCGAGCATCATCGATGCGAAGCAATCCACTGCAGAATGGATTGCTTCGGCCTCTGGGCCTCGCAAAGACAATGATAATCATTCTTATTTAGAAATGTCAACTGTGTTTTGGCTGCGCTGCCATCTTTAACACAGATTCGCGCACCTTGTTGAGTGGGGGCCTTTTTTTAGGGTTCACGTCCCACAGATGGCTTATGACACGGGCGTAGGCCTTATCTTGCTGGCGCTCCTTCGGGCCAATACGCTGCTTAGTATAACCGTTCAACAATACGTTTTGCGCATACTGTTTGACATATTTTTTAAAAACACCCTCATCCCCCTGGGTAATATCCCGATCAACCTGACGGCTTGCCTGCTTGAAAACTTCTTCATTAGGATGTTCAAACCAACCCATGAAAAACATGATACCGCCCAACGCAAAACCATCACTATGAATGGTATATTTGAAAGGAGCAGGGTTATTTTTTTGATACTGCGCTTGTTGATTTTCATCCAATATCAATGCCAATATTTCATCCGCGGCATAATGAGGCGTTGTCAGGTATTCTTTCTGATTCTCGGCACTTTCTAAAAGAAATGAATTTCCAAAATCCCCTATTTTAAGCGTACCATCAAACATTATCATGATATTTCTAGGTACTAAATCACCATGAATCACGCCGCGCCCATGAAGAAAAGATAAACCAGATGCAATCTCGATTGTGTATTGATAACGCATGGTTGCAGCTTGGACGGGTGGGAGATGCTTCATGTTACGCGTGACATGCCTTTCTAAGTCCATGTGTGCCTTTTCAAGCAACAACATCTCACCGGGTCTTTCCGTGGTACCAAAAGCAAAGATAATAAATTTCGCGTCCTTTTCATCTTTAACGGCTTGTAATAACGCATAGATCAACAATTCCAATAGCCCAAGATCGGCATCTTCATTTTCCTTTAAAGCCACTTCATTTTTACTAGTACCCGATTCATTTTTCTGGAAATACCCCTGAAAGACTTTGCCATTTCCGCCACGTCCTAATATTTTCATGTCCTTTTCAATCCGTTTCTTATCGACGATAGGAAACTGTAACCCATTGAGCAAAACTTTAACCTGTTTGAGATCATCTTCCAGTGTATTTTCACTGGCAATCATGGTTTCTACCAATTTTCGAATAGAAATGAGATTTTTTTTCTTTACGGCATGTTGTGTTAAAGCCAATAAGAACTGTTCATTACCAAAAAGTGATTCTTGAATTTTATCGGGCGTGTGGTTTTCCAGAATAATTAAGGCGCAATCTAAGAGTTCATCATTGGTTTCATAATCCCTATGATTGGGATCAGCAATATAGCCACTGAGAGTGGCCAGCGCCTGTTCAAAATCCTTCTTATTAACCTCCCCTTTTAGTTTTTCTAGAGTCATGGTGGCCTCTAATGGGTGGATATAAGTTACATATCTTACATTTTTCATGACGTTATGTCAACTTATTGACGCCCAAGGGAGTACGAATTCACCCATCATGGTCTATTATTTACTAATCCATCCATTCACCTTAAGGAAAATCTCATGAATAAACTCATTAAATGTATAGGCGCTGGCGTTGTGGCAACGGCCGTCGTTGCTGGGTTGTTGTTTTTGAAACACCATCTAGGGTTTATGCCAGACGTGGTGCCACCCTTCGACGCTAAGGCAATGATATTCGGTCAAGCCATTCCTATTTGGTTTGTCCAAGTGGTATTCGGGATTATTATATGGCCCTTTATCTTCACGTTGGTTCAACACTTCTTTAATGCATCTTATTGGTTAAAAGGCGCTATGTTTGCCGTGTTTGCTTGGGCCTTGATGCCAACGGTGATAGCTCCTGTGATTGGCCACGCGGTATTAGCCGACAAAACAGCATTAACGCTTATCGGTCTTTTGCGTTTGTCATTGGTTATTTATATTATCTACGGCGCAGTGTTAGGATTGGTTTACAGTCGGATTAAGAAATAATTATTTTGAGTTTGAAATAAAGCGGCACGGTATTAAATTTTATCGTGCCGCTTTGTTGTTTATTATCCGTTAGTGGCTTTTACCTTGTTATCGTTTGTATTAGAACAGCTCTCCACTATGCTGTTGATATACACATTGGGATCTTTTCTGCTTTTACTGCCATCCGGTTGCACATCAACCCCACTGATTACTTCAGCTACGTTTCCCTCTGAATCCAGCACCCATGCTTCTGGCGCATAAGCTTCGCGTGAATGATTTTTTAGAGAACTCGAAGAAGTTTGACCCAAAACGGTATTTTTTTCTATGGTTAATAAAGAGGCTAAAAGCATATTGGGATCATCCACAAAAGCAATGCTTTCACCCTCGCAAGGCGCTCTGGCAGAAGAGGCATCTTTAGCTTCTTGTGCCGTCATGGCACTGATTACGATGAATTGAATATCTTTGATGTCATCCAACGCTTTCGCTCCCAATACTTCAAGCTCTTTTGTACAACCTGAAAAGCCTGCTTGCCCCCATTTTTTCCTAAAATTACAATTCACAGGAATTCCAGCAAGTGCTCCCGCACCGGACTGAAACAAAAACACTATTTTTTTATTATTCGCTTGCGCTGTTGTAATAATTTTCAATAATGGCTTTAATGGCTTTGCAGGTCCATTTGCTTGCTTTAATATCTCAACTACATTAGTCATTTTTAACCCTCTAATATAAAAAATAAAAGTAGTAATTTACCTATAAAATAATCTTTTGGCAAGGGGTTAAATTTTAAGCCTTTTATTATCATTTCCCGGCCAGGGTAAAACTTCTGCTAGGTATTGAAATGGATCTCTTCGCACCTTATATGTCTCGTTTTTATAAGTCACTACCTCTGTCCCATCAACTTCTTTAATTCTTTTCCCGTCGGAGCCTAACTTCCATGCAAGTGGTGCATAAGTTTTTCGTTCAAGTTTTTCCATGGAAGTTGAAGAAAATCTACCTGAGATAGTATGTTCTTTCACTCCTAATACAGGGGCTAACAACATATCCGGATCATCCACAAAAACAATGTTTGAACCGTACATGGAAGGAATCATTCTACTATCAGCTGCATGTGTAACTTCGTTCTCGCTCATCGCACTGATCACAATGACTTTGATTTGATTCACGTGACATATCGCTTGCAATTCAAGTGAACATCCTAAAAAACCAGCTCTTTCCCACTCATTACTTAATTCACAATCGGGGGGTAACTGTTTTAACGCTCCAGCACCGGGTTGGAATAACAATACAACTTCTTGCTGATTATTAAGACCACTTTGGATCTCCTTAAGTAATTGTTGCGCAACCTTGTTCTGTTCATTTTTTAGCTTTTCAATCACATCTACCATTGGATTACTCCATCATTATTTAGCCATTAAGACCCTCTCAATATCGGGCGGCGTATAATTTGGACCTTTCATGATTTTGCCGTGTTCGTTGTAAATAGGTTTACCATCAAGCCCAAGCTTGCTCATGTTCGCGCGTTGCACTTCTTGCATGCATGCATCCAAATCCACACCAAAACAATGACCCGCGCCGTAAACTACATAATTGATGTCCGTGAGCGCATCCGCCACTTCAACGACATCCACCTTAAGATCGTCTTCGGTTAAACTGCGCACCTGTTGCATCGCTTGATCTAATGTAGTAAGTAATGCTTTAGCGTTATCGTTGTCATTGACACAAGCATCGGTTAATTCCGTGAATTCTTCGAGAATTAACGCAAGACGAAGCTTGATGTTGTTTGCATCAGGAATAGTTGGTTTTTCATGAATGGGATGACCAAACGTTTCATGAAATTCACGTACATGTTCAAAACCTGTTTTTTTCATATTGATTCTCCTTGTTAATTCGTCATTGCGAGGCCGCGAGCGCGGAGCGCGTCGCGGACGAAGCAATCCATTCGATAAGTGGATTGCTTCGTCGCGTTTCACGCTTCTCGCAATGACTAATCGGACTATATATATTCCACCTGAATAATCTCATATTGTACTGGCCCATTCGGTGTTTGTATCGTCACCGCGTCGCCTTCTTCTTTGCCAACAACACCGCGCGCGATAGGTGATGTGACAGATATTTTACGCTC
This sequence comes from uncultured Gammaproteobacteria bacterium, assembly GCA_964443025.1. GTDB lineage: Bacteria > Pseudomonadota > Gammaproteobacteria > JABCZS01 > JABCZS01 > JAJFKJ01. The sequence goes on along the minus strand of CAYUEL010000074.1, from coordinate 1,324 downwards.
TTTCAGATCCGCCTCATCCTCACCGACTATTTTATATTTTACTTCTTCTTCCGTTTTACCATTCATCAATGTAACAGTCGCACCAAAAATCACACGACCTGTGTTTTCCATGTCTAGAATATTAATGACTTGCGCGTTCGATAATTTACCTTCGATATCACGAATGCGCGCCTCCACCAAGCCTTGTTCATTTTTCGCTTCTTGGTATTCCGCATTTTCTTTAAGATCGCCCATCTCACGCGCCACTTTAATCGCTTCCGAAATGCGAGGACGTTCTTTGGTTTTAAGTTGGTTTAATTCAACTTGAAGTTTATCATGCCCTTCTTGGGTCATTGGTACACGTTGCATCATTCACCTATCCATGTAATGTTTGTAACGAAGTTACTTGCCAACGCTTTTCATATTTGAAAGCGCTGACGGCGGCAAAACCGCCCGCAATCGTTGTGGTGTATTTTACTTTACGTTGTTGTGCGGAACTACGAATCGTATGTGAATCAGCGATGGCTTGTTTACCTTCGGTTGTATTCACGATAAAGTCTATCTCACCGTTCTTAATCATATCAACAATATGAGGACGACCTTCCATCACTTTTTTAACGGTTTCACAAGGAATACCGGCCGCACGAATGTGCGATGCCGTTCCTCGCGTTGCCACTAATTCAAAACCTAGCTCCATCAATTGTTCCGCTAATTTTACGATGCTTTGTTTATCGGCATCGCGCACACTGATAAACGCTTTACCCCCTGGAATCAATTCTCGTCCCACGGCTAATTGCACTTTCGCATAAGCTTCTGCAAACGTATGTCCAACACCCATCACTTCACCGGTTGATTTCATTTCTGGCCCAAGAATAGGATCTACATTCGCAAATTTATCAAACGGAAACACCGGTGCTTTAACAGAAAAATAATCAGGCGCATTGGTTTTTACTTCTGGCATATCTTTCAGCTTTTCGCCTATCATGCATTTTGCTGCAATCTTAGCGAGTGGAACGCCGGTTGCCTTCGAAACAAAAGGTACCGTACGTGATGCGCGAGGGTTCACTTCAAGCACATAAATATCACCACCTTGAATGGCAAATTGTGCGTTCATTAAACCAATAACACCCAACTCCTTCGCCATCTTTTCCATTTGTTCGGATAAATCCGCCTGTTGCGCCGCTGTTAAATTATGCGGTGGTAATGCACAAGAGGAATCGCCGGAATGAACACCTGCTTGTTCTATGTGTTCCATGATACCGCCAATCATAACATCTACGCCATCACTGATGGCATCGACATCCACTTCAACAGCTTGATCAAGAAAGCGATCAATTAAAACAGG
>CAYUEL010000073.1:7048-10965 GCA_964443025.1 uncultured Gammaproteobacteria bacterium | reverse complement strand
GCTTGATACGGGCGAACGCCTTGTTGCACATAACGACGACCAACTTTTTACACCTGCTAGTCTTACAAAATTACTTACAACGTATGTCGCTTTTAAAGCACTTGGACCCGATCATACGTTTACAACTCAATTATTTTATGATGGCAATTTATACATTCGCTTTTCGGGTGACCCTAGCTTTTCCTCAGAAAATTTATATGCGTTGCTTAATGCTTTACAACAACGGGATATTAAAAAAATTAAGGGTGATATCATTATCGATGATACTGCATTTGAAAAACCCTATTACGCACGCGGCTGGACATTTGATAGCATTCATTGGTATTACTCTGCGCCTATTACCAGTGTCATAATCAATGAAAACGCAGCGCCCGTTTTACTTATTCCTAATGAAAAATTAGGTAACCGCGTAAAAATAATACCTGCAAATAAAGCCGATGGGATTAGCGTAGTAAGCAATGTTGAAACTGTCACAGCGCTTGAAGCTGAAACAACATGTCAAATCAATCTTGCCGTAAATGAAGCGAACCATGTTAATTTTTATGGTTGCTGGCCTATCTCAACAACAAAATATAATTTGCGTGTTGGTTTAACCAATCCTAATCTTTATGCTGAAGGGTTAATCCGTGATTACCTTCATCAAAACAATATCCGTTTTAAAGGTAAAATTAAAACAGGAAAAATACCGAATAAATTATCACCTATTGCACAACATACATCATCACCGTTATCAGAACTTGCAAAAACTATTATACAAGGTTCTAATAATTTATATGCTGAAGCTTATACTAAAACATTGGGTGGAAAACTCTACAATCAAGCAAGTTTTCAAGCCGGTAGTTATGCAATTCAACAACAATTATTTACATTATTAAACGTTGATCCCAATGAAGTACTTTTATCCGATGGTTCTGGTAATTCAGCATATAATTTAACAACACCCAATGCGATTGCCAATGTGTTATACGCGGCATTTCATGATTCCACCATGCAACCCGCTTTTCATGACGCACAAGCGAAACCCGGAGAAAAAGGCTCATTTGAAAACCGCATGAAAACATTACCTAAAGAAGCGCAATTCGCTGGTAAAACAGGCACGGTAACACATGTTTCAGCCATTGCCGGAACAATGGTTAACAAAGACCGCATTCCTTTATCGGTTGTTATCATGACCAATGGCAGCCCCAATAAAGCAGCTTATAATAAGCAACTGGAAGATGAATTGGTTCAGCTCATTTATAATTTCTCGCTTTCACAATCCACTCGCCCCGGTGGCACAACGGATAGCGCGTCCCCCTCCTAAGGGGAAGGTTACAGGTTCAATTCCTGTCCGGGGCACCAATAATCATAACGTTTACACCAGCACCTAAAAAACGATAAGCTAATACCCCTTTCGTCGTTAATCTTTTTAAAATCAATATGTTACAAACTTGTCAAGTATAACCGACATAATTAAAATCGTCTATTTGACTGGACAAAACTAAAACTGTCGAGTATGATAGACAGTAAGGAGAAAATATGCTGCCCGAAACTGCCTTGTTAGAAGTTATTCATGAGTGGAGTTTTTTCGACACCCCTCCTTCGTCCGCTTATATTCAAAGAGAAATTTCTCTTCCCAAGCAATTATGTGATGACTTAGTGTTAATCATTCAAGGAGTGCGCCGCGGCGGGAAATCTACATTATTAGATCAATTACCTGCCTATTATAATCTTCCTTTGGAGCATTGCTATTATTGCAATTTTGAGGATCCTCGTTTGATGGATGAACTCAATCATGAATTGCTAACAAGCATTGTAAAATTAGCACGAAAAAAAATACCGTCGAATCAATCTTGCTATTTCTTTTTTGATGAAATCCAACATGTGCTTGGATGGGAAAAATGGCTGCATACACAAATTGCAAAGCCTAAAAAAAATTATTTCATAGTAACAGGCTCAAATTCCGCATTATTAAGTGGTGAATTCGGAACAGCGCTAACCGGTCGGCATATGACTGTGGAATTATACCCTTTTTCTTTTTCCGAATATTTAAAAATATTACCCAAGGGTACTTTGGGATCTTATTTAAAATCAGGAGGATTTCCGCGCACATTAACACATGATCATCCTACTGTGTTATTACAAGATTATTTTAACGACATTATTTTGCGCGATGTATTAAAACGTGTGAATGCTCGTTCACCTGAATCCATTAAACAAGTGGCCAAATTAGCATTCGATACATGCGGCTCGCAATTAAGTTACCGAAAAATGGCCGCGATAACTGGATTAGCCATCGATACCATTCAACATTATTTAGAAGCCTGTGAGCAAGCTTATCTATTATTTACATGCCCCTTTTTTACATTCTCTGAAAAAAAACGTATGGCACGAAATAAAAAATTTTACCCCATTGATCCAGGTTTACGAAACGCTATTAGATCGACAACAAGTCCTGAACTCGGAAAAGCTCTAGAACAACTTATTTTTTTAAAGTTAAAGCAGCAATATGATCAAATATACTATTGGGAATCTCCAATTGGCGGAGAAGTAGACTTTGTAACCATGGAAGGAAAAATAATTACACCTTATCAAGTTACGTGGAACGAAATTAAACCCAGGCATGAAAAAGGTCTTGGGGCATTTTATGAAACATTTCAGCAAGCCAATGATCCCGTTTTCATTACTCAAGAAAACGCGGCCCAATATCTCTAAGCTGAGGTGTCGAATTCGACACCTTTAAAATTGGGATGGGATTGCAGTTTTTAACGAGTTATGTTATTTTTTTATTCATGTTGCCTCCCAATCAAAATCGTAATCCATTAACACCATTTGAAAAAAGACTTGTGGCGGCAACAGCATTAGTGGTTTTTTTGCGTTATGCATTAAGAGCTGCTAATTGTACAGAATCTAATGCATTCATAGGTGCTCTCCTTATTACGGCCATCATACTTAATACTGTGACTTTGATAGATCGTCGATTGCTTCAACCTGTTCGTCGCTTACAACAAATACAACGACGTCAAGATGATCAACATAATGCGGATGCCACCAATAGGCTAAACCCCTAACACTCTCTCCCACACACAACACCTGACGACCAGGCCCATTGAAAGTTGTAGCCGCCAAGCCAACCTGTAACATCGACGACTTCACCGATAAAATACAAACCTGGCACTTCATTCACTTCCATGGTTTTCGACGATAATGCATTACAATCCACGCCGCCTAATGTTACTTCTGCGGTGCGATAACCTTCTGTGCCATTGGGTTTGAATTCCCATTGTTGAAAAGCTTGCGCAATCGCTCGAAATTTTTCGTAAGATATTTCTGTTAACGGCATATTTAACAATCTTTCATCAATAAATATTTCAACAACACGTTTAGGTAATAATTCTGATAATACAGTTTTCAATAATTTTTTAGGTGATGATTTCGATAATGACTTTAATAAATCAAACAGATCATGTTCAGGAAAAATATTTAACAACACGGATTCGTTTTCTTTCCAATAAGAAGATAGTTGCAACGCAACGGGTCCACTTAATCCTCGATGAGTAAATAATAAAGCTTCTTTAAAACTGGCTTGTTTGTTTTCAGCGATACAATCCACCGCAACTCCCGACAAATCATAAAATTTTTTCTTATCTTTATCTTGCCATGTAAATGGCACCAAACCTGCGCGTGTTGGCCACACTTTAATGCCAAATTGCGAAGCAACACGATAACCGAAACTTGTCGCGCCCATCGTAGGAATCGACAAACCTCCTGTTGCAATCACCAACGATTGCGTTAAATATTCCCCTTGCGACGTCGTCAATCGAAAGGCATTACTCGCTGGTGATTCAATCTTTTTAACTTCAACATTGAGATTTATTTTCACACCGTTTTTTGCAACCTCAGTTAATAACATATCGACAATATCTTTGGATTTATTA
>CAYUEL010000073.1:5569-7038 GCA_964443025.1 uncultured Gammaproteobacteria bacterium | reverse complement strand
CTCGCGTGGTTTTTAATTTAAAATGATGATCGCTGAGTTTTTCAACATTCTCCACCGTGGTATTTAATCGAATTTCAGCACCTGCATCTGCGCATTCTTGCAAAAGCATATCTAGAATTTCTTTCGATTTATTATCACAAAATAATTGTCCTAATGTTTTTTCATGAAATGGAATTTTATATTTTTTCACCAACTCAATAAAATCCCATTGGGTATAACGACTTAAAGCAGATTTACAAAAGTGCGGATTTTGAGAAATAAAGTTTTCAGGCGAGGTGTGTATATTCGTGAAGTTACATCGCCCTCCCCCTGACATCAAAATCTTTTTGCCGGGTTTATTGGCATGATCTAACACCAAGACTTTTCGGCCGCGCTTGCCGGCCTCGGTGGCGCACATCAAGCCTGCCGCCCCCGCTCCGATAATGATGACATCGTATTTCATTATTAACCTTAAAACAACCATGTGAACAAAAACAAGCTAGTATGCTTAATTTTAATAGAATACACAATAATAGACTACAATTAATCCCTATGGTAGCATTCGGCACATTATGGAAATAGCAATTTCATTACTCGCTCTTATTATCCTCGAGATCATCCTTGGTGTTGATAATCTCGTGTTCATTTCCATTTTAAGTTCTCGTTTGCCAGCTGCAAAACAAAAAATGGCCCGACGCATGGGCTTACTTTTTGCCTTATTCACCCGCTTATTATTATTGGCTTCCGCCGCATGGTTGGTTCACTTGACCCATCCCTTGTTTACCATCCTTAATTATGAATTCTCCTTCCGCGATGTGTTTTTGATCGCAGGTGGATTATTTCTGCTTGCAAAGGGTACACGCGAAATTCATAACGATGTCACTCAAAGAGACAATCCAAAAAAAGCTATTAAGTATGCCGGCCTTTGGGCCGTGGTTGTTCAAATTGCCCTATTTGACGTTATTTTTTCTCTCGACAGCGTATTAACCGCCGTAGGTTTAACATCCCATTTTTACATCATGGCCATTGCGATTATCATTGCGATTATTGTGATGATTATGGCCAGTGAAAACATCCACTATTTTATTCAAGAATACCCCACCATTAAAATGTTGGCGCTCTCTTTCTTGCTCTTGATTGGTGTCGTTTTAGTGGCTGATGGCCTTTCATTCCACATTCCTCGCGGATACATTTATTTCGCTTTGTTTTTCTCGCTGATGGTTGAAATGCTAAATAACCTGATACGCAGAAAAAGTTGACTAACTCATAAAGTACGAGTAGCATAACTACCTGATATTGGTCCGTACAAGGTGGTTTTCATGCCTAAAATTACAAAGTTCCCCGGCATATTTTTTATTTTTACACTAATGCCCCCGCATGCTAGATATGAAGATGTTTTTACTAGCCTGAACATGTCGAATGAATATGCCCGTATGTTTGATATTTATAGCGAAGAACAATTCATTGAACAAGAAAACACTCTCTTTTAC
>CAYUEL010000073.1:1124-5559 GCA_964443025.1 uncultured Gammaproteobacteria bacterium | reverse complement strand
AACATTAAAGAGTGTACGAGTAGAAGCTGTCTATGAAAAATTTCTTCAAGAACAAGATCTCACTAAAATTACACCTGAGGCTCTTGAGCATTTTATTTGTGAACTCCATCGTCTTACGGCTTATACAATTCAAATGTCCAATCAAATGGGATATCCTTCGGGAGAATATGTGAACTATAGAATCCTATTGGCGTCAACAAATGTTGATAGCGAAACATATTATCCTTCTGTTTAAGAAAAGTATATTCTACATAATCAAAATCTTATTAAAAAATATTATGGAAAAGAAGCTGCAAAGCAATATGCCCAATGTGCAATAAAACTTGAAAATCGTCTACAACAGTTAAGAGAAGCCGCTGTTCAAGAATCAAGCCTTTACCCCGCTCAACATATTAGTGGTCCGATTAACACATTGTTGGATGGTTTAATTACAAAACAATTCAACAATGGATTAGCTTTCAATTTTCAGGTCGAACAATTCATCCAAGAAGAACTGATTTTTGACCCCGGCTATCATTACCTCATGTACTCTTTAAGCTTTAGCGCCGCACCTCAAAAAATTGCTGGAGAAATGCTTTTATTTTGCGTTCAACTTATTTCAATGATCCAAGCAAAAAAGCCCCCGGCTGAAATCGCAGCAAAAGCCCTGGAATTACGCTATTTACAACCATTTAGTGTATCCAATGACACAGTTTCTGCAATATTGGTGAATGTCATTCTCATGCACCATGGTATCCCTCCCATTATCATTGATCAAGACAAATCTCTTAAAGCTTACGAGCAAGGAAAATTAACTGATTATGTTACCTCTGTTATTAATACACCAAGAGCATTCAATATAAATGATGAAGGGGTAGTTTTAAATCAACAAAATAATAGGGTTCTTCGTTTAACACATGGTAATTACATTGTTCGAACTCCCAATGTCATTTATTTATTAAAATTAGGAAGCGATTACCCCGATAGGGATCCTAGGGAGATGACAGAATTCTTATCTCCCACTCCAGAACAAATTGAAGCGCTTAAAAAAGAAAATAAAATTGAAATCATGAACAGTGAAGCTTGTTCTGAGCTTGGACACGCTATCGTTGATACCAGCGATAACCCCACCGAGCAAGATATTTCAGATATCACAAATAAACAATACGACCGCTTTCTCGTGGCTGGATTTTGTTTTTTAATGGCCGCTAAGTTTTCCATACCGGGAAGCGCTGAACAAGCCGATGCTTATTACCGTGCGGCATTTTGTTACAGCAGAACAACTTGGCTACAATCAGCTTATCATTATGCAGATCTTGCAAACAAAATAGCAGATGGAAGTAGTGATATTAAATTAAAATCCACTGAAATGATTGCAAAACTGAACTTTGTCAAAGATGACATTGAAAAATCGAAAGAACAATCAAAACAATATAAAAATCGTGTAGCTGATTTGTTAAAACGTTATTCAACGCCCGAACAAATTATGAATCTTAATCGAATGTTGCGCACATCAGCTGTTAATAATTGTCATCAGGATATTCAATTAATACTTGAATTAGGTGCATTTATTAATACACAATCCGAAACAGATCAACAAACAGCGTTGCATTGGGCAACCAACCGCAATCATAAGGAAACATTTGAATCACTGTTAAAATTTAATGCTCACTGGAATATTAAAAATAAAGACGGTAAAACTGTTGTTGATATTTTGATAAACAGCGATCATGAAGCATTAAAAGTTCAATTAGAAACGAAGATGTGCGAAAAATATAAAACTGGAAACGATAAATCTTTTGCCTTACGGCGAGCCGCTGCCTTGGGTTTCTTAGACGACGTTAAATTCTTAATGCATCGAGGGGCTGATGTTATGAGTCAAAGCAGCAATGGAAACACAGCTTTGGATTGGGCTAAAGAAAAGGGACACACCTCTATCATAAGCTTTTTAGAAGGCCCCTCCCTTAAACCAACCCAACCCAAGACCCCCCAAGTCTCCATGACCTAACACCATATCCCTTAAAAATCAATGAGTTAGGATCCATTTTGTTACAATTTCTCACACTTTGTTCGTTTACCAAACTGGTCGGCCCATGTTAATCTGGTCTTGTTGAATAGGAGCTATGTATGAACCGTATATCAAGCACATGCAGTATCTGTCTTCTCGCTGTTGCCGCCCAAGCGTTAGCAGCACCTACTGGGGCTGATGTTGCCTATGGTACCGCTACTGTAGACCAGGCCGGTAATACCACTACTATCAATGTTGCTACTGATAAAGCCATCATCAACTGGCAAGACTTCTCTATCGCTGAAACTGAAACAGTTAACTTTCAACAATTAAGCGATAGCTCTGTTACCTTAAACCGCGTAACAGGCAATAACGTTTCTAAAATTTACGGTAACTTAACCGCTAACGGTAAAATCTTTCTAGTGAATCCTAATGGTATCGTATTTGGTAAAAATGCTGCTATTAATGTAGGCAGTCTATTAGCTTCTACCACTGATATTACTGATGCTAATTTTATTGCAGGCAATTACAAGTTCGATCAAGTAACCAATCCGAATGCGTCGATTGTATTTGAACAAGGTTCTAATGTTTCCATTAAAGCTGCAGGTTTTGCAGCTGTTGTTTCTCCTAGTGTTGAAAACTTAGGTATTATTCAAGCAGACTTAGACAAAATTGTTTTAGCTGCAGGCGATGTTTATACTTTAGACTTATATGGCGACCATCTTATTACTTTCGATGCAAGTAGCACCTTAACAAGTGCAAACGTTAATAACGCAGGCGATATCGTTGCGATGAATAATAATACCGATGTTATCTTAACTGCTGTCGCAGTAGATGACTTATTAGAAAGCATGGTTAACGTTTCTGGCATGATTCAAGCGGACCATGTTGTATTAAGCGGTGACAAAGTTATTTTAACTCCAAACGTAGTCAGTGCAAACAGCACCGATGTTTATTATTCAAATAATAATTACAGAACTCCTGTTAATTATGCTGCATTAATTAATGGCAACGTTACCTCTTACATGTGGGTTCATAATGCGGCTGATTTACAACGCGTAGAAACCGACGCACGCGCTGTGTCAAGCTCTTATGCTCAAACTCTTTCTTATAATTATGCATTAAGTGGCGACATTGATTTATCAGGCATGAATTTTGATCCAATTGGTCAATCTAATACCCCATTTTCTGGTATTTTTGACTTTAACGGACATCAAATTAAAAACTTAACTATTAATAGACCCAATGCCTCTAGCGTTGGCTTGTTTGCATTTCTAAATAACGCCACTATTATCGGTGCTGATATTCATGCGACTACCGTTCGTGGTCTTAATAATGTGGGTATATTGGCAGGTGACGTTAGATATAGCTCTTTCTTAGATGGTATTAATATTACAGGTCAGTCTGTCACTGGTACCGGTGATCACGTCGGCGGAGCGATCGGTTTTATCCGCGGAACTAATGTGGACGGTCCTATCAATGTAACCGTGTCAAATAATATTACCGGTGCAAATTTTGTGGGTGGTTTTACAGGCGATTTCTTTAAATCAAACGTTCCATATACGATGGATGATATTAACATTAATGTGGGCGGCACAATTTCAGGTACAGATCATGTCGGCGGCTTTGCCGGTCAAATAGCGGGGAATTCAGGCGGCACATTGGGTAATGTTGATATTCACGTTGGGAACTTAATGGGTGCAAACTACGTAGGTGGTTTTGCCGGTGATGCAGTTTTTGGCAGCGCAATATCAATGGGTGATGTGACTATTGATGCTTCTATTAATAATCAAAACGCAGTGAGCAATATCGGCGGATTTATAGGCCAAGGTAATGCTAATACTTCTATTGGCGTGAACAGTCTTATTATTTCATCTAACGAAATTTATGCGCCTAATGCGAACTATGTCGGTGGTGCTTTCGGTTATCTTGGTTCAAATATTAATGGCCCAATTTATAACTACGCTAATGTAACCGGTAATAATTATGTCGGTGGTATCGCTGGTTCTGCCGCCGGAAGTCTTACTGATGTAGGTAATCACGGTAATATCACTGGTAATAACTACGTGGGCGGTGTTGCTGGTTATTCCACAGGCACATTGCAAAATGTTTACAGCATCGGCGGCACCGTAACAGGTGAGACTAATGTCGGTGGTGTTGCAGGTCAAAATAACGGCAGCATCATTAATGCGATTCACTCAGGCAATGTGATTGCAAAAGCTTCAAGCGGCATTGCCGGTGGCATTGCAGGCTACAACACAGGCATTATTGATAATGCCCTTGCTTTAGGCCATGCACAAGGTGCTGTTGCGGGTGATGTTGCTGGTTATAATACTTCCAATAACATCAACGCATTACTTAATGTTAATAATGCTGGAACATTAATTGGTGGCGGCGTTACCAATGTTTCAGGTATTTCCGTATTAGATTCAGCAGCATTTGCTGACT
>CAYUEL010000073.1:0-1114 GCA_964443025.1 uncultured Gammaproteobacteria bacterium | reverse complement strand
TACCAATAATGGTTTTGACATGAACACAACCTGGGAATTAAATACAGGTAATTATGCCAACATGCAATGGTGCGGTGCAATGTGTACATTAGCACTTAATGTACCGGTACCCGCTGTTTCACCTGTTGTTTTACCGGCACCAATTGCTTCACCATCAACAGCAATTCCTACATTCACACCAGGAACTGTAACAACAGCACCTACATCAGGAACTATAACAACAGCACCTACATCAGGACCTGCAATACAAGCATCTAGCCCTACCGTTAGCGGTACACCATTACCAGGCAGTGCAACCACGGTTCCTTTATACACCACAGTTCCTGTCATCCCTTCTGCAGGCAACGCATTACCTAGCAGCACTTCATTGGACACGGATGATGTTGACGAACTCTACGATACATTCTCACGTGCTGTAGAAGAAACAACAGGAACAAAAAATACTGTTGAATACAACAAACTTTCAGACACGCTTAATGCAGAAGAACAAGCTTATGCGTTAGAACATGTAGATGAAGCAGTACTTGAAAGTAGTATCGCCATCGAAAATCACATCGTTGATCTTTCAACCTTGAATGATGAAAGTGACGATATCAACTCAAACGAAGTTATTGACGCAATTATCAAGCACAACGCTAGTCCTGCTGAGTAATCTCAGCAACTAGCGTCTGTCATAATATTGACGAATTTATTGTTTTCCTAATTTCTTTTTAACTTTCTCTAACCCACTAGATTTTTTAACTTTTTTTATCTATAATCGCTAAGAAATGTTAGATACCTCATAGGTATTTGTAATGGACAAGACTGTGTCCTAGAATACAAGACTATGTAGGAATGCAAACAAAGACAACTTGTTGTCGGCGTTTGCTGAACTAATCTTTAACTAAACTATTACGTAATAGGGGAAAGTTATGAATAAGAAAATCGCAACAATCGCAGTAGCAAGCAGCTTAGCTGTTAGCTTATCTGCTTTTGCTTCTACAGGTCCTGCTTATAACCAAAACGGTTATAACGGTGACTGGACTACTGGTTGGTACATCGGTGCTGGTGTTAACGGCGACAGCCAAGGCACAATGAACCTTAAAAATAGCGACGTGGATGTGTTCGGTGGTAC
>CAYUEL010000072.1:4813-10999 GCA_964443025.1 uncultured Gammaproteobacteria bacterium | reverse complement strand
GTGGATTGCTTTGTCGTGCTACGCACTCCTCGCAATGACGATACAAGCGGATGTAGGAAGCATGATTTCTCGCACCCGCTCTCGTGTTCGCGGCTCACGTAAAGGTTTTCCACGAGATTCTGTTGCCATTCTGATGCTATGATATATTATCTTACTATGCTAGATTCTCAATACATTGATTTAATCGTTCGAGCCGCATTGGCCGAAGATATTGGCAGCGGTGATATTACCGCAGCATTAATACCGCCCGATAAAATGATTGAAGGGCAAATCACATTAAATGAAAATGCAATAATATGCGGGCAACTTTTCGCAACAAAAGCGTTCACACAACTCGACCCTTCCATTCATATTCATTGGCAAGTCACGGAAGGCGATCACGTTCCGGCTAATACGGTTGTATGCAAGCTTCAAGGACTCGCACGTACATTGTTAACGGGTGAACGAACCGCGTTAAATTTTTTGCAAACATTGAGTGCGACGGCAACGACCACACATTATTGGGTGGATAAAATCAAACATACATCGACTAAACTTTCTGATACCCGTAAAACGATTCCCGGATTGCGGTTAGCGCAAAAATACGCGGTGCGTGTGGGCGGAGGAACGAATCATCGCAAAGGATTGCATGATGCATTTCTCATTAAAGAAAATCATATCATGGCGTGTGGATCGATTACGAAAGCGGTTTCACAAGCACGATCATTACATCCGAAAAAATTTTTAGAAGTAGAAGTGGAAAACATCGATGAATATAAAGAAGCATTAACCACGGGCGTTCATCGCATCATGTTGGATGGTTTTACACTCAATACCATTCGACAAGCCTTAGCAATCCCTCATCCTGAAACTTTGATTGAAGTGTCTGGCATTGATTCAAAAGACGTCGTCACCCTGGCGGAATTAGGCGTGGATTATATTTCGTTAGGTTTATTAACTAAAAATATTCATGCAATTGACTATTCGATGCGCTTCACTGTATAGTCGACCTATGACTGCATCAGCCACGGAACAACATTCAGATTTAACACTTCTTCAACGTTGGAAAGATTTTTTTAGCCAACGTGAAAAAGCACTGGATGATTTCTGGGAAGGATTTATTAATCCTGAACTGTGGAAATACCGCAAGAAACGTTGGCAATATTGGGTAGGCTGGTTCTTTGCAATCACTTACGCGTTTTTGTGCGCCGCCGCTTCAATCTATACAATTACCGATCTGGGTTTATGGGCGGAATTAGGTTTTGCAGCCGGTATCGCAACATTGGTGGCGAACATTGCGATGTTTTGGGTTTGCATACCCATCATGTTGTACCGCCTGTTTAATAAAGATTTCAGCATATTTCATGAAACTCACGCAGAAGAAAAAAATCGTAAAACCATCTACCTCAAAGCAAAAATTACAACCGATGAAACTTATCACTTTCATGAAGTATCTCCCCATAAAAAGTTTTTCATTGGCTTGTTTACTTTTGTGATAGCACCCATTTCCGCGTTTGCAATGACCGCTTATTTTGTCTCTGGTGTTATTCCTGCTTTTGATGAAATGGGAGTGGATGTCAACATCAGCAGTTGGGCGGCGGGGGATATCGGCTGGGCCTTTTTATTAGGTATTTTTTCAGTCATTTCATTCGTGGCAAATTGGGCGCTAGCGACTCACCCTCCGGTGAATTACCTCGCCAGACATGATTTTAACCTTGCCTATCTCTCTCAATCTTTTCGCAGCATGAAGCCTCGACCAGGACATCTTGCACGTGATTACGCCCATCTCGGTGTATTTTTTATTTTTGCAGGTGTAGGTACTTATGGTTTATGGAGTTTCTTTAATGCCTCTGCCGAAGCAAGCATTGCATTTTTAAAATTACTGGGGCCTCTGCATGGTTTAAGTGGAGCATTCAGTTCAATCTTTTTAGTGGTTGGATTTATCGGTTATTTAAGTTTTGCTACCATTGCAGCTTATCGAGGAGCGGGAGTTGTCACAGATTTAGCGATTAAATCCTACCATGCGGGCCAACAAGAAGTGAGTCATATTTATTCTGCCTGTGAACAAAAAGTAGGATGGCTTTTCGGTGGACTAGCAACATTTATTTTTTCACTGGTTTATTTACCTGTTTCAGCATTGGTTGTTACGTTGTGTTATCCCGTTCATGTATTAGCCGCTGCCAATGCCGGTGCAAATGCGGGTTTATCAGCCAAAGGAGCCGAAGGCAATCACGTGGCTTCTAAAATTCTTGCAGGAACCGGCGGTGGTTTAGGTTCTGCTAATACCTACATGTCGACACAAGAAAGTGATGATGATACACAGGGCGAAGATTTGCCTTATGCGGAATACCGATCACAAGACGCGCTTGAAGGCGGTAAATCGGTTATTCGTACCGCTACTTATTTATGGAATAACAAAACTCATAACCTCGAACTGGAAACGTATTCTGATAACCAAGCACAAAACATTCATAACTACGTTCCTAAAATCTCCTAAAATCTAGAGTTTCCTAAAATAAAATTTTGGTATATGATGGCTGCATGAAATTAAGTCGAGTTATTATTACTGGTTTATTTGTTTGTCCCCTCGCTTTGTTAGCGAATGACACAACCATCGAAACCGTCGGGATTGCACCTAAAGCACTATTCACATTAGGTGATAACTTTGCTATTGGCGCATTGCTGGAAGCAGGATACGAAGAATCGTATCGCGGTAATTTAACATTGGCTTATGAACTCACGCCGCATAATCGGTTTAAGTTAGGTGGTGAATACTTATTACAGAATCAGGATATTGCTTTTACTTACATCAACAATCAACAAGTGTGGGTCGATCAATACGCCGGTGGACTGGCATATCAGTTCTTACCTTTCCTTGAAAACAGTTCATTACCCCTCGCGTTTGAAGTATCAGGTTATTATGCATACACACCTGATAAAAAAGTAGAAGATAACGCACGTATAAAAAAAAAAAAAACATATGGTACCGCTGCGGGATTTGCTTTTGAATTACCCACACTTACAATCGTCGATGCCAAAGCACGCTACGATAATACCCGTTTCATTTATGAATACAGCAACAATGAAACCTCTGAAGGACTTGGTTTCAGTGGCCTTATCACGCAACCTTTTGGTGATCGCGTGAATGCACAATTGGGCACAGATTTAGCGAACCTCTATACAAACTATTACGGTGGCGTGAATTATTTAATCCCAATGAAAAACATGGCATTGGAGTTAGGTGTTAAAGGTCAAGCCACACAAGGTCGCGAAGGAATTAGTGATGCATTGGCAGGGTTTGTGACGATTACTTTAGTCGGTAACGCAGCTCCTGTACAAGCAGGTTTGTTAGATCAAACATTACTCGATTGGACAAACCAACCCGCTGTTTATATGCCATTGGTATTGGCGAAGGCGGATGAACAAGCCCTCTCCTCTACTGATGAGACAACAGGTCTGGCGTCTAATATTCCTGATATTACTCTCGGAATCGGTAACGAAACGTTTGCCACCGCGTCTTATTTCTTAGGTTCACCGGTGAGTTATTCGATAAGCAGTGACGACATATCAGGCAATGCCCAAATCAATAATTCGGGTGTTATTTCATGCATTGGCAATAACAATGTTAACCCTAACCCAATCACAGCCACTGTGACAGCAACCTATTCCAATGGTGTAACGGTCACCTCCAATAGTTTCACTATTACAACTACCTTCCCATAATGTGAGGTACAACTTTGTTGAAGCGGGTGTTTTGTTTCAGCATATTACTTTTAGCTCTGGTTGCGCAAGCACAAGAAACTGGCGTTACCGAAGTACCTGAAATAGAAGTTCCAGAACCCATCGTTATTGATGATCAAGAAGTTGCGGGACAAGAAACCGTATTAGAAAAACGTAACCGAGTCATGGAAGTGGCGGGTCAATTGCCGTTTGTATTACAACTCTATAAGCCGACTTATTTATTGCCCTACTATTACACCGCATCTCCCTACACCAGTATTTATGAAGGTAATACACCCGATGATCAACCCGTGCATAAGGGCGAAGTAAAATTTCAACTCAGTTTGCTATTACCGTTATGGGAAGACATGTTTGGACAACCGATGGATTTAAGTTTTGCTTATTCACAATTGTCTTATTGGCAATTGTATGCCAGTTCCCCCTGGTTCCGCGAAACCGATTATGAACCTGAGGCCATTTTAACTTACCGTTATAGTCCTGACCTTCATTTCCGCGGACATATTAATCATCAATCCAATGGTCGGGGCGGTGGTTTGGAACGTTCATGGAACCGTGCAATTTTTGGTGTGGATTACGGTGGCAATAATTGGTTATTATCGGGCAATGTTTGGGCATTGATCTTTAAAGATTCTTCGAGTGATTTGCATAATCCGAATATCACGGATTACTTAGGTAATGCGCAAATTCGAGGCAGTTATAAATTACATAAATTAGTGTTTACATTGCAAATACAAAACTTCACGCATGGAGGAGATCGCATGCAGTTCACCGGTACGGTCAGCCGTCAATTAGGTGATTCGCCGTTACGTTTATATTTACAAGGCTTCTCAGGTTATGGGCAAAGCTTGATTGAATACGATCATTTCACCAATGCCGTCGGTATTGGATTTTCAGTGAACGACTGGATTATTTAATAGACTTCTTTCGAAACTCGCTGTGGCACGCAGAGTGTTTAGAAGTAGAATCCTCACCAAGATCACGTTGAGCCGGGGTCGACGGAGTCCACCTTACTAGCCCTGTGGAATAATTCTTTAAATCAGCTTTCTCTTGGGGTGATAATTGTGCATTAAGGGCATCACGCCAAACCAATTGATCGTAAGCCGACTTTAATAGCGTAATCTTTTGGCGTTCAAGCCGTGTATAAGGCGTATCATCGAATAAGCTCCATAACGAATCGGCGAGTGATGCGAAAAAAGATTTCTCACCCTGTTCTCGCTTTTCAACTTGCTTATCAATTTCAACCTTCATGTTTTTCAGAAGATCGTACTTCTCACGCCCAGGAAAACAAGTGACATAACCGATGAGTTTCTCAACAGAATAGTTCCATGAAACATCCCATAATGAATCGGCCTCAACGAATGCTTTACAAAATGCCGTTGCCTGCGTTTTACATTCCCCACTCAAAAAGATATCTATTTTATTGATAAAATAATTCGCATCTTTTTGAGTCTCTTGTCCTTTAGCATGCACAACACCTTGCATTTCCTTGACCAAATCGATCAAAAAGGGTTGCTCTTTCAATGTTGGATTGGCATGAATTTTTTGAGCTAAGATGATTCCTAACACAGCAATGTCTTCTGCTTTCGTCGCTGGACGCGGATTCCATGCAGCGTTCCAAGCTCCAGCGAGCTGCATGTATAACATGGGTAATGGCTTAACTTCAAAGCCTAAAATACGGATGATCGGAACATCGGATGCTTTTGCACAATGACCAAAGTCAATCAATTGGGCTTTTTCAAAATCATTGCTAAGTACAATATGATTGGGTTTTAAATCGCCATGAGTAAAGCCTTTATCATGAAACGTATCACGCAGTTCTCTTAATATTGCTTGAGTTCCTTTTAAGAAAGCCAACGTGGCTTGTCGCTCAGGCATTTTTTCCAATGGGGTACCTGTGACAAGCGGGATGATAAGATGGTGGTGACTGCTATTTGATAACTGCTCTTCTTGAGGAATGTGATATATTTCTTGAGCAACCTGCTTTTCCAACTGCGCTGTTTTTTGAAAAAAATCAGCACTAAATATCAGGCCGTCTTTTTTAGAAATGCTTTTTAAGGCAAATTCACAAGTTCCTTGAGCATCATGAGGCCAAAGCTTCAATGCATAAAAAACCTCACCTACATTACCTTTCCCAAGACTATCTAAGATAAGGTACGTGCTGCCCGTAGGAGCTTTATAATAACGGTATTGCCTTTGCGTCGCTGTGCCGTAACGGTTTATTTTGAATGTAAGAGGTGCATTGACAATCTGTCCTTGACCTGGAGGAATACTGGCCAGAGGTTCCATTTCATGAATATATTTCAACTGCTTGTTTTTAGCGCCCCCTGCCCTCGGAGTTCTTACCTCTTTTTGGGTGGCACCTACTAAATAATGGGCATCCTCTTCACAAAAGCCATATGAAGTTAGTTTGTCAACTATAACCCGAGGAATGCTCATAATTCTCTCATTATATTCTTATTTTAAGTT
>CAYUEL010000072.1:0-4803 GCA_964443025.1 uncultured Gammaproteobacteria bacterium | reverse complement strand
ATATCAGCTTGTTCATAACTGAATAGTCGTAACTGAGTATTTTATCGGTGTGATCAATATAGGGATGTTCTTCTGTGGGCTTGAGGTCTTGAGAGCATATGCGAATCAAGCCTTCAGCCACTTGTGTGGTAAATTCCATATGGCATTGAAAACCATACACTTTGCTCGTGAAGCGAATGACCTGGCGGGGACATCCTTTGCTTGTGGCTAAGATTTCAGCCCCTGGGGGAATACCAGGCATATCATTGTGCCAATGCGCACTCATGAATGTCTGGGGAAATTTCGAAAAGATAGGATCGCGCTGCCCTGCTTCTGTTAATGTCACAGGAAAAATACCAATTTCTTTATGGGGGCTATGTTCGTATTGTGCGCCCATCGCCTCACCAATAAGTTGTGCACCTAAACATATCCCAAGGACATGCTTATTAGCCTTAATCGCTTGTTTGATCAGCTTGATTTCTTTCTCAGCGTTAAAATAAGCACATTCTTCCAATGTGGTACTAGGGCTTTGTGGCCCACCCATGATCAGCAAAAAATCAAAATCATCGGCGGTGTCAGGCAGCGACTCACCCACACTCAAATGACTCCACGTGATTGGAAATTGTTTTTGCTTAAGCCAGGTGTTAATTGCCGCCGGGCTTTCAAATAATTCATGCATGATAATGTGGGTTCTCATGAGCACATATTAGCATAAAATTTGTTCGATGGATTTGCATTGCGGTGCTCTACCACATGAACTATGATATACCCATGAAGATTGCCATACTTTCCAGGAATAAAAAGCTTTATTCAACTCAGCGCTTGATTGAAGCCGCTGAAGCACGTGGGCACACAGTATACGTTGTCGATTATTTACGTGCGTATATGAATGTCACGGCTTCCAAACCAACCATGCATTATCGCGGCGAAAAACTACCTCATTTTGATGCAATCATCCCGCGTATCGGTGCGAAACGTACGTTTTATGGTGCTGCAGTTGTTCGTCAATTTGAAACCATGGGCGTTTATAGTATTAACCCATCGATTGCAATTACACGTTCACGCGATAAACTTCGCTCATTGCAATTACTATCACGCAAAGGCATTGATATGCCTGTCACAGGCATTGCTCATTCACCCAGTGATGTAGATGATCTTATTAAAATTGTAGGTGGTCCACCGTTAGTTATAAAATTATTAGAAGGAACGCAAGGTGTCGGCGTTGTATTAGCAGAAACAAAAAAAGCAGCGGAAAGTGTGATCGAAGCATTCATCGGTTTAAATACCAATATTATTGTGCAAGAGTTTATTGCCGAAAGTAAAGGTTCTGATATTCGTGCATTTGTGATCGGTGATCAAGTTGTGGCCAGTATTAAACGCGAAGCAGTCAGCGGTGATTTCCGATCTAATCTACATCGCGGAGGAACTGCACAACTCGTTGAAATAACAAAATTAGAACGCGAAGCTGCAATAGAAGCTGCAAAAACCATGGGATTAAAAATGGCAGGCGTTGATTTGCTGCGATCAAATCGCGGTCCGCTGATTATGGAAGTCAATTCATCACCTGGTCTTGAGGGTATTGAAACAGTCACATCAAAAAATGTTGCAACACTTGTAATCGAATATATTGAAACACATGCAAAACCTATTCACCCTAATGATCCCTATCAAGGATAAAGCGCTGCATGACACATTCAAAACAGTTTGAAGACAAATTGGTTGTGGGCTGGCATGAATGGTGCGCGCTTCCTAAATTAGGCTTGCCTTCAATTAAAGCAAAAATTGATACCGGAGCAAAAACATCCGCCTTACATGCATTCGACATTCAACCCTATCACCAACATGGCAAAATGCATGTAAAATTCAGTGTTCACCCGATACAGGGGGATAATAAGTTATTGATGGAATGTAAAGCGGTGGTGGTTGATGTGCGCCATGTCATGAGTTCAAATGGTCACAAAGAAAAGCGTTTTGTTATTTTAACGCCGGTTGCATTGGGTGACCGACAATGGGATATTGAGGTGACTCTTTCCAACCGCGATCCTTTAACGTTCCGTATGTTATTGGGTCGAGAAGCATTGTCGCATCAAGTCATTGTTGATCCCTTTCGCATTAATTGTCAGGGAAAAATGAGCAAGCGGAAACAATATCTGCTTTATAAATAAACACGAATATAAGGGGAGCATTCATGCTAGATACAACTCGCGAATTTCTGGTAACTTACGCCAATTATTTCGGCGATCTCACCAAGATTTATTTACCTAATATCATTGGGTCGGTTGTGATCGTTTTGTTGGGATGGTTTTTAGCATTTATTATACGTCTTATTATTTTACGTGTATTCCGTGGACTTGATCGTGTGGTTGACCACAAGAATGGTAAAAACCAACCTCCCCGAAAACATACGGCATCAAAACTTGTAGCTGATGCTATCTTTTGGTTTTTGATTATCTTCGCATTGATTTTAGCAGCGCAAAACTTAGGTTTTTCATTGCTTGTGCAGGTATTAAATTATTTACCCAATGTGATCATTGCAATCATCATATTGTTTATTGGTTATGTGTTAGGCAATTTATTCTACAATATTTTACAAAATAGTTTATCCCATATTGAGAAAAAACGTGCTCATGCGCTTGCGCAACTTGCAAAATGGCTTACAATTGTTTTCTTTATCGTATTAGGTATTGATCAACTTCAAATCAACATCACATTACTTTCAAGCCTCACGGTCATTGGTTTTGCAGGGGCAGTTCTTTGCATTGCTATTAGCTTTGCACTTTCATTCATTGAGATACTTAAAAATACACTTGCATGTCAACAAATTCAAAAGCAACTTGAGATTGGTCGCAGCATCATGCTGGATGAAATACAGGGTCGAGTTGTCGATTTCACACAAACACATATTTTAGTGGAAACGGATGAAGGTATTGCACATATTCCTGCACATCTTTTCCAACAAAAAATTGTGAAATTATTAACGGCGTTTAAATAATGTCATTGGATAAACTCACACATTATTACCTCAGGAAACACCCTGAGGAAGCCTCAGTGATGTTAAATCAAGCATCACCTTTTGATATTGCGGCTATTTTATCTGATCTCACACCTGGTGAGCGAGGAGAAATTATCGCTTATTTAATGAGTGACATTGTTTCAGATTACCTAAAATCCCAGCATGATGAAGATATAAAAATTCTATTAACGAGTGTCCCGCTGAAAGTTACCGTGAGGATTCTGCTTTTACTCAGTATGGACGAGCGTGAGCATTATTTATATCTTTTACCTATTAATTTACGCGTACAAATAAACGCATTAATCAACTTCGGTATGGACAGCGTTGCTTCACGTATTGATACCGATATATTTGCGTTTAATCAAAATCTTTCTGTGCGCGCCACAATAGAATCAGCTAAACGATTAAAAACAAAATTATTGCATATCCTTTATGTAATTGATGAAGAGTTTAAGCTGGTAGGTTATGTTGATATCCGAGATCTTTTACTTGCTGATCGTGAAAAAACATTAAATGACATTATGGGTCGGGATATTGTGTATTTGCCTGCAACTACCAAGCTTTCAAAAGCACATATGCATCCTGCCTGGGCTCGTGTGAATCATTTACCCGTCGTGAATCGTTCACAACAATTTTTAGGTGTTCTGAGTCAACGTCAATTACCCCGCTCTACAAAAACTCAAGAGCCCTGGATTGTGTTGATGGTCGATAACTTCTTTATTTTTATGGCAGCATTTGTAAAATCATTTACTTTTATTATTGAAATCTATTCAACACCTAAAAAGGTAAAGTATGACTCAAAAAATAATTGAGGTCTTACATGCGCAATTTTTTCAGCACCATCCGCGTGATGCTGCACAACAACTTGAGTTATTACCTATTCCCGAATCAGCACAATGGTTAATCGATCAAAAAGAACATACTGTCCAACGTATTTGGCCACTCTTAGCCAGTGACGTTTTATACAAAATTTTTGACTTGTTACCTGCAAGCAAAAAAGCAGCGGTTATATCTTCCATTCCCCTCCAAAATATTACTCCCTTATGGGACTCATTGGACGAAAACGCTCAAGCTGATGTACTTGAACATTTAAACAACGAAACTGCAACTGCTATTGCAACATTACCTCATTACGATCCCGATTGTATCGGTGTATTAATAAGCCCTAATGCAACATTGTTGCGGCCCGATATGACCGTTGATGAAGCGCTGAAACGTGTCAAACATGCGCACGAAAAACACGTACGTGTTTTATTTGTTGTCGATCATGAGAATAAACTGTTGGGCCATGTTGAAATTTCCGACCTTGCTTTGGCAGAAGAAGATGAGATTATTTCTTCCATTATGCGGCATGGACATACGCAATTACTCGTGACTGAAAAACAATCAACCGTTATAGATTCACTTAATAAAACAGACTTGCGTGAATTAGCGGTAGTTGATGATCAAGACCACTTTTTAGGTGTAATCAAACCTGAACAATTATTTCAAGCTACCAAAGAAGATGCCATTGCTGATATCGGGCGAATGGTAGGTGTTGATAAAGATGAAACGGCATTATCCCCTGTTTTTTTCTCCATTCGAAAACGTTTACCTTGGCTTGAGATCAACTTGTTAACTGCTTTTTTAGCAGCATCCGTAGTGGGTTTGTTTGAAAATACCATTGCACAATTTACTGCATTAGCCGTGTTATTACCCATTGTTGCAGGTCAATCAGGCAATACAGGTGCACAAGCATTGGCCGTTACCATGCGTGCATTGGCACTGCATCAAATCACCTTAAAGCACAGTTTTTTTGTGATTGTCAAAGA
>CAYUEL010000071.1:0-11035 GCA_964443025.1 uncultured Gammaproteobacteria bacterium | reverse complement strand
AAGTATTGCTCGTTGAAGACACTGCCAGTGCACGCAAAATAGCTGCGGTATTTTTGAAAATCTGGGGTTGTGAAGTAACTGCTGTTGAAAATGGGCAAGATGCCCTTACGGCCGCTCAACAAATACAGTTTGATTTAATCTATATGGATTTGGGGTTACCCGATATTCCCGGTGATGAAGTAGGTAAACAAATCGTACAAACCCCTTCTAATCCGAATTATGACACACCCATAGTTGCGCTCACGGCTGAAACGAGTCGCGAAAAAATTGCCATCTGCATGCAAGCAGGCTTTAAACAGGTGCTAAAAAAACCTATTAAAGAAGAAGAACACAAATCCATCATCAATGAGTATGTTCGCAAATCTTGATGCCCTTATTCAACCAAATCGGCTGTTTCAGAAAGCACGCGTTGTGCAATTTTTTTCCTAATTTGCCCAGGCTCAATGATATGTGCTTGCAAACGTTCTCCATCTACTTCAACTTCTGCGGTAGTTGCAACAATGTTGGAGGGTATTCTGACCAAGCCAATACCTTGTTTCAATGCGGGCGAATAACCTCCACTGGTAATTTCTCCCACATGCCCGGCAACATAAACAGGTAAAAAATTATAAAGCATGTGTACTTTCTTGTTTATCTAATAAGGCTTGTTTTCCAATAAAATCTCTATCGCTGCGCAAATCAACCGCACGCATTAAATGAGATTCCAAAGGCGTGTGTTCAATATCCATATCAATGCCGTAACAATTAAGTCCCGCTTCAAGCCGTAAACTATCACGCGCGTACAAACCACAGGGTTGAAAATTCACATTCATGCATGTTTGCCAAAATGATTCCGCTCGTTCTTTTGACAACATGACCTCAACGCCTAATTCCCCGGTATACGATGTGTAACTGATAAATAAATCATTGATGGCCACTGTGGTTCGTTTACTTAACGTTTGTGTAATTGCCCATTCTGTGGGCGCTAAGATCTGTTTTAACGCAACAAAGCAATGAGGTCCTGATATGGCTAACATCACTAAATCATCGCGCAAATAGAGCGTTGCTTGATAACGCGCCATCTGGATGGTTAACCATGCAAGCACATGTTCACGTGTAATAGCATTGAATACCAAACGGTATTGACCATGCGCTAAATAATAAACAATTAAATCATCGAGTACGCCGCCTTCTTCGTTCAATAAACAACTGTGTTGCGCGCGACCGGGGTATTGTAATTTTAATACATCGTTGCTTAACAAATAACGTAAACAATCTTCGGCTTGAATGCCTTCAATATCAACAATCGTAAGATGTGATACATCAAAAATACCAACGTCTTTACGAACGGCGTTGTGTTCTTGCCGTGGATCACCGTAATGCAACGGAACATCGAATCCTGCGTAATCGATCAGTTGTGCGCCTGAGCCAAGATGTTGCGCTTGTAAATATAAGGATTTTGCCATAAGCAGAGTCTAGCCCATGGCTACGAGCGTTGCCATTTTTTTTAGCCAGCTTGAATGCCTGAAAATGCGTATGCCCACACGTCGCACAGGCTGATTTAAGAATCCATTCATGCTGCGCATGATCAATGTATTATGCCCGCGGCGAGCACGTTCAAATTTTTGACGCAGCAAAACATGCCGCCAATGCTGAGTGGGTGTCGCCTTCAGTAATTGGTACAAACATTGCGCATCAGCAAATCCTAAATTTACGCCTTGCCCCGCTAGTGGATGAATCGTATGAATGGCATCGCCTAGCAAAATGCAATGTTGGGCGCCGTAATCATGTGCATGTTGCATGCGCAAAGGAAAACTAGCCACTTTACTAATGATCTTTACTTTTCCAAAATACTGTTGTGTCGCTTGTGTGATTTCAACACTTAAATTTTCTATTGATAGGCTTTGCTTTTCTTTAGCTTCTTGCTCAGGCAATGTCCAAACAATGGAAGATACGGTTTCATCATGCATAGGCAAAAATGCAATGGGACCTGTGGGTAAAAATCGTTGCCACGCAATATGTTGGTGTGGTTTTTCTGTATGAACGTAACACACCAATGCACGTTGATGATAATTTTTATGTTGTACCGTAATACCTAATTGACGACGCAATTCAGAATCTGCACCATCTGCGCCAATAATTAACGTTGCATCGATAGCATGGATATCCTGAAATTGAGATGAAAATTGATGATGGATATGTTTGTGATTCATCACGCGTTGATGCAACGCATATAAAACATGCTGGTTTTCCACAATAATACCCAGATAATCTAATGGAATTGTATCAGAATTAAAATTTAACGGATTGTTTACATCATCTTCGCAAACACTGACGGTTTCAAAATGGCCAACGCGCTCGGATTTTAATAATGAACGTACATTAATCTGATTTAACCAATCCAGGGATGTTTTTGACAAAGCCACGACGCGCAAATCCAATGATTCGGGTAATATATTCACACAAGGTTTGGCATCGATAAGTTGTATTTTATACCCTGCATCTGCTAGTGCTAACGCTAAACTACTTCCTACTAAACCGCCTCCAGTAATCGCTGCATCATATAACATCTTGCACCGCCTGCAATGTTTTCCCGCGATGCTTACTTAATCCTAAACACCTACGCGCCATTTGATTCTTAATGGGTACGCAATAATCCAATGTTATTAATCCTAAGCTTCTCAAATAAGAATATGAGTGAGATTGCGCGACATGAACCAAACGCTCTGTCATGTTGAACATGGATTCTTGTTCGGGTAATATTTTTTCCGCATAAATTTTGAATGCAGGAATAGTAAGTCCATGCGTTTTGATGACATCAATTAAAACCGCAATATCACGAATGGCTAAATTTAACCCTTGTGCCGCAATAGGATTAACCGTATGCGCCGCGTTGCCCATCAATATAAATCGCCCTTGTTGTATATCGTTACAATTCAATGATTGCAAAGGATAAGAAAAACGCTTTCCTAAGTTCGATAATTCGCCCAACCGTTTCCCTATCAAACGTTGCAGTAATTTCAGATAATCAGCATCATTCAGTGATCCCAATTCTGGAAATACATCGTCATTAGCCGTTAATACACTGGTCATGCGTTGATTTTTTAAGGGTAATAACGCTAGCGTACCTAATTCTGTGAATCGTTCAAAGGCTGTATTTTCATGCGATTTTGTTATATTAATATTCGCTACGATAGCCTGTTGATGATGATTTTTTATTTCCGTGTTAAGTTTTAATTTTTCGCGCAACGCTGAATGTTCGCCATCACACGCCAAGATAAGCTTGGCTTTTATGTTGTTATCGATAATCACATGGTCTTCATGCAATTCAAGATCATTGACATGAACGGGCGCTATTTCAGTGATATGATTGTGCGATCGCGCCGCATTCGCCAAATGAAAGCCTAATACAGGCGCTGGAACCACATGTCCCAAATAATCTAATTTCATATCCGATGCGCGAATGCGAGCCTTACCAAAAGCACCCTGTTCTGAAACATGTACCATTTCAATCGGACATCCTTCAGATTCAAAATTTTCCCATAAAGATAAATGCTTTAATAATATACAAGAGGTATATGCTAATGCGATTGCACGACCGTCTTGTTGCAAGGATAATGAAAGATCAACCTTTTTCGATTCTAAAATAATAACATTGAGATTTAATGATGCTAATGATAACGCGGCTAAATAGCCTACCAAACCACCACCGACAATAACGACATCACATTCTTTCATTACTACGAAGCCATCTCGTTTTCAATATCATTCACAGTTTTCGCTAATCCACCGGATAAAATGTCACAACCTTTTTCTGTGACTACGATATCATCTTCAATTCGAATACCGATGCTTTTATCTGATAAATAAATTCCTGGTTCAATGGTTAATGTCATTCCCGGCTCAAACGGACGCGGTTTCTCATCTGTTTTATACGCTCCAACATCATGCACATCCAATCCTATCCAATGGCCAATCGAATGCATATAAAAATCACGGTACGATTGTTTTTCAATAATATCGCTTTTATTGCCTTTTAATATTTTTATATCCAACAAACCTTGCACCATGTCATCCACCACTTGTTCTTGAATGACGTCCCATGTAGCGCCCGGTTTAACTTGTGTAATTGCATTTTCTTGCGCATTTAACACAACGTTATAAATATCTTTTTGCAACGATGAAAACTTTCCGGAAATTGGATAAGTCCGCGTAATATCAGAAGCATAATTCTGGTATTCCGTCGCTGCATCTACCAACACCATATCACCTGATATTAATTTATCGCGATTTGCGTGGTAATGTAAGACACATGCATTCGCCCCGGCGCCAACAATAGATGAATAAGCTAATTCATTTCCACCTTCACGTTTAAATACATATTCATATTCCGCTGCTAATTGATATTCATATTCGCAATGCTTTGTTTCTCGCATTCCTCTGCGATGTCCCGCGACACTGATTTGCGCGGCTTTACGCATTAATTCTATCTCAGCGGTACTTTTAATGATGCGTTGTTGTGCAATCAAAGGGGATAACGGTTCTATGTTTTTATCCGCATCTACCCAAGGCAATTGCTCTTGTGTGCTATAAATTACTTTACCTTCTATTAACTTAGGTAAACGCTCTTGAATGTCATTAATGGAATAACTTGCATTAACCCCTAATATTTTATTGGCGTCTTCTTGCCCTAACACAGGACCTTCCCATTGCATTTTTTTAGGATCTTGTTCTTGATTAAATAATATAACTTCATGAGAGCTGGCGATTAATACAAGCACCGCATTAGGTTCGCTGAATCCACTGAGATAATAAAAATTACTTTCTTGTCGATAAGGATATTCTGAACTTTTAGTACGTTTGTGATGAATTGCGGCTGGTAAAATAGCCACTGCATTTGTACCTAATGCTTTCATCAAGATGTCGCGACGTTTTCGGTATTCCGCTAAAGTAATCATCACCATGTTTGTGTTTCTCAGTGCAAAATGGGTGAACCACCCGTAGGTTGACTTTGCTTACTTAATAAATCTTGATGAATAAGTATCACTGCAACGCGAACATATTCAACTAATTCTATATAATTTTGTTCTTCTTCTGGGTCATCTTCTAATTCTAAACCCATTTGCGTGATTTCATTTATATCAGCTAACGCTTCTGCCGCGTCACCTTGCAATAATTCATGATGTTTTTGATTTTGCTCACGAAACCCTTGCATAAAACCCCGGCACCATTCACTGATAGCATGAACACGATCATCCAGATCTTCATCATCATCTGGAATTAACAATTGCAAACTGTATTGAGAATCACCCAATTGCTCGACAGAGGCTTCCGCCGTCAGTAATATCATGTGTTGCAAGGGAGTCGGCAACTTCGCCCAATTTTCTTCTTGCCCTAACACGGTTTCTAGCCAAGCTTTCGGAGAAGCTTGAACACCCCCGCAAATCATGCCTAACCAATAGCCATGCGCAAAACTGGGATGGGTATAAACGGAGGATTTGCCAAACAAGTTGGCCACATCCTCAAAAGAAGGAAGTTGTTTGATATCTGACATATAATATATGATCGTATTAGTTTAAATTACGATTATAACATTAGTTGCCCAATCATGCTTCACCCAACTTCCTTTTCTCAACTTGCCCACTATAGTTTTGAGATGCGAAAATTAAACTGTCTTTTGCCTTGCCCATTAATATTCTTATCTACCCCTGAGGCTTTGCCGCCTTGAATGCCGGAATGAGTGACAGGGCTCGAGCTACTAGCAACAGAGGAAAGAGCCTTTTCGTAATTTAATTTTCCAAGAATGCGCCCTCCTGTCTCTGTACGGTGCTCTTGAATAACATGGATATCGGTTACAAAGCGATTATTTCCTACTTGTATTGTTGCACCACTTTTTGCTACAAGACTAGACTGAAGCTCTCTATCTTGTGTTTTTGGATTTATTCCCCAACAAAACATCCCTAAATTCTCTATCATAAGGTAACTAGGGCCACTCACATTTATTCCCGTTTCGTACGGCTGAAGAATCATAAGATTATAAAACTGCATATTGAAACCTTTTTTCTTATTTTCATCGTCAGCATTTGACTCAATGAAAATTCCCATAGCATTTGACCTGTCATGCTCTTCCCGTCGTGATCCTATTTGATCCCTGTTTGCATTCCATTTTCCCCCACAACGAGCCGTTAAGTTACTTATTTGGGCGCTTCCATGTGAATCCTTATGCGCTCGGATTGCAAAGCGGCATGAATCAAAATCTACATTCGTAATGTGTAGTTTTACATTTTTGCCCGAGCTAAAATAAAAGCCATAAGCATAACCAAGCGCAAACACATCGGATATCATGGTATGTTCGCAACCTGTAAAATAAAATGCCTGACCAAAAAAACCACTGAGCGTTCTAAATTGCGGATCGTCGTCACCATCAGTCCTTTTAAAATGTATGTGAGACACATGCATAGGGTCTGAAGAGCCCGGTCGATGTAAGTGAATGCCTCGAAAAATAGGATGCCCATAAATGCAAGATATCATAGCATTACCACTATCAACCCTGATTCCATAAAAAGTATTTAAAAAATAGATATTTTCAATGTGGCAATATTCTGAGGCATATCTATCCATTACTGGATTGTTTTGATTATCAACTACTAGCTTCCCATCTTTTACTTGTTGTTCACTGTAATGCCTTCCCCAAATAGCTGGAGGATACACATACGATTTATGTGGTCGATTATGTTTTTGAGTGATAGTAAAATTAGTTATTGTCACATGCTTAGATCGGATATCGATACAGCCTTTTTTAGCTTTATCGTTTTGACTCGGCTCTAAATTACGAATAGTATATTTAACCCTATAATACATATTCGAATTATCTGTTGGACCAATATCATCCGGAGTATTATTATTGGCATTAGGATAATCCTTCTCAATATCAGAAATCCAAAGCGGTTCGCCGGTTACTGGATCTCCTGTCTTAACTGTCAATTTTTTCGTGAAGTAAAGATGCGTTCCACCTTCTTTTTGATCTCGCCCTATTCTTTCCCCTCTTAAAATTAGACCTTCCACATTCACAATGATCGATTCTTCAAAGTAATATCCGCCTTCAGGAAAAAACAATTCTGTCGGTATGGATTCTTCTCGCTCTTTTTTTTCTCTTATGTATTTAATTAATTTAATTATATTTTCTCCCTTGTAGCTTTTACCCTGTGGATCAGAAACTAATTTAATTTCATCATTCGGGAGGTTGACAACCTTGCACTTTTCTACCTGAAACTGTGCATATTCCCCACTTAAATTTGTCACATCTAACGTCCCAGGCATAGTTATCCTCCTTGATAAAATCGATCAATTAAAAGATTAATGAACTATTATGCAAACATCCATTTTGAGGATATAGCTACTCTTGTGAAAAATAAATAGTCATTTTTCACTATATTTGACCCCAACCCTTCAGAAAGCTATTATTCCTGGGTAGGGATACAATTGAGGGGTGTAATCATGGCAGAACTGACTTTAGATGAATTAGCAAACAAAATTAATACGTTGGTACAAAGCTGCCAGGAATTGCGCGAAGAGAATGCGCGCCTACGCAAACAATACTTACAACTTGAACAAGAAAATTTATCGTTACGTCAAAAACAATCTCAAGCCCGTGATAAAGTTGAACATATTTTACGTCAAGTCCATTCCGTCGATGCAGGTGAAGATTATGTCTGAAAAACAAGCAGTGCAAGTCACTATTATGGGTAAACGTTACAGTGTGCTTTGTCCTACAGAAGACGTTGCCGCACTCAAACAAGCGGCCGATCATTTGACGCAACATATGCGGCGCATTCAAAGCGGGAATGTTGCATCCACACCCGAACGCATCGCGGTGATGGCTGCATTGAATTTGGCACATGAGCTCTTGACAGAACGGGTCGATTCGTTACATTATAAGGGTAATGTGGAAGCCAAAATGAAATCGTTGAGTGCTGCAATGGATGAAGTGCTAATTACCGCTCCATCCAGTTATAAGCAAGATGTTAGCGAAGAGAGTTTTCAAAACTCGCTAGATTAAGGCTGATTTCAAGGACGCTTCGCAAGATTTAAAATCCGCTGTGTTGAGACGTATTTCATCGATTTTTGAGCAACGAAGCGGAGCATATGTTGAAAATATGTGAGCATCGTAGCGCAGAAAATCGATGAAATACGACCAACACAGTTAGGATTTTATACAGGGTTTGGTACGTTCTGGATTGTGCGATAAGGTGTTATTGTTTTTGAGCCGATAATTGCACGCCTGGGATTTCTTCACATGCTGCTGTTGTGCACACCTGTCTCGATAGGAAGCCTGATGCAGCAATAGAACTCCCCCCTCACTTCAGGGTTCAAGGCATGCGCCTGTCGGCAATTCGGGATGTGCCATTAATGATGAACAACAGTACCGAAGTACTTAGAAACGAAATTATTCACCAACGCGATGCAATGAATCGTAATACCTGTGACGATCATAGCCATCACATTACTCAACAAGTACTTATACAACCTTTCTTTGAGCAAAGTCATCGCATTGCTATTTATTTATCTCGTCGCAATGAAGTCCATACGCAAAAAATCATTGAAGCCATTTGGGAGCAAGGAAAGCAATGTTATTTGCCGGTGCTCGCACCGGATACGCCTAACAGTTTACATTTTCTACCCTATCATGCTGACACTCCTCTCCAACCGAATCGTTTTAATATTTTAGAACCCGCCTGGAATGTAAACACATGTTTACCAGCAGAAAATCTTGATCTTGTTTTTACACCGCTTGTTGGGTTTGATGCGCAATGCCATCGCATTGGCATGGGCGCAGGTTATTATGATCGTACATTTGAATTTCTGAATGCAACCCCACGACCCAAACATCCTTTGTTAATTGGTTTGGCGTATGAAATGCAAAAAGTTGATGAAATTTTTGCGCAACCCTGGGATGTAAGGTTAAATGGCATTGTGACGGAGGAAAAGGTTTATCATTCACCCATGTTCTATTCTCACCACCAGAACCACGAACGTGAGTGAGCGGATGTGATGAATCCTGCTTTCTATATCCGCTCTCTTGCGTTCGCGGCTCACGTAAAGGCTTTCTATTGCTGTTGCTATTTTGGAGTCGTATCGGGTTGTGTGATGGCAAACCCTCCGAGACAAGGATGTCGAGGAGGAGCCTACAGGGATGTATTCACGGCGTGTTTGCCAGCGCACGACCCGATAGAGACTCAAAAAAATAGCAACATCACCGTTTAAGTCCACTTCAACCTAAAACAATGATGTACCTTCTTATTTCTCGCAAAATCTTTATCGATCGTTTCAGATGTGATATCTTCAACAACTACATTAGGAAAAGCATCAACATCAAATTTAAACTTACTGAAATTGGTTGAAAAATATAATTCACCTTTTGAGTCAAGATGCTTCAATGTTTTTTGAATCAACCTAACATGATCGCGTTGAATTTCAAAATCCTCATTCATGCGTTTAGATCGAGAAAATGTGGGGGGATCAAGAAATATTAAATCGAACAGTTCATGATTCTCATCCAACCATCTCATGCAATCCGCTTGAGTAACACGATGTAATGCGTCACTTAAACCATTCAATGCAAGATTTTTCTTCGCCCATGCTGTATACGTCGAAGACATATCCACACTGGTACTGCGATACGCGCCACCCAATGCCGCATGAACTGTTGCAGAACCCGTATAACAATATAAATTCAAAAAACGTTTACCCTGCGCTAGCTCTGCTATTTTCATGCGCATAGGTCGATGATCTAAAAATAAACCTGCATCCAGATGATCCTGCAAATTCACTAAGAATTTACATTTTCCTTCTTGTACGGTGATGTATTTTTCATGATGTCCCAACGCTTGGTATTGAGAAAAATCACGTTGCCGACGACGCTGTTTAACAACCACATGACTTGCAGGAATGTTTAATACACCAGGTAATGCGTCGACAACTGCTTGTAACCGTTGTGTTGCTTTATCAGGATCAATTGTTTTAGGTGCTTCATATTCTTGAACATGTACCCAATCTTCATAAAGATCAATCGCAACTGAATATTCAGGCATATCTGCATCATAAAGTCTGTAATTATGGATATTATTTTTCTTCACCCAAGATGCTAGTGCTTTTTTATTTTTTAATAATCGATTAGCGACCATTTGAGATTGTTCAGGAATAGCCGCGGGTTTTGATTCAACGTTTTCAGATACTTCTTCGCGTGATCGCATAAACCATTCAGGTTGAACATCAATTAATAACAGTCGACATGCAATAGTTCCATTGAAAAATGCATAATGTTTTTTTGCACGTATGCCCATCGCTTTTCCAAGTTCAGGATTACCGGTTAACACAGCCACAGTCCAACCAATAAATTGTTCACGCAAACGTTGCCCAAAACATTCGTATAATGGACGTAACTCATCGCTTTCGCCCAAACGTTCGCCATAAGGTGGGTTCGTAATAATCATGCCTGTTTGTGAACCGTGATGCGTGGGCGGTGTCAGATTTGAAATTTCACGAACACTGACTTGAATGAGATGAGACATACCTGTCGCACCTATATTTTCACGTGATTGTGTAATCGCGCGCGGACTGCCATCATAACCACGAAAATCGGGTAACGTACGTTTCATACCCGCTTCTCGACGCGTGCGTGCTTCTTGTACTAATTTGTTCCACATCATTGCATCATGTTGCAACCACCGAGAAAAACCAAATGATTCACGCAATAATCCGGGCGCAGTATCCGTCGCCATCAACGCTGCTTCGATTAATAATGTACCCGTGCCACACATGGGATCAATCATGTATTTGCATTTTTCCCATGTATCAGGCCAGCCTGATCGAATCAATAACGCCGCCGCTAAATTTTCTTTCATGGGTGCATCGCCCATTGCCACACGGTAACCCCGTTTATGCAAACTGTCGCCTGACAAATCCAAACTTAACGTTAATTTATCGCCATATAAATGCGCATTGAGACGAATATCCGGAGAAGTAGTATCAACGCTGGGACGTTGCCCCGTTTTGG
>CAYUEL010000070.1:0-11110 GCA_964443025.1 uncultured Gammaproteobacteria bacterium | reverse complement strand
GGGTTACAGATTTACGTCATCTATTGAATAGTATCGCTCGCAATACAATCAGCATACCGTGTGTATTCACACGGTATTCCTTTTAAAAGATAGTGCGCTGAACCTGCCCTCAGAACCGCACGCGAAGCAGATGTAGAAAATCAATTATAAAATCGATGACTCATCTGATCGCTCGTTAACACTCGCGCTCTGACTCGAGATGAGCGGTAAGCATGGGTCGGAGCACGAGCGCTAGCGAGTGATCAGATGGGTTGAAGACTGATGCACATTATTGAACAATGTCGCACGCAATACAATCAGCATACCGTGTGTATTCACACGGTATTCCTTACAACATTCCTTTTAAGAAGCGGTAAAGAATCGGCGGGCTTTATCAAACCATGATTGTGATTGGGGATTATGTTTGCTTGGGTTTGCATCCAAACTAGCTTGAAAGGCACTTAACATTTCTTTTTGTTTGGAATCAAGGCTTATGGGCGTTTCCACCATCACGCGGCACATCAAATCCCCAATGGCTGAACTGCGCAGCGCTTTAACACCTTTACCACGCAAGCGAAATAATTTACCGGATTGTGTTTCACCAGGAATCTTAAGATTAACTCTACCATCGAGCGTAGGTACTTCTATTTCACCACCAAGGGCTGCCGTAGTGAAATGGATTGGAATTTCACAATAAAGGTTATTGCCTTCACGCTCAAAAATAGGATGAGGCGTAATATGCATTTCAACATAAAGATCACCGGGTGGCCCACCCATCATCCCTGCTTCGCCTTCACCCGTTAATCGAATACGATCACCATTATCCACACCAGCTGGAATTTTAACGGACAATGTTTTACTGTCGCGTATACGGCCTTGGCCATGACATGCGGGGCAAGGATCGGCAATCATCTCACCATCACCATGACATTGAGGACATGTTTGCGTGACAGAAAAAAATCCTTGCTGCATGCGTACATTGCCCGCACCACGGCATGTGGTGCATGTGGTTTTTTTGCTGCCAGGTTTTGCGCCACTGCCATTACACTTTTTACAATTCACCAAGGTGGGTATTTGTACTTCCTTTGCTACACCATGTACGGCTTCTTCTAATGTAATCGCTAGATCGTATTTGAGATCAGCTCCTCGATAGGCACGAGTGCGAGGGCCTGCGCGACCACCGCGTGCGCCGCCGAAAATATCCCCAAAGATATCGCCAAATACATCTTCAAAACCACTAAAGCCTGCGCCCCCTGGCCCGCCACCCATGGATGGATCAACACCCGCATGACCAAATTGATCATAACGTGTGCGTTTTTCTTGATTGGATAAAATCTCATAGGCTTCTTTGCATTCTTTAAATTTTGCTTCAGCAGAAGTATCATCCGGATTACGATCCGGATGATATTTCATGGCCAATTTACGATACGCTTTTTTAATTTCATCTTGCGAAGCTGTTTTAGCAATACCTAGAATTTCGTAGTAGTCTCGTTTTGACATTTATTTGCTCGCTTCGCTCGCGCCGCTTACTGACGTGCGCGGTTCTGTGCTAATTTATATTATTTCTTAGAATCTTTGACCTCTTCGAAATCTGCATCAACAGCACCATCGCCGCCACTTGAAGCATCACCATCACCTTGATCTTTTGTCGCATAAAGCTTTTCAGATATTTTTGCCGAGGCATCGGTTAATACTTTTAGTTTATCTTCGATAAGCTGTTTATCATCTGATTTCAATGCTGTTTTTAATTCCTCAATAGCAGCTTCCACAGGCGCACGCTCATCTTGCGTAATTTTATCCCCTGCGTCTTTCATGGCTTTTCCAACAGCGTGTATCATACCATCCGCTTGATTACGTACTTCAACTAACGCTTTGAATTTGCGATCATCTTCTGCATGTGCTTCTGCATCTTTCACCATTTTTTCCACTTCCGCATCCGATAAACCACTGGATGCTTTAATGATAATGGATTGTTGTTTGTTAGTAGCTTTATCTTTCGCAGAAACATTTAAAATACCATTGGCATCAATATCAAATGTCACTTCAATTTGCGGCATACCTCGTGGTGAAGGTGGAATATCGGACAGATCAAAACGACCCAATGATTTATTATCCGCCGCACGTTCACGTTCACCTTGCAATACATGCACTGTCACTGCTGTTTGATTGTCATCTGCGGTTGAAAACACTTGTGATGTTTTCGTTGGAATTGTCGTATTTTTCTCGATCAATTTTGTCATCACGCCACCCATGGTTTCAATACCCAATGATAATGGCGTAACATCCAACAATAAAATATCTTTGACGCTACCTGATAACACACCCGCTTGAATCGCAGCACCTACGGCAACGGCTTCATCTGGGTTAACATCCCGACGCGCTTCTTTACCAAAAATTTGTTTAACTGTTTCTTGAACTTTTGGCATACGTGTTTGACCACCAACAAGAATCACTTCTTTGATGTCATCAGGTGAAACGCCTGCATCTTTAATTGCTGTCTTGCATGGACCTACCGTACGTTGTATTAAATCTTCAACTAATGATTCCAATTTCGCACGTGTGATTTTCACGTTCAAGTGTTTAGGACCTGACGCATCTGCTGTAACGTAAGGTAAATTAACATCCGTTTGTTGTGATGATGATAATTCAATTTTCGCTTTTTCAGCAGCTTCTTTCAAACGTTGCAACGCCAATGGATCATTGTGTAAATCAATGCCTTGTTCTTTTTTAAATTCATCTGCTAAATAATCAATTAAACGTAAATCAAAATCTTCGCCACCTAAGAAAGTATCACCGTTGGTAGCCAATACTTCAAATTGATGTTCCCCATCCACTTCGGCAATTTCAATAATCGAAATATCGAACGTACCACCACCCAAATCGTAAACTGCAATTTTTCGATCGCCACCTTTTTTATCCATACCATAGGCAAGCGCACCTGCTGTAGGTTCATTAATGATACGTTTAACATCTAACCCAGCAATTTTTCCAGCATCTTTCGTAGCTTGACGTTGTGAATCATTAAAATAAGCAGGAACAGTAATCACGGCTTCTGTTACCTTCTCGCCTAAGTAATCTTCAGCTGTTTGTTTCATTTTAATTAAGATTTCTGCGGAAATTTGCGGTGGTGCTAATTTTTCTGTTTTACCATTTTGAACATCCACTTGTACCCACGCATCCCCATTGTCTGCTTTGACAATTTTATAGGGAACCATCTTGATATCACGTTGTACCACTTCATCTTCAAAGCGACGACCAATTAAACGCTTAATAGCAAATAATGTATTTTTTGGATTGGTTACCGATTGACGTTTGGCAGGCGCGCCCACTAACTTTTCACCATCGCGCGTATAACCTACAACAGATGGCGTCGTACGTGCGCCTTCCGCATTAGGGATAACCGTTACATCCCCATTTTTGCTCATCACCGCCACACATGAGTTGGTGGTTCCTAAGTCGATACCTATCACAGCCATTTTTCTTTCTCCTTTCAGGACCTCTTTCTACCTAATTGATTCCATATCTTATACATGGGGGCTAGTTTCAATAATTCAAGAGCCCCTATTTCGCGATGATGACGCGCGCAGGCCGCAATAACCGCCCGTGAAGCGTATAACCTTTTTGAATCACTGTAACCACCGTATTAGGCTCCACCCCTTCACATGGCTGCGCCGTCATCGCTTCATGCAAGCCGGGGTTGAACATTTCATCCTCTGGATTAACAGGTTCAATACTAAATTTTTTGCACATATCCAGCAACATTTTTAACGTTAATTCCATACCCTCTTGCAATGATTCCGCTTGATGCTCACTTTGATTAGCAGCCATTAAACCATGCTCAAGGCTATCAATCACAGGTAATAATTCTTTTGCAAATTGTTCTAACGCATATTTGTGTGCATGTTCGATATCACGTTTGGTGCGTTTCTGCACATTATCTAATTCTGCACGAGTGCGCAAAGCCAGATCCCAATTGTCTTGCGCCTTCGCTTCCACTTCTTTTAACGCTGCTTGTAAGCGTTCTACTTCTTTCACGGGGTCAGGCTTTATTTCTTTAAGCTCAGGCACTTGCGCTTCAACCTTCACATCATCATCTTTTTTACTCATTCGTTTACCTCGTTTTTAATGCGTCACCTAATAATTTTGAAGTGATATTTACAATGGGGATAAGTTTATCATAACGCATAC
This sequence comes from uncultured Gammaproteobacteria bacterium, assembly GCA_964443025.1. Classification (GTDB taxonomy): domain Bacteria; phylum Pseudomonadota; class Gammaproteobacteria; order JABCZS01; family JABCZS01; genus JAJFKJ01. Next base: position 6,943 of record CAYUEL010000070.1, on the reverse strand, counting down.
GCGTTGGGCCAATAACCCCAAGAGCACCTACAATTTCACCATCAATTGAATAAGGCGCAGAAATCATACTGTATTGTCCAAAGATTTCGTACCCTGATTCGCCCCCTACAAAAATCTGTAATCCATCGGCGCGCAAACAAGCTTCTAATAATTGCAACATGTCGCGCTTTTGCGCAAAGGCATTAAATAAGCCTTTAAGATTATCCACGCCTGATTCGTCTACGGCATCAAATAAATGTGACGTACCAGAAACAACATAATCATCGCATGTAGTGGATTTTTTAAATGCTGTTGCCGCAACATCAATAATTTTTTGCATCACAGAATCCATGTGTGCTTTATCTTCCGTTAATGCGGTAACCAACGCGTTTTGAACGCGTGATAAGTCTTTTCCAATAAAATGCTCAGTCAAGTATTTTCCTGCTTTTTCTAATTCTTTCTTACTGTAAGCTCGTTTTAATTGAATGATACGGTTTTGCACTTCGCTATCGTTGATAACTAAAATAACCAATACACGATTTTCAGATAATGCAATGAATTCCACGTGACGTAAAATTTGCAATTCACGTTTAGGCAATGTCACCAAACCCGCCAATTGCGTAATTTGTGACAACATATTCGATGCTTTATTTACTAATTCTTGCGTTGATTGAGAACCGCTGAACACGGCTTGATAATGTTTAACGGTATTTTCATCCATGGGTTGTACTGTTAATAAACTATCAATGAATAAGCGATAACCACGGTGTGTAGGCACCCTTCCTGCAGAAGTATGAGGTGAATGCAATAAACCCAAATCTTCAAGTTCCGCCATCACGCTACGCACGGTAGCTGCGCTTAAGCGCAATTGACAGGCTTCTGCTACAGTTTTTGAAGCAATAGGCTGCCCATCCTGGATATAACGTTCCACCAGGATCTTTAAAATATGCTGCGCTCGTTCGCTTACTGTTTCATTTAACATGTGGATATTTTATCATGATTAGTCGATAATACAGAAAGAAAGTAAAAAGGATTCTCGATAAAATGAAAACTGTTTTTAAGCGCATTGCGCTAGTGGGTCGATACGGTACGCCTGAGGCGCATGATACTTTAGAAAAATTGATCCACTTCCTTCAGAAAAAGTCTGTTAAATTACTCATAGAAGCTGAAACAGCTAAATTTCTAACCCAACACACGCTTGAAACAGTTGAACGTGAAGCATTGGCTCAGAGCTGCGATCTTGTGATCGTGATTGGTGGTGATGGAAGTCTTCTCAATGCCGCACGCGCAGTCGTTGAAGCAGAAATTCCTGTGATTGGGATTAACCGTGGCATGTTAGGATTTTTAACCGATTTATCACCTGATAATTTTGAAGATTGCCTCAATGCAATCTTGCAAGGGGATTATCAAGAGGAACGCCGCTTTTTACTTTGCGCTGAGATCTACGCAGATAAAGGTATTTGCCGTGTGGGTGACGCCCTGAATGATGTCGTTTTATACGCGGGTGAAGTTGCTCGTATGATTGAATTTGAATTGTATGTCGATGGACAATTTGTTTATAGCCAACGTTCGGATGGGTTAATCATCGCAACTCCCACAGGCTCAACGGCTTATGCCCTTTCCGGCGGTGGCCCAATTTTACAGCCTTCATTAGAAGCAATCGTACTTGTACCCATGTTCCCACATACATTAACAAGTCGCCCCATTGTTGTGAATAGTCATTCGATCATTGAATTACGTATTGCAAAAACATATTCAGAAATTCATCCCGCAATCAGTTGTGATGGTCAACAATTGGTTGCATTAAGCCCTGGTGCAAAGTTACGCATTCATCGTAAAGAAAAAACCTTGAAACTTATTCATCCAAAAGAATACAATTACTACAACACATTACGTACTAAGTTGGAATGGGGTAGCAAATTAGGTCATGCTCACATATATTCAAATTAAAAATTTTGCGATTATTGACGAGTTAAACATCGAGTTACATCCCGGCATGACCGTAATGACCGGTGAAACAGGTGCGGGTAAATCCATTATGATCGATGCACTTTCACTATGCATGGGCGATCGCGCAGATGCAACCTTTGTACGAGAAAGTGCTGAAAGAGCCGATATTTGCGTATCCATTGATATTTCACGTTTGAAATTTATTCAAGATTGGCTTCATGAAAATGAACTCGATGTTGATACTGAATGCGTGGTACGTCGCACAATCGGAAAAGATGGGCGTTCACGTGCTTATATCAATGGCCACTCGGTTCCGCTCACCAAGCTTAAAACATTGGCGGAAGATTTTATAGATATTCATAGTCAACATGCACATCATGCATTGTTAAAACCTGAAACACATGGAAAACTATTGGATATTTTTGGTAAACAACAATCGCAAGCTGCTTTGGTTAAGCAACATTATGAACGGATTCGATCGATTCAACAGCAACTATCTGAATTGAAATTGCAAGAAGCCTCAAAAGCACATGAAATGGAATTATTGCAATTCCAAATTGATGAACTTGATAAGCTTGATTTAAAGCCCAATGAATGGGCTGATCTTACACGTCGACACGATAAACTTTCGCATGCTGAAAAAATCATCGCTGATACACAAAGTATTTTAGATGCGTTGGTTGAAGATGAGTCTCTTGCTTTAGTTCCCATGTTGGCACAATTAAAACATCGTTTAGATGATATTGCCAAACTCGATGGAAGCCTTACTGAAATCAGTAATTTATTGAGCGATGCACGCATTCATTGCGATGAAGCCGCCAGTTCTTTACGTGCATTTATTTCCGATATTGATGATGATCCTCAAGCATTACAAAACATGAGTGAACGCATCGGCTTGCTACACGATCTTTCACGCAAACATCGCTGCGATCCTGAAATGTTATGTGAAAAACTTGAAGGTTTGCAAGAACGACTTTCAAACTTGCAATCGCAAGAGAAAACCATTGTTACATTAGAAGATGAATTAAAACAAGAACAAGCTCATTATCAAAAAGCAGCTCATCAACTTTCACAAGCACGAAAAGTTGCTGCTGAAACATTAAATAAACAAATCACTGAGATGATGCAAGCATTAGGCATGCCAGGTGGTGAGTTTTTTGTGCAACTCAATCCATTAGAAGAACCAAGTGTTCATGGTTTAGAACACATTGTATTCATGGTTAAGACCAACGCAGGACAACAAGCGTATCCCTTGCATAAAGTTGCTTCGGGCGGTGAACTTTCTCGCATTTCATTGGCATTGCAAGTGACAATCGTGCAAGATGATTTACTTCCCGTGATCGTATTCGACGAAGTCGATGTCGGCATTGGCGGTGGAACGGCTGAAATTGTCGGACATCTGTTAAATTGCTTAGGGAAAAAAGCGCAAGTGCTTTGTGTAACACATTTACCGCAAGTAGCTGCTCAAGGCGATCAACATTTTTTTATCAGCAAACAAACGATTAATGCACAAACGCGTACACAAATAAAAGTTTTAACCAAACAAGAACGTATCGAAGAAATTGCTCGCATGTTGGGCGGCGTTAAGATTACGACCAAGACATTGGAACATGCGGAAGAGATGCTTCAAACGAATCATTGAGTTTCAGTGGCGCCCCGCTGGGGGTGAGCCGCATGCGGCTCACCCCCAGCGGGGCGTCACATATTATTTACGACAATCTTCGCAGATACCAAATATATTAAGCGCATGATCGGTGATTTCAAAACCCATTTTGTGCGCGATGGCATCTTGTCGCTGCTCAATCACATCATCCACGAACTCTTCGACTTTATTGCATTTCACGCACACAATATGGTCGTGATGTTTACCTTCAGCTAATTCGAACACCGATTGCCCACCTTCGAAGTTATGACGTTTCACAAGACCCGCTGCTTCAAACTGAGTTAATACGCGATAAACCGTAGCCAAGCCGACTTCGTCGCCCGATCCTATCAATAATTTATAAATATCTTCAGCGCTGACATGTTTTTCGGCACTGCTTTCCAGCAGCTCCAAAATTTTCAGCCGCGGTGTGGTGACCTTCAGGCCAGCTTTGCGTAGATCTGTGTTACTCATCACCCTAGTATATATGGTATGATTGGGCGATACAAACAAAAGGAATATTCATGCGCCGCTATTTATTAGTTAGTTTTTTACCCTTATTACTGATGGCCTGTTCTAAAAACCAGATTCCCTTCGTTTATAAAATGGATATCCAGCAAGGTAACATCATTCACGAAGATGTGGTGGCACAGCTGCAACCCGGTATGACCCAAGAACAAGTGAAATTTCTATTGGGTACGCCCATTGCAAGTGATACATTTCAACAACACCGTTGGGATTATGTTTATTACCTCAAGCCCAATCGCAAACCATTACAAGAACAGCATCTTATTGTTTGGTTTAATGATGATAATACCGTCGCACGCGTTGAACATGTGGCTGAAGAAACTGAAACAAAAGCTTAATTATTTTTTCTTTTGTGCGCGTAGACGACGTGCTTGCATAGGATCTGTTTTTAAAGGACGATAAATCTCAATACGATCATTTTCTGAAACTATTCTGTCTAATGCAACTAATTCACCGTAAATTCCTACTTTATTTTTATTTAAATCAATTTCGGAAAATTCTTGCAAGATAGCTGATTGCACAATGGCTTGACATACTGTTGTATGATAATCAATTTTCATATCAATAATCTTTTGTTTTTCAAGCGTCGCATACACAACTTGAACGCTAATCATATAATTTCCTTGCACGCGCAACAAATGCATCAACAAACTGATCAACAAAATAATTTAATTTGTTTTTTAAAATCATGCTAAGTAATTTATTTTTAAATTCAGCTTGGAGTTGTAACTCAACTCCACAACCTTGTTCGTTCGCAATAAATTGCCAATTACCTTTTAACGTTTTGAATGGCCCCGTTATTAATTCCATCACGATTTCACGATCAACCACATGCTGATTGCGCGTCGTGAACCGGTATTGCAAGCCTTTATAACCCACCACCACCGTCGCTTCTACTTGAGCGCCCTGACGTTTATGCACATTCACCGCTTGGCAATAAGGCAAAAATTCAGGGTATTTTTCAATATCACCCACAAGGGCATAAAGTTGCCCTGGCGAATAAGGCAAAGTGAGGTTACGGTTTAGTTCAATCATGACAATGATTGTACATGGTATAATGTTCGGATGGGTAAAAAAATTATTGCACTAAATAAGCGGGCAACGCACGAATACTATCTTGAAGAACGCCTCGAAGCGGGTCTGCAATTGCAGGGCTGGGAGGTGAAATCACTTCGGGAGGGTCGCGCACAACTCACAGATTCGTATGTCATTTTTAAGGGCGGCGAAGCCTATGTGTTAGGCATGCATATTACCCCTTTACCGAACGTTCCTGCTCATATCCACCCCGACGCCGCTCGCACCCGCAAGTTGTTATTGCATAAAAAAGAGCTGGGTTTCTTGATGGGGTCGAAAGAGCGTAAGGGTTACACCATCGTTGCCACAGCGCTGTATTGGCATAAAAGTAAGGCCAAATTAGAGGTGGCACTGGGCAAGGGTAAAAAACTTCATGATAAGCGCGCAAGCGATAAAGAACAGGATTGGGAACGACAAAAACAACGGCTTATGCGGGATAAGCGTTAAAAGCCATCTATAAAACTTTATTTAAATCAACTTAAATCAACACTGCTCCATGAGACTGTTTGTTTTTGAAAAATATGTATCAAATGGAACCACTTTAATTAATCCTGATTGATAAGGCGTTCGGCAATGTTGCACTACTTGCGTTGCTGAAAAACCATATTTTTCATGAAAAAATGAAAGTGATGGATGAATGTTTGAATCAGATTGTTTAACTTCAATGATTCGTTCAACCACACCTTGGTTCACTATGGCGAAATCCACCTCTTTTCCATCTTTGGTTCTTAGATAATGAAGCCTGTATTCTGCACCTTCACAATCGTTTTTCATGTAAAGCGACTTTAATAATGAAATAGCTGCAAAATTTTCTAAACGAGCGCCCCCTTCTTCTTTAACCATACCTGTATCAAAAAAGTATATTTTAGGTTCTTTTAATAAACTTCTTGCAATATTCTTATGAAAAGGGGTAATTCTAACAATAATGAATAAAGCCTCCAGAAGCTGAATATATTTTTTAACCGTATTGGGTGACATACCCACATCTTCAGCAATGGATTGATAAGACACCGGGGAACCAACACGTTCACGCAATAATGCCAGTATTAATTCAAGTGCTTTTAAATTATGAATCGTTTCAATATCAAAAACATCCGTGCGAATTAAACTATTAATATATTGTTGACGCCAACGTTTGGCATCCATTGGATCTTCGGCTAAAAATGGCTCAGGAAACCCTCCTCGTTCTAGGAAACGTAAGAGATCATGCTCAAACGGTGAGCCTTCCACCTCAGATAAACTAAATGGAAATAAATGATGCATAAAGAAACGACCTGCTAATGAATCTCCCATTCGATGAAATACCTCTAATTTTGCACTGCCTGTCACCAATATTTGTAGCCCTTCAGGTTTCGTATCATAAAGCCCCTTTAAATAATTTTTCCATCGAGGCATTTTGTGAAGTTCATCTAAGATAAGTAAATCCGTCGTCGGTAACCAGTTTTGCTGCTGGATAATTGCGCGATCTTGGAAGCTATCATAATTGAGGTAGAGGGTTTGTTTAAAATCACGAGCAATGTCCTTGGCCAACCAAGTTTTACCTGATTGACGCGGACCGGCTAAAAAAACCATTTTTTTAGCTAAGTCCTTGATTATTTGTTCACGGATGGCTCGCTTCATACGACTATTATGAACTCCATTGCAGAAAAGTCAAGACTTTCCTGCAATAGCTTGCAGGAAAGTTCTCTACTCACGTTTTAGGAGAACTCTCGATGTGGTATAATGTCTAAATACATCGGGGGCGACCTGGTTTCTACGCAGGTTGCGACA
>CAYUEL010000069.1:0-11461 GCA_964443025.1 uncultured Gammaproteobacteria bacterium | reverse complement strand
CTTGCTAGATAATGAAGGATTGCCATACCCATATATTTCCTTTTTTGTTGTAGCAGTAGCCACATTATTACGAACGAGCTTTGACTCAGGGCTTTTGATGTCCTTTATCGCATTTTCTATTTCCAGCGGACTTTCTTTTAATAAAAATTTAAATAACTCTATCGTTCCGTCCAGAGCATCTAGATCACATAGATTATCTTTCAATTTGTAGCAGTGCTCTGAACTATTGAATTCAAAACCCCGAATAACCTCTTGCACCTGAAGAAATTTGAGAAGCTTTTCATTTCCGGGAGTTTTATTAAGAACCAAGAGCTTAATAGAAATGCTAGTTTGGAGCTTTTGGGTAATAAGAATGTCGTTAAATTTTTTTACCTGCGGTGTTTCGTTGAGTTCTGACAATTCTACAAGTGGCATATTAGCTCTCCTTCAGGGAATAAGTCATATTAATAAATATTTAATTAGAATGCAATAACAAAATGTTGCAAGGCAACCTATTGAATTTTAATGGGTTTTTATATTATACGATATTATCGTATAATATGTGCTATAATTATACGATAGTATCGAATAGGTGTATTATGTCAGAGTCCGTTTTTTACCAATACAACCCCTGGTGGGAAGATGGATATGTCTTTCCAAAGACTATCATAAGACCCAGGCTTGAAACCCTTTTAACCCCTCTTGTACAAGACAAATCGGTTGTATTTTTAACCGGCCTGCGCCGCGTCGGCAAAACAACGCAATTAAAGTTACAAATAAAATCGTTGCTTGAAAGCGGCGTAAATCCAAAGCACATATTCTACATCAGTTTGGATGATTATCTTTTGCGTGAAAAAAACATTCTCGATATCATTCAAGATTATCGAGGAATTCATCGAATTTCCAATCAAACAAAAGTTTATTTATTCCTGGATGAAATCACTTACAAAGAAGATTTTAGAATTCAATTGAAAAATCTTTATGATCAAGGTCATAGTAAGATTTTTGCCTCTTCTTCTAGCAGTTCAGCGCTTAAAGATACACGAGGTTTCTTAACTGGACGAGAACGGGTTATCGAAGTGCTTCCGCTCGATTTTTCTGAATATTTACTATTTAAAAATATTACAATTAAAAAGAGTGATAAACAAATTATTAAAAGCTATTTTGAAGAATACATGCAAATAGGCGGCATGCCTGAATATGTATTAAATGGCAATCGTGATTATTTAACATCACTGGTTGAAGATATTTTATACAAAGACATTGTTGCAGCGCATGGTATACGAAACCCCGCGTTGATAAAAGATTTTTTCAAGTTATTGATGGAAAGAGCTGGAAAACAAGTGAGCATTAACAAACTTGCCAACATTTTAAAAATCTCTCCTGATACCGCAAGCCGTTATTTATACATGTTTGAAGAAGCCTATCTTATTTATTTGGTTCCGCGTTATGGGAAAACTAATGAAACGGTTTTGTCTTCTAAAAAGATTTACGCCGCAGACATCGGCATTAAAAATTTATTTACCGGCTTTAGGGATAAAGGTGCAATATTTGAAAACATTGTCTATTTAAAAATTAAACACCTTAAACCATCCTATGTCTATGAAGATGGCGTTGAATTAGATTTCATAACAGAAAAAGAAAGTTTAATTGAGGTTAAATACGATAAAACGTTGAATGAAAAGCAGCAGCAACTATTCGATAAAATAAGCGCAAAAGAAAAAGTGGTTATCCAAAATTTCAACGAACTTGATAATCTCGATCGTATTACATAACCGAGCAATTGAGAGTTGTTATTACTCAGCGCATCCGCTCACTTCGTTCGCGGTTCTGATGGAAGATTCAACGCACTATCCTGCCGTCAGAACCGCGCGCGCAGCAAGCGGATGTAGAAAATCATCACCCGTCACATCCGCTCACTAATGTTCGCGGTTCTGATTCAGAACTCAGCTCATCACCATTCGGTGCAATCAATGCAATCTCAGTTTGCATTTGTTGATCGAGTTGTGCGGCGATCTCATCGAGATCTTTAATTTCAGATAAAGGCGGTAGATCTTCTAAATTAGATAAATTGAAATAATCTAAGAAGTCTTTGGTAGTGGCTAATAACTCAGGTTTCCCTGGAACATCTTTATGTCCAACACTGCGAATCCAATTGCGTTCTTGCAATATTTTAATGATTTGTGTATTAACAGTAACACCACGAATCGATTCAATTTCACCGCGTGTGATCGGTTGACGGTACGCAATGATCGCCAATGTTTCTAAAAAAGCACGGGAATAACGTGCAGGTTTTTCATCCCAAAGTCTCATCACCCATGCACTTAAATCTTCATGCACACGAAACGTATATCCGGTTGCAAGTTTTACGCATTGTACACCACGTGTTGAATAATCGAGTTCCAATTGTTTCAACACTTCTTGTATGGCTTTGGGATCAGGGCGATCAGATTCTTCAAAAAGTTCACCCAGTTGCTTAACGTTTAAGGGTTTACCTGCTGCAAATAATGCACCTTCAATAATGTTATATAATGGAATGTCTTTACTCATCACTAATCGCTCTCACATGGATGGGGGCAAAAGGTTCTGCTTGAACAAGTTCAATCATGCTTTCTCGTAACAATTCAAGCAATGCTAAAAAAGTAACAATTACGCCAGCTCGACCTGTTTCGGGTCGAAATAATCGGGAAAAATCAGTGAACTCGTTTGCTTTAACTGCATTAAGAATATACGCCATCGCTTCGCGTACTGTTAATTCTTCACGTTGAATTAAATGAGATTCCATCGCATCAGCACGTTTCAATGCAAGACTCAATGCAATCAACATTTCTTGCAAATCCACTTGAGGCAATGGTTTTTGCTTTTCCCAATCAGGTATTTGTGAAACAACATCAAACGTATCACGTCCAACGCGCGGTAAATCATCTAACTCTTCGGCGGCTTGTTTGAATTGCTCATACAATTGCAAACGACGTACTAATTCAGCGCGCGGATCCAGTTCATCTTCTTCGCCTTCTTCTTGCGAACGAGGTAATAACATGCGTGATTTAATTTCAGCTAATGTGGCTGCCATCACAAGATATTCCGCCGCCAATTCAAGATGCAAGTCTTTCATCATTTCAACATATGCAACGTATTGCAGCGTAATTTCAGCAATGGGAATATCTAAAATATCAATGTTATGTTTACGAATCAAGTACAACAATAAATCGAGCGGGCCTTGAAAAGTATCGAGAAATACTTCCAGCGCATCAGGCGGAATGTAAAGATCTTTGGGCAGTTCGCACAGAGGTTTCCCCCTGACTATCACCTGGAAATCGACTAGGTCTTCTGCTTCAAGTGCTGTGTTATCGAGTAATGTTGTCATCGCGTTATTATAGCAGGATATAACCTATATTTCGCTCATTAATCCAATAGCCTCTTGTACCTCTTCCAGGGTATCTTGCGCGATTTCACGTGCATTTTCCGTACCCTCTTGAATAATGTTACGAACAACACTCGGGTTTTCTTCATATTCAGCAATCTTCTTCTGAATAGGTTTCAACTCTTGGTTGATTGACTCAATAACGGGCTTCTTACAATCCAAACAGCCAATGCCCGCAGTCGTACAACCTTGATACGCCCAGTCTTGCGTAGACTTATCAGAATAAATCTTATGAAACTCCCATACGGGACACTTTTCAGGCGTACCTGGATCCACACGACGAACTCGAGCGGGATCCGTTGGCATGGTTTTGATCTTCTCAGCTACCGTGTCTGGATCTTCACGCAGCCGAATGGTGTTGTGATACGATTTAGACATCTTTTGGCCATCAAGACCCGGCATCTTAGAAGCGGGGGTTAATAAGACCTGGGGCTCGGGTAATATAATCTTACCGGTACCTTCTAAATAACCCACCAGGCGTTCACGATCGGACATGCTGAGGGTTGAAACCGCCTCAATCAGCGCCCGTCCCTTTTCCAACGCCTCCCGCTGACCATTCTCTTGGTATTCACGGCAGTAATCTTCATAAACCTGTATTTGCTTCTTCCCAAGCTTTGCCATGGCCGCATGAGCCTTTTCAACAAACCCCATGTCTTTGCCATAGATATGGTTAAAACGGCGCGCAACTTCCCTGGCAAACTCAATATGAGGGATTTGGTCTTCGCCTACAGGCACCAATTGGGCTTTGTAGATCAAAATATCTGAAGCCATTAACAAGGGATATCCCAAAAAGCCATAGGTTCCCAGATCCCGGTCACTCAGTTTTTGTTGTTGCTCGCGGTAAGTCGGAACACGTTCCAGCCAACTCAAGGGTGTAATCATGGATAACAATAAATGCATAATTGCATGTTCAGGGATGTGGGATTGAACCCCAATATTTGCCAAGGAGGGATTAACCCCAACAGCCAACCATGTAACTATATAGTCCATGACATGGTCTTCCAGACCTTCGGTGTCATCATAATGGGTGGTTAATGCGTGCCAATCAGCCACCAAGAAAGTGCAGTCATATTCGTGTTGAAGCTTAATCCAGTTTTTGAGTACCCCATGGTAATGACCCAAGTGAAGCTCCCCCGTGGGGCGCATTCCCGATAAAACCCGTTGTTTTTGCATGCTATTCCTCGTGATTAAGATAGGGTCAAGTATATCATAGGGTTGTGGTATAATACCCAGATGAAACTAGCATTTGAACTCTTTATCCTCGTGACGTTTTTCGTCCTATTTCAGTGGGTGGGTCTTTATCCAGCCATAGCCAGCGCCATTATTTTATACGGTGCGCAGCTCGCGTTTATTTGGTTTCAAACAGGCAAGGTGGATAAACTTCAACTCGCTACTTTTTCAATGGTAGCCATCTTAGGCGGCGCCACTTTCTTATTTCAAAACGAACTCTTTTTTAAATGGAAACCAACGGTAGTTTATCTTGCATTTGCTTTGGCAATCGTGGCAACACATCTACTTACACGTCAACCCGCAAGCAGCCGGTTGTTGGCAAAAGCCGTGACATTACCTACGCCTATCGCCTATCAACTGGATTACGCTTGGATGATCTTTTTCATTGCCGTTGCGGCTCTTAATATTGCGATCGCCTATTCCGTTACCACAGAAATGTGGGTTTATTTTAAATTATTTGGAATACTAGGATTGTTGCTGCTCTTTATTGTTGGTCAGGGTATTTGGCTTGCGCCTCATTTTAAAGAGAATCGACATGACTAACACTCAGCAATCCTTAAAAGCAATCATTGAAGAACGACTTACACATGCATTCGCTCCATCTCATTTAGAAGTGATAGATGATGGTGCGGATCATATCGGGCATGCGGGTAACACAGGAAAAGGTTACTTTACCGTTCATGTTGTATCAGACAAATTTTCAGGACAAAATACCGTAAAGCGTCATCGTATGATTTATGCAGCACTGGGAGAATTGATGCAACACGATATTCACGCAATCAGTATCAAAGCAAAGGCACCTCATGACGAATAGATTATTATTGTTAATTATCTTCAGTTTATTTTCTGTCTCTGCGATGGCCGCAGGCGCTGGATATAACACCAGTATTGGTGACGCTGCGCGTAACGTCAATCAAGTATTGATGGGTGTTTCAGATATTCTTGAAGCCATTATTTATATTGCGGGTGTCGCTGTTTTATGCAGCTCCGCCATGAAATACCGTATTCACCGTCAAAACCCTCAACAAATTCCAATCAGCACAGTTATCACCGAACTCGTATTGGGAATTGTGTTGTTATGTTTGCCTACCGCTACAAAATACGCCAACGAGCATTTGTTTGTGGAAGGCGACCCTATTCAAGTTCCAGGTTCGGGTTCCGAAGCAGTATCGGAACAGGACACCGCTAAGAAACATATACCAAGACCTGTGGCACCTACACCACCTCGATAATATCCACGCCACCCATGTAAGGCACAAGTACATCAGGTACACGGATGTTGCCTTTTGCATCTTGATAATTTTCCATCACGGCAATCAACGTTCGTCCAATCGCAAGACCTGATCCATTCAATGTATGCAAATAATCGGGTTTTCCTGTAACAGCATCACGGTAACGAGCTTGCATGCGTCGCGCTTGAAATGATTCAAAATTAGAACAAGATGAAATTTCGCGGTAACATCGTTGTCCCGGCAACCATACTTCCAGATCATAAGTTTTTGCACTTCCAAATCCTAAATCGCCACCGCATAAAATCACTTTACGGTAAGGTAATTTCAACCGTTGTAGAATAGCTTCTGCATGACCCGTCAATGCTTCGTGAGCAGCTTTGGAATCTTCAGGTTTAACCAATTGCACTAATTCCACTTTTTCAAATTGGTGTTGACGAAACATGCCACGTGTATCTTTTCCATAACTACCTGCTTCACTTCTGAAACAAGGAGAATAACACACGTATTTTCGAGGCAATTCATTAGCGTCAATAATCTCCTCACGTGCCATATTAGTCACAGGAACTTCCGCAGTAGGAATGAGCCAGAGATCTTGTTCGCCGGCTATTTTAAATAAATCCGCGGCAAACTTAGGCAAACTTCCCGTACCAAATAATGCGTGGCTGTTTACTAACAAGGGTATATTCACTTCCGTATATCCATGTTCACGTATATGTGTATCTAGCATGAATTGTGCTAATGCGCGATGCAAGCGTGCGATTAAACCTTGCATCACTACAAAACGTGCGCCAGAAATTTTTGTGGCTGCGCTAAAATTAAGGCCATTTAATTGTTCGCCTAGCATCATGTGATCTTTCACTTCAAAATCAAACGTTCGAGGTTCGCCCCATTTGAATACTTCAACATTATCCGCATCACTATTTCCAACAGGCACATCATCTTGCGGTATATTCGGCATCGTTTCTAATATTGATTGTAATTTGAATTGAACCTGTTCCAGATCACCTTCTTTCGCTTTTAATTTATCACCCAAACCAGCCACTTCATCCAGCAACGGTTTTGTGTCTCCGCCTTTTGATTTTGCAAGGCCAATCGCTTTTGACTTGAGATTGCGTTCGTTTTGAAGCGCTTCAGTTTCCGTTTGAATCTGTTTGCGCTCTGTTTCTAATCGATTAAATTGATCTTTATCAAGATGATAATTTTTTATTTTTAATTTTTGTGCAACAACATCTAATTGCGTGCGTAATAACTTGGGATCTAACATTGTTATTCTCCTATCACATCAACACCCGCTGGGGGTACAAAACGAAAAAAGTCTTCGGGCAGCGGATCATTGATAACCACTTGTTGAAATGTTATATCAATCGTTTGATCAAGATTATCAATTAATCGCATGTTTTTAATCACGGTTCCCTGAAAACTTATATAAATAGTTTGAAGTAAACTGTCTTCATCAATCGGTATTAATTCAAATGTTCGATAAGTATATTGTTGAGGTGTCACTTTAACAATGTAATGTTCTGTAATATCTTCATCTTGACCCACCAATAATAGTGCTGGCGCATCGTTTAAACTTTCATTCAAGGGTTGCACCGTGACTTGTTCAAGATCTTCATCGTAGATCCAAAGCTTTTCGCCATCAGCAACTAATAATTGTTTATAAGGCGTTAACACTTCCCAGCGAAATTGAAGCGGACGTTTTAAAACGGCATTTCCCGTTAATACTTCTTCTGATGTAAAGCGTGGATCTGTTGTCACTTGCGTATAATGAGCACGTAACGTTTGCATACTACTGAGTAAATCATTCAATTCTTCAGCAGCAGGATTAGCATGAGCGGTTATTGTAAATAATAAAGCGATAATTGTAAAAACATGTTTAAACATATATGACCTCAACGTTTAATGAGAAGGTGGGATTAAAATTTCGCGTGTACCATTCGATTGCATTGCAGAAACCAATCCTGCCGCTTCCATTTGTTCAATAAGACGCGCAGCGCGGTTATACCCTACTTTCAAACGCCGTTGCACCATGGAAATAGAAGCTTTACGAGATTCAATGACCACTTGAACTGCTTGATCATACAGCGGATCGGATTCAATATTTTCCTCATCAATTTCAGGCATACTTAAATTAGGCAAGCTTGCAGAACCATTCACAATTTCCTCAAGATAATCAGGTTCACCACGAGATTTCCAATCTTTTACAACGGCATGAACTTCTTGATCGGATACAAACGCACCATGAATACGTGTACAAATACCCGCACCTACGGGCAAATACAACATATCACCTCGACCCAGTAATTGTTCCGCACCTTGTTGATCTAATATAGTGCGTGAATCAATGCGCGATGCAACTTGAAATGCAATGCGCGAAGGAACATTGGCTTTGATTAAACCTGTAATGACATCAACAGAAGGTCGTTGTGTTGCTAAAATTAAATGAATACCCGCAGCACGTGCTTTTTGCGCAATACGCGCAATAAGCTCTTCTACTTTTTTACCCACAACCATGATCATATCTGCAAATTCATCGACAACCACAACAACATAAGGAAGTTTCATTAGATTAGGCGCAACATCATCATCGCTCATGGGTTCAAATAATGGATCTACAATAGGCTTATTGTCTTCTTCAGCCTCTTCAATTTTTCGATTATATCCTACCAAATTACGAACACCCAATGCGGCCATGATACGGTAACGACGTTCCATTTCTGCAACGCACCATTTCAACGCATTGGCTGCTTCCTTCATATCCGTAACAACCGGCGCTAATAAATGCGGAATCTCATCATAAACGGATAATTCCAACATTTTAGGATCTATCATAATTAAACGCACTTCATCTGGCGTTGCTTTAAATAAAATACTTAATAACATCGCATTTAATCCAACGGATTTACCCGCGCCCGTTGTACCTGCAACCAGTAAATGCGGCATTTTACTTAAATCAACCACAACAGGTTTACCCGCAATGTCGTTACCCAACGCTAGGGCTAAAGGTGAACTGGCTTTTTGATAGGCTTCGCTGCCTAATACTTCACTTAAATAAACACTTTGGCGATACGCATTGGGTAATTCCAATCCCACATAAGGTTTCCCTGGAATGATCTCGACGACACGCACACTGACAACCGCAAGTGATCGCGCTAAATCTTTTGCCAATCCGGTAATTTTACTTGCTTTAATACCAGGTGCTAATTGCAATTCAAATCGCGTAATGACGGGACCCGGATGTACCGCAACCACTTGCGCTTTAACATTAAAGTCTGATAATTTACTTTCCACTTGACGTGACATATCCTGCAGCGTTTCATCCGTATAAACAGCTTCATCTTTATGCACAGGAACATCGAGCAAAGATAACGAAGGCATATCCCCTTCTGCACCTGATTTAAATAACGGTGTTTGCGCTGCTAATGTATTTTTCTTCTTCACTAGTTTTACTTTGGAATCAAACGTTGTTGGCTCTGTTTGCAAAAATACATGTTTATCAGGTACTCGTTGTTGAAATTTGGAAATATCAAACTTACTATCATCTCTATGAATATCTGTTTTTTTACGATTATGCCACCATTGTTGAAGTTCATCTTTGAGTGATGCAAGTTTTGGCTTACTCATTGCCATCATCTGCAATAGATAACGACCGCAAAAATCCATGAGTTTCAACCAGGATAAACCTGTCGCAAATGTAACACCCACTAAAAATGCCGTCAGCAATAGCAACGTACTTCCTGTTGGATGCAGCGTACGTAATAATAAATCGCTTGATACTAATCCTAAAATACCACCAGGCCCTAAGGGGTAAGTAGCGCTTTCACCAAAATAAATGCTGGCCAGCGCACAACCTGCCAATAAGGCAAATGCAAAACCTGTTAAACGCACGCTCAATAATGGGTAATTAATAGCGGGTTCTTTTTGATGACGGTGCAAAAATAAAACCAATGCTCCCAGCGCAATCATCATAGGGAACCCATAGGCAAGATATCCAAATAGACTTAACAATACGTCGGCAAACCAGGCACCAATGGGGCCGCCCGCATTCACCACTTCAGGATGTTCTCCCGTGTGAGACCAACCTGGATCATTCATGTTAAAAGTAGTTAATGCAAGGATAAAAAACACCGCTAAGGACAACATCAAAATGAAAGTCCCTTCGCGTAAACGGTAGCCTAACTGCAGCTTCAGGGCAGTGCCTAAATCATTTTCATTTTTTTTTGCTTGCTTCATTTTTATATATCCATAGGTATAGTATACTCTGTCCTACTTGAGATTCTAAGTTTAACACAAGGAGCCTGATACTTTGGAATTTTGTGTGGATGTCCCATGCTCCGTCTTTGCGAGGCCGTTAGGCCGAAGCAATCCATTCAGTTTCAAAAGTGGATTGCTTCGCCTTTGCAAGGCTCGCAAAGACAAAATATTAATAATTTTCCTTTCCCTTCTGACCTTCTGGAACCCTGGTTTTACACAGCAAACTCACCCACACGACCATACAATGGCTTTGGCCGATGATTACCCCGACGCCTCGACTTTACCTAAAAAAATTAGAAAGCCAGCTTATTATGCGGAGATAGAACCCCTATCACCCCTGCAACAAAATCAAACCATCCTACTCAAGCTGACCATCAAGAATACAAAAGGTGAGGTGGTTAAACATAAAGACTTTAAAGTGGTTCACGGACGTCGCATTCATCTCATGTCGGTTAACAAAGACCTGCAGGATTACCGGCACCTGCATCCACGACCTAATAACGACAATGAAGATGCTATTTACGAAGTAGAACTCACACCAACACAAGGTGGTACTTATCAAATGTATGTGGATGCTGTAGGACAATCCGATGGTGTTAATTACCTTTTGCCCGTCAGCATTTTTGTTCCTGGCGAACAACAAGATCCTGTCTTTACGCAAAGCAAGCCAGGAACCATTCAGGCGCATGCTTCAGCCGAAGGTTTAGAGTTTGATGCAACCATCGACCCTACCCCTATTCAAGCAGGTAAGAATTACATGTTATACATGACTGTCTCTCAAAAGGGTGAACCTTACCGTGAACTTGAACCTACCATGCAAGCATTTGCTCATTTAATCGGCTTTAATGAAGATCTAACCACGTTGCTGCATGCCCATCCAATGGGAGAAAAATTAACATCCCCCAGTCAGCGAGGCGGCCCCAATCTTACCTTTCATTTAGTATTCCCCACAGCGGGAAAATACCGTTTGTTTTTACAAATCAAATCGGATGACAAAGATATTTTTGTACCTTTTGATGTTGATGTCACGCAATAATTGGGATAAACCATGAAACAAAAACATTGTAAATTATTGATTCTGGGTTCTGGACCTGCGGGTTACACCGCTGCTGTTTATGCTGCACGTGCAAACCTTAAACCTGTGATGGTGACAGGTTTAGAGCAAGGGGGCCAATTAATGACAACCACAGACGTAGATAACTGGCCAGGCGATCCTTTACACTTGCAAGGGCCGGCGCTCATGCAACGCATGTTAGAACATGCACAACGTTTTGAAACAGAAATCATTAATGATCATATTCATACAGCAAAACTCGATAAAAAACCTTATACATTAATAGGC
>CAYUEL010000068.1:0-11739 GCA_964443025.1 uncultured Gammaproteobacteria bacterium | reverse complement strand
AAAAACGCGGAGCCATGGAGAGGAAAAGTAATCGAGTAAAAGGGCAGTATATTGCAAAGATTAAAAAAAAAAAAAAAAAAGGTACTAGCACTGACAGTGGTTGGTCAATCGGCAAAAGAGTCGAGTAAATATTTAAATGTATCTTACAGAACCATCGAAAAATATCGAGAATTACTTAAATATAAATTTGATGTTAAAGATAAAGCGGAATTGATTTTGTTGGTCTTGAAGCACAGTGAATGTGTCGAAATATTAAATCTTGCAAAAAAAATCATGAATGAGACGAATATATCAGAAGGTTAATCTTCCACCACATCTTCAACAACATGTTCCGTCATTTCTTCCACAGTTTTCGCGCCTTCAAGCCATGCGTTTACATAGGCTACGTCGTACACACTGAGTGTTCCGGCTGCTTGTTTTAGTTTCAATAAATTAATGATGTAATCGTAACGTGCGGCGGCTAAGTTGCGTTTTTGTTGATACAATTGTGAAATAGCATCGAGAACATCAACGGCTGTTTTTGTTCCGACCTCATAAGCCGCTTCGTTGGATTGCAATGATGATTGTGCAGAAACAACCGCTTGATCAAGCGCATCCACCCGTCCGATAGATGTTAAAACACCGCGGTATGCGATGCGTGTATTAGCAACAGTATCTCGACGCGTTTCTTCCAATACTTCTTTAGCATCTTCATATTGGTATTGTGCTTGGCGAACTTGCGCCATGATACCACCGCCTGCAAATAAATTAAGTGAAGCGTTAAACCCAACGGCCCAACCTGAATCAGAATCGCTTCCAGGGTTAGTAACAACACCGGTGCGTGACTGACCATAACTTCCCGTCATATTAACAGAGGGTAGATGTCCGGATTGTTGTACACCGACATTGTTTTTTTGAGCTTCTGCAGCGTATCGTGCAGCCGCTAGTAAAGGATTATGTTCTTGCGCAAAATCCACCCATTCATCCAGATTAGTTGGATCAGGATTTTCCAAAGGAAGTTCTTGTTTAAGTGGTTGAAGATCAACAAAAGAAACGTTGATAATTTCTTTGAGTCGTTCTTTCGCGTCATCTAATAAATTACTCGCTTCGATTTCATTAGCGACACTCTCATCATAACGTGCACGAAAATCATTAAGATCTGTAATGGCTACCAAGCCGACTTTAAATTTTTCTTCGGTTTGTTTTAATTGTTGTTCAAATGCATTTTTTTCAGCAGTCGTGAATTCTAAATTATCTTGCGCATCGAGAACACTGAAATACGAAGTGGCTACACGTGTAATCAAATCTTGTTCATTAGCGCTGTAATTAGCTTCAGCAGCATTAGAGACATTATCGGCTTGCCATAAACTGTACCACGTGCCGATATCTAAGATGTTTTGTTGTGCCGAAAGCAAATAACCATGTTGTTTAATAATTCCTGTATCACCCAGCGAGAACTCACTGTTACTTAAAACAATAGGTTCATAACTAGTTGATTCTGCCGTCGCATTCACTTGTGGTAAAAATTGTGAAATAGCCAAAGGCATTTCTTGTTGGTTAGCGTTGCGTTGAGCTAATGCTTGTTTCAAGATTGGATCTTGATCCAACGCTTGCTGATAGGTTTCAAGCAAGTCTTGTGCTTGAACACCCAACGCTGTCATCAACAGACAACTACTGAGGAAAAACTTTTTCATGTGATTTTAAAACTCAAATTGTTCTTTCGTTTCGCTAAATATTAATCGAGGCGCGATGGTTTCGAATAGGACTTTATTCTGCCAATCATTTTCACTCAACCGTGTAACCAGGGTTGCTTGCATCGCAGGCTCTTCACCCATTATAGCGAATAAACGGCCACCTACATTCAATTGCTGCACGTAAGCCTGAGGTAGTTTTGCAACTGAACCTAAAAGGCAAATAACATCGAAATGTCCATTTTGTGCCCAAACTTGATTAGCATCACCAACTTTGAAAGTAACGTTATTTAACTTCGCTTGCTTAACATGGGCCTGGGCTTCATTGGAAAGCGTAGGGTCACTGTCGAGCGACACTACCTGATGTCCTAGCTTCGCCAACAAGATAGTCATAAACCCACTACCGGTACCTACCTCTAAAATTTTATCGGTGGACTTAATTTGAAGCGCTTGAAGGATCCGCGCCTGTTCACGCGGTGGTAACATCGTACGGCCATTAGCCAAGGGTAACGCGGTATCAGAGTAGGCCAGCTTTTTATAAGCCTGTGGCACAAAGTCTTCACGAAGGATATCAGCAAACAAACTTAGAACGCGTGGGTCCAGGACATCCCACGTGCGAATTTGTTGTTCGACCATATTAAAGCGTGCTTGATGGTAATTCATCAGGTTATTTTACGCACTGGCTCCCTATAACGCAATACATAAGTCCTGTGCTATTCTGATGCATATAAGGACGGAAGGATAATGTCAGATTTTTCTGCGGCGCAAGGATGGTTACGTGCGCATCAGCGCGAGTTGTTAGAAACGCTGATGGCATGGGTAAATATTAACAGTGGTAGTTATCATGTGGCAGGGTTGCGCCAACAAGCAAAAGCCATTTTACCTCTCTATGATAGCTGGGTCGATGATATTAGTTCACAAGAATTACCGTATTTTACAGAGTTAAATGATCGCGGTGAACCACAGGACATTCCCACGGGCCCACTTATCAGCATCAAAAAACAACAAAATACAGGCAAACGTATTTTATTAAGCGGGCATATTGATACCGTCTTTGCACCCGATAATCCATTTCAACAGGCAACGTTGGAAGGTAATAGACTTCGTGGCCCTGGTGTTGCTGATATGAAAGGGGGATTGTTGGTGATGTACGCAGCGTTACGAGCATTACATGAAACGGATGCGAAAGAAAAATTGGATTGGGAAATCATTTTAAATCCTGATGAAGAAATTGGGTCATTTAGTTCTCGCGATAAATTGATCGAAGCAGCGAAAGATAAAGATTTTGCATTGGTCTTTGAGCCTGCGTTGGATGAACAAGGTACATTAGTCAGCGCACGCAAAGGCAGTATGAAAATAACGTTGATTGTTCATGGAAAAGCGGCGCATGCTGGTCGTGATTTTGAGAAAGGTGCGAACGCCATTGTGGCAATTGCAGAAATTGCACAGAAGCTGCATAAACTTAATAATCAGCGTGAAGGTTTTATTCTCAATGTTGGAAAGATTATCGGTGGAACGACAGTTAACATTGTTCCTGATAGAGCTATGATCTGGATTAATATTCGATATGGTAATAAAGACGATTTAAATTGGTTTAACGAAGAGGTGAATCGTATTATCCAGCCATGGCAAGGAGGAATGTATGATGTCATTACTCATCAACAAAAAAGTCGCGAACCCAAACCTTTTATTAACGGCAATGCTAAATTGCTTGAGCAAGTGATTAAAACAGGGAAATCACTGGAATTAAATATCGGGCATAAGCCTAGTGGTGGCGTAAGTGATGGGAATGTCTTTTGGCAAGCGGGTTTGGCTAATGTGGATACAATGGGTGTGTGCGGGGGGCATTTACATAGCAATGAAGAATATATGTTGGTTGATAGTTTAATTCAGCGTGCGGAATTAACAGCAAAACTACTGTACGATTATGCGCATGATACATGGAAGATTTAATATGTATGAAAATTTAGTAATAAGACCCGTTGAAAAAACAGATTTGAATGATATTGAAAAGTTGGCAAAGTTAGCGGGAAATGGCATGACAAATTTGCCGAAAAATAAGGATATGTTGCAGGAGAGAATTGAAAGATCAGTAAGAAGCTTTTCAGGGAAATCAAAAAAATCTGACAATGGGCTTTACATGTTTGTATTGGAAGACATAAGATCCGAAAAAGTGGTCGGTTGCTGTGGTATTTTTTCAAACGTCGGAAAAGACATCCCCATTTATAATTTTAAAATCTTCAGGGAAGTATTGGAAAGTGTGGACTTAGATATTAAAAAAGAAAACATGTTCTTACAATTGGTTAATGATTATCAGGGAGTAACAGAACTAGGGATGTTATTCCTAGATAAGAAGTATCGAAAAAAGAAAATAGGACAGCTTTTATCACGTGCACGTTATTTTTATATAGCAGATAATCAACCCAGCTTTGATAAAAAAGTTATTGCTGAAATGCGAGGTTATCGAGATAGAAAAGGCAAATCACCGTTTTGGCATGCATTAGGAAAACGTTTTATACAATTAAAATTTGATGAAGCAGATATTAGAACATCCAATAATAAAAAACATTTTATTGCTGAGCTCATTCCAAAAACACCCATACCCGTTCTTTTATTAGATGAGAAAATTCAAAAGATCATTGGGAAACCACAGAAAGAAACAGCAGCTGCGAAACATCTT
Source organism: uncultured Gammaproteobacteria bacterium (assembly GCA_964443025.1). Taxonomy (GTDB): domain Bacteria; phylum Pseudomonadota; class Gammaproteobacteria; order JABCZS01; family JABCZS01; genus JAJFKJ01. Next base: position 7,389 of record CAYUEL010000068.1, on the reverse strand, counting down.
TTGGAGAAAGAAGGGTTTGAATACAATCATTACATTGATGTGTTTGATGGCGGCCCTACCATGGAAACAAAAACTGAATTCATTCGAACAATCCGAGAAAGTCATGTTGCAATAGTCAAAGAGATTAAGAAAAAAATCAAGGGGAAGTATTATCTGTTGGGGAATCACAAAAAACAATACAGAATTTGCCTTGCACACATCGAAGTGATAGATGATGGGGGTGAAGTCAATATCTGTGAAAATACCGCAAAAAAACTAGGTTTGCAACCAGGAAGCCGAGTTCGGTACATTAAGTTTTAGAGGTTGATATGAATAAGCTGACATCAATTAATCCAGTGACGAATGAAGTTTTATGGGAAGGCGAAATAGCCGACAAAAATCAAGTAGATATTGCAGTCAAAAAATCCCGTGAAGCATCAAAGCAATGGATGTTAACCTCATTTAATGAACGTGAATCCATTTTAAAAAAATATAAAACCATCCTAGATAAAAATCATGAATTAATTTCCAAGACTATCAGCGATGAAGTTGGAAAGCCTTTATGGGAATCGAAAGCAGAAGCTAGTAGCATGGTTTCTAAAATTGATACGTCGATTCAAGCCTATCATGAGCGTACGGGATGTAAAACACAAGAAGTCACAGGCGGGAAAACAATTACTGCACATAAACCTCATGGGGTTGTTGCTGTATTGGGACCCTTTAATTTTCCGGGACATTTACCCAATGGGCATATTGTTCCAGCATTATTAGCAGGTAATACTATTGTATTAAAACCCAGCGAACAAACACCTTTTATCGCAGAATTAATTATTCAATTTTTAAAACAAGCCGGTTTGCCCGATAATGTTGTCACAATCGTTCAAGGCGCTAAAGAAACAGGGGAGGCGCTTGCCCAACATCCCGATATCAATGGGTTATTTTTTACGGGAAGTTATAAGACGGGTCGATTGCTGCATGAAAATTTTTCAGGACATCCAGAAAAAATATTGGCTTTAGAAATGGGTGGAAATAATCCATTGGTTGTGGATGAAATCAATGATATAAAAGCAGCTGTTATCTCAACTATTCAATCCTCGTTCATTACCTCAGGCCAACGTTGTACCTGTGCGCGTCGTATCATTGTGCCTTTGAGTAAAGAAGGTGATACATTTATTAATATGCTTGTACAAAGTTTATCAAGTATTCGCGTAGGTGCGCCGCGACAAAGTCCAGAACCGTTCATGGGCTCTTTAATTAGTGCAGATGCTGCAAAACAAATACTCATGAAACAAAAAAAATTATTGGATGCAGGTGCTAAAGCGATTCAACCCATGGAAACCTTAAAGATGGGTCAAGCATTTCTTTCACCAGGCATGATTGACATTACTGGTATTCAAACGGATGACGAAGAAATATTTGGCCCCTTAATACAAATTATCCGTGTTAAAAATTTTCATGAAGCCATTCAACAAGCGAATAATACACGTTATGGTTTGTCATCGAGTTTGTTATCTGATAATCCAGAAAAATTTAAACAGTTTTATCAACATGTGCGCGCGGGCATTGTCAATTGGAATAGGCCCACAACAGGTTCTGCCAGTCATGCCCCTTTTGGTGGTGTTGGATGCAGTGGTAATCATCGTCCAAGCTCTTATTATGCAGCGGATTATTGCGCATATCCTTGCGTAAGTTCGCAATCAGAAACATTAACGATGCCAGCATCATTACCACCAGGATTGGTGCTATGAAAAAATTAATCGAAATTAATTTTGATGGTTTAGTAGGACCTACACATCATTATGCAGGTTTAGCCTATGGAAATGTTGCATCTCAAGAAAATGCAATGAAGGAATCCAACCCAAAACAAGCTGCGTTGCAAGGGTTGAAGAAAATGCGTTTATGTTTGAAGTTGGGTTTAAAGCAAGGGTTATTACTTCCGCAGTATCGACCCGCATTGGCTGTGTTAAAACAGCTGGGGTTTCATGGAGACGAACAAAAAATATTGGAAAAATTATTCAAGGAAGATGCAACATTATTTACCGCTATTTTTTCAGCCTCGAGTATGTGGGTAGCCAATGCAGGAACGGTAACGCCGAGCAGCGATACACAAGATGAACGTTTTCATATAACACCCGCTAATTTATCGGGTTATTTGCATCGTGCCATTGAAGCAGAATTTACACATCAACAATTTCAACATGTATTCCCCAATTATTTTTTTTCGGTACATCCGCCCCTTCCTTTTGGAACACAGTTTTCCGATGAAGGTGCCGCAAATCATTCGCGCATATCCCGTCAGGGCGATGAAAATGGTATACATATTTTTGTTTTTGGTAAAACAGCATTAGGCGAACAAAAATATAATCCTAAAATTTATGCTGCGCGCCAAAGTATTGAAGCCAGCCAAGCTATTGCACGCGATCATGGTATTAAAACAGATGTGGTCTTTTTGCAACAACATCCAGATGCCATTGATGCGGGTGTATTTCATAATGATGTGATTGCCGTTGGAAATGAGCAAGTTTATTTGTATCATGAAAAAGCTTATGTGAGTGATCAGCCTTTATTGAAATATCAAGATAATGTCCAGTTTATTAAAATTACTGAGAAACAAATCAGCCTTAAAGATGTTGTTACCACTTACTTGTTTAATTCGCAATTGGTAACATTGCCTAATCAAACCATGGCGTTGATTCTACCTACAGAATGTGAAGAAAACCCCCATGCAAAAGCCATTGTTAATGAATTAATCGCGAATGATAATCCGATACAACAAGCACATTACGTACATTGCCCACAAAGCATGCATAATGGTGGCGGGCCTGCGTGTTTGCGTTTGCGAGTACCATTGACAGAACAGGAACTTGAAAGCGTTAATCCAGCATTTTTATTGGATGAAAAGAAAATTACGGAACTTGAAAAGTGGGTAGAAAAATATTATCGTGATCGTCTTACCCATAAAGACTTTCTAGATAAACATTACCGTGACACGTGTATGAGCGCTTTAGATGAATTGACCCAAGTACTTAAACTTGGGTCGATATATCCATTTCAATATTAAAACACACCAGCAACGGTATTGGTGATTCCGGTCGCTAGTTCAGGAATGGCTTGATCCACTTTCAGATTCGCTTTGTTGGCAGAACTGACCACACGCGTTTGATAACGTTTCCAGTTTGTAGAGCTGCTGCTGGATGTGGTGGTTGTGCTACTGGTACCTTGTTTAAATTCACCGGTAGTTGTTTCAGAAACCGTATCGCTTGTACGTTCAGAAATTTGCACATCCGTAATGGTTGTGTAAGTAACGTCTTTAATACTGGCATTGACTAGTGTACCAATTGCCGCACCGGCTAATGCACCACCAATGATCGCACTACTATGACCGCCACCCGCTAATGCACCCACACCTGCACCGACCGCACCACCGGCTAATGCACCACCAAAACCACTCTCAACCATTTGGTCGCGTGTTTCGGGATCGGTTTCACCCACAGAAAGTACATTCACTTGTAATACATAATGGGCTTGGGTGGGATCGTTTTCAATCATATAACCTTTCGCACGCAGCGCACTGATCAATTTATCTTCGATATTAAGGCCCGGTTGATCCGTTGTATTACGGGCTTGAATATAAACTGTACGTTGAGCCAGTTGTGCAGGCTCTAAAAACACAGTAGAACTCATCTTGTTTTCAACAGTAAGGTTGCGTTTGGATACAGCGGTTGTTGTACCTGCGCAGTTAACTAAAAAGATTCCTGCCACAAGCAGGGTTAATACGGATTTAATCGTCTGTTTCATCATTCATCTCCACGTGCAAACATTGCAACAACATATATGCCATTTGCTGTAATAACCCGGCGTAGGCAGAGAAACCGTTGCCTGGGGGGCCACCATCGGGGTCTAGTGTACCATAATTGAGGCCTGTTTCGGCAGCGATCCGCTGCATAATGGCAGGTGAAAATTGAGGTTCGCTAAATAGGCAGGTAATCTGGTAATCCCTCAAGGCTTCTTTGATGGCCAGGATTTGTGCGGCACTGGGCATCACTTCAGGGTTGAGGGTCATGGTGAAGATAGGGCCTAAATCATAGCGTTTTTCAAAGTATTGATAGGCATCGTGAAATACCATGAAAGGTTGATGGGCAATGGGCTTGAGTGTTATCGCTAATTCTTTATTCAAGGTATTGAGTTGGGTTTTCAGGGTTGCCGCGTTGCTTTGATAGGTAGCAGCGTTCGCAGGGTCCATCTCGCTTAATTTTCGCGCGAGAATACCTGCGAAAATCTCCATGTTTACAGGATCGAGCCACAAATGAGGGTCCATGTGATGGTCATGATCACGGTGATGATCTTCAGATTCATAGGGATATAAAACAAATTGAGGCTCGTCCATCAGTGTGAGCAGCTGATGAGGTTCTAACTGCGCCAAGGGCTTTATCAAAAAGGTTTCGAGTTCAGGCCCTATCCAAATCACCAGGTCCGCTTCACTCAATGCCTGCATTTGGCTGGGTTTCATTGCATAATTATGTGGGGACGCGCCCGGCGATACCAGCAACGTAGGTGTTGCAACATCTTGCATAACCGCTGTCACAATCGTATGAATAGGGTGAATACTGACAACCACATTCGGTTGCGCAAAAACGGTGAAGGATAATGCCATAGCGATAGTTGTAAAAATATATTTCCGAATCATTAAATTAGGCCTTATTGAGCACAACCCTGTCTTTGCGAGGCCGAGAGGCCGAAGCAATCCATAAGTAGTGGATTGCTTCGGACCGCCGCGCGCTACGCGCTCGCGGTGCTCGCAATGACAACATACAACTGAATGCACATATGATAACATACCCGTCAACATGTCAAATATTGAAATCAGACAATTAGGGGTTAAACAACAGGGGCGCTGGATCATCAGGGATATCAGCTTCACGATTGCGCCCCGCGAAATTGTCACCTTAATTGGCCCTAACGGTTGCGGTAAAACAACCCTCGTTCGTGCGCTATTGGGTTTGATCAAGATCAACAGCGGGCATGTGGATTTGCCGAAAACAACAACTATCGGGTACATGCCGCAAGACTGTTATATCGATCCGACGTTACCGATCACCGTGCGACGCTTTTTACAATTGAGTGGTGTTCCTCTAGATTTGGCTTTGAACGAAAGGTTGCACATTGGGCACTTGATGGAGCAACCGATGCAAGTACTTTCGGGTGGCGAAATGCAACGTATATTAATGGCTCGTGCGTTAATGCGTAGACCACAATTACTGGTGTTAGATGAACCTGTGCAAAGCGTTGATGTGACTGGCCAAGCAAAGTTGTATGATCTGATCACGCAAATGCGTGATGAGTTAGGTTGCAGCGTATTGATGGTGTCACACGATTTACATATTGTGATGGCTAAGACAGATAAAGTCATTTGTTTAAACCAGCATATTTGTTGTTCAGGTACACCGGAATCAGTTCAAAAAGATCCGGCATATATCGATTTATTTGGTAAGACTGCCGAAAAATTAGCGATTTATGCGCATGATCATGACCATAGTCACGATGAGAATCACGATGTATGAATTTTTAATACAAGCATTTCTTGCTGGAACAGGTTTTGCCTTAGTGGCTGCGCCACTGGGATCGCTGGTTGTTTGGCGACGGATGGCTTATTTTGGTGATACCCTTGCACATGCCAGCTTATTAGGTGTTGCATTGGGATTTGTTTTTAATTTTTTGCCTTTGTATGTGAGTGTGGCATCTGTTTGTGTATTAGTTGCGTTGTTATTATTGTTGTTGGAAAAGCAATCGCATTTTACACGTGATAATTTATTAGGGATATTGTCACACACGTCATTAGCATTAGGCATTGTTGTTATTGCTTTATTGCCAGGTTTTCGAGCAGATTTATACGGTTTTTTATTTGGTGATATTCTTGCGGTCAGTTGGCAGGATATTGCCGTCATTTACTTATTAGCAGCAATTGTATTAGGTTTATTAAGTTTTAATTGGAATAATTTATTAGCGATCACCGTGCATGCAGAATTAGCAACCGTTGAAGGTAAGCGGATTAATCGTCAACAGTTGTTGTTCGTATTATTATTAGCTTTATCCATTGCAATGGCGATGAAAGTTCTCGGTGTGCTGTTGATCACTGCGATGTTGATCATTCCACCTGCAACGTCACGCCCTTGGGTTAAAACGCCGGAACAGATGGTGTTATTGGCGTTGGCGTTTTCAATATTATCTGTATTTTTAGGCTTAAGTGCATCGCTTTATTTGGATATTCCCGCAGGACCTGCGATTGTTGTAGCCAGCGCATTATTATTTTCTTTCTCTTGGCTAATGAGCAAGTTCCAAGTGTTTAAGTAAGTTCTTTGCTTCTTGTGGATCCGCATGACAAATTGTAATATGCCCTAATTTTCGGCCGGGGCGCGGCGCTTTTCCATAATCATGATAAAATGTATGCGGTAACGTTCGAATACTTTCTTTATCTGGCATTGTGCCGATGCAGTTCAACATGATAACGCTGCCGTTCACCTGAGTTGAACCTAGAGGCATTCCCGTGATGGCGCGCAAATGTTGTTCGAATTGCGATGTGGCTGCACCTTCAATTGTCCAATGACCACTGTTATGTACGCGAGGAGCAATTTCATTGAGAATCAATCGATGGTCACATACAAAAAATTCTATGGTCATCACGCCGATGTAATCAAGTTCATCCATCAATCGATTCATTATCATTTCAGCTTGTTGTTGTAGTGTGAAATTATCATAGGGTGCGATGCTTTGCCGCAAAATACCTTGTTGATGGATATTTTCAACTAGAGGATAAAAAGCAGTTTCACCCTCTGTACTACGTGCGCCAATGAGTGATACCTCACGGTCGAAATGAACGAAACCTTCGAGAATAAGCGGTTGGTTTTGCAATGACTTCCAGGCTATGGTTGCATCATCTTCATTACGTAATACATATTGTCCTTTACCGTCATAACCAAAACGACATGTTTTTAAAATACTTGGAAAGCCGATCTGTTTAATCGCTTGATGTAGATCACTTTCATTATCGATTAAATAAAATGACGCTGTTTCAATACCTAATCGTTGAGCCAGTTTTTTTTCATGACCGCGATCTTGGGACATGGCTAATGCATGTTGATTAGGCATTAAAGGTTTTCGGACCTGCATGAAATCAGTAAGCTTTAAATCAATGTTTTCAGTTTCTAGCGTTATGATATCCACTCGTTCCGCAAACTTTTCCCACGTGGATTGATCATGATCATTTGAAACTAAGATATCAGAAACGAAATGAGCGCAATCATCGGGATGTTGTGCAAGACAAAGTGTTTGAAGGTTCAGGCGAAGGGCTGCGATGCTCATCATCTGTGCGAGTTGACCAGCGCCCAATATTCCAATCACCTTTGCCATACA
>CAYUEL010000067.1:983-11834 GCA_964443025.1 uncultured Gammaproteobacteria bacterium | reverse complement strand
AATTCATGCACATTCCACTTAATCAACATTCCTGTGTTGTTGTCTTTTATTTCAAATTCAAACTCCGACCATTTGGCTTGACGCAATTCACTCGGTCGAACAAAAACATAAGGTGTTAATTTTAAGGCATACTTTGTTAACAACGCCCCAGGATAAGCTTCGATTGCTCGCAATAATCCACCTATTTCTTTGGGGTCTGTCAATGCAGAAAAATGCTGAGAAGGCTTTATAGGTTTGATCGCTTCACGCAAGGCTAAGCAAGGATTAGTATCGATGATCCCCGCTGCCATAGCGTAATTAAATACCCGTGTACAAGTGCTTAATACACGGTGAACTGTTTCATTCAAACCTCTGCTCTCCATTTTTTTCAGTACCGAAAGAAGCATCGGTGCTTTGATATCCGAAATGGGGACATTGCCCAAATAGCGAAAAATATCTTTCTCTATTCTACGGAAAACATCTTGAGCGTATTCTTTTGACCATGTCACCAATTGTGTTTCATGCCAATCACAAACAACTTTCTGAAAAGTGTTCTCCGTATCTTTTTGTTTAGTTAACTTCTGGAGTTTCTTTTCTTGGCTCGGATCAACTCCCGACGCTATGCTAGCACGCGCTTGATTACGAAGCTCTCTTGCATAGGCAAGGGTGATCTCTGGATAAGGACCAATACACAATTTCTTTTCTTTGCCGTTGAACTTATATTTAAAGCGCCAAAGCTTACTACCATGAATGGCTCTTACGCCCGCAGGTCTGATTTCAAGGTATAAACCCATACCATCTGTTAGCTTATAGGGCTTTCCTTTGGGCAAAGCTTTTTTAATTTTTGCGTCACTGAGTTTCATAAGCGGGGTCCCCATAATATCAATATCAATTTTCTAAAAGGCCCTGTAAAAGGCCCCAAAAGGGGCCTGGATACTGGTAGACCTTTATAGTGTCCTATGGGGAGTATATCGCGTTAAGTGTTTGTTTTTCAATAGCTTATTGGGGGTCTGTGGAGCGCTATGGGGTCGCTGTTGGCGGAGAGAGAGGGATTCGAACCCTCGATGAGGTATTAAGCCCCATACTCCCTTAGCAGGGGAGTGCCTTCAGCCACTCGGCCATCTCTCCAATAAATCAAGACGATAGGATACACGTTTTGATGGAAATCAACAACCCGCAAGAAAACCCCCGCTCGCGCTTGTATCGTCATTGCGAGGAGTGCGTAGCACGACAAAGCAATCCACTACCTAACAAGAATGGATTGCTTCGGCTCTGCGAGCCTCGCAAAGACAGGGTATCTTTGCGCTTCGCTGCCCCCTTTTAAGGGGGCAGCCGAACGCAGTGAGGCGGGGGTTTTTGCCCTATTCGGTATCTTCCGGTTTTTGTTTCTCGTTCTGGATCCGCTGGTAGATTTCCTCGCGGTGAACGGCAACGTGCTTCGGTGCGTTGACGCCAATCCGTACTTGGTTGCCCTTAACGCCAAGCACAGTAATACTGACTTCATCACCAACCATAAGTGTTTCGCCCACACGGCGGGTAAGAATAAGCATTGTAATCTCCTTTGTCCCTGCAAGCCCGTTTAACGGGTCTTATGTCCTAACGATGTCCTTGTGAAAGACAGCCTCGTAATATAATTATTATCTGGTTATTATAGCCGAAAATTAGCTTGTCTAGGAGATCCTAGGCTGTCTCGAGCATGGTTTCTTCTTTAGGCGGTTGGTCAAGCGCAAAGGCGGCATGAAGGGCACGCACCCCCAATTCCACATACTTCTCATCCACCCCCACAGATACTTTAATTTCAGAGGTTGTGACCATCAGGATATTGATATTTTCACGCCCAAGGGTTTCAAACATGGTGCTGGCGATACCGGCATGGGATCGCATCCCAACACCCACTAATGAAATCTTCGCAATTTTGGGTGATCCTAAGACATCCTGCGCACCCAGCTCATTCATTTTTGATTTTAATATAGCCAATGCTTGTTCATAATCATTACGATGCACCGTGAATGTAAAATCCGTACGTCCATCAACCCCAGCATTCTGAACGATCATGTCCACTTCGATATTAGCTTTGCTGATAGCGCCCAATATTTTCGCAGCAACGCCTGGTTCATCAGGAATACTTTTTAATGTGAGTTTTGCTTCGTCTCGACTAAAGGCAATGCCCGCTACAATAGGATATTCCACTTTTTTGTCCTCTAAAGTAATTAACGTTCCAGGATGATCAGGTACAAAGGTTGAACGCACGCGCAAAGGTATTTGATAGCGCCCTGCAAATTCCACGGATCGAATTTGTAATACTTTTGCACCGAGTGATGCCATTTCCAACATTTCTTCAAACGTGATTTGTTGCATCAATCGTGCCTCAGGTACAACGCGCGGATCCGTCGTATACACACCTTCCACATCCGTATAAATCTGACACTCATCGGCTTTAATCGCCGCTGCAATCGCAACAGCCGATGTATCCGAACCACCGCGACCTAATGTGGTTCTATTTCCTTCATGGGTAATACCTTGAAAGCCAGTAATCACCGGTATTTCTTGATGATCTAAACAGTACAACAATCGATCACCATCAATGTTTTCAATACGTGCTTTGCCATGAATACCATTCGTGTATAACGGAATTTGATCCGCGGTAAATGAACGCGCATTTAAGCCGCGCTGGTTTAAGGCAATGGCTAATAAAGCGCTGGATACTTGTTCACCCGTTGCAAGCAATTGGTCCAGTTCACGCTTGTTAGGATCGGGACAAATGGCTTCTGCTAATTCAATTAAGCGATCTGTTTCGCCGCCCATGGCTGACAAAACCACCGCAATACGTGCTTCTTTCGCTGTTTTTGCAACAATATCAGCCACGTGTTGAATACGGTTAATATTTGCAACCGATGAACCGCCAAATTTTAGTACCAGTGTTTTCATCCTGTTTGTCTCATGTCTTATCCGTCATGTGGATTGCTTCGTCGCCTGCGGCTCCTCGCAATGACAACTTCTTTTGTCATTGCGAGGAGCCGCAGGCGACGAAGCAATCCATTATTTCATAAACCCTTCCACATATCCCTCAATTTTATCTTTCAACTGTTTCGCACTCAGGTTATCAACATTATTCCCCGCGCCACTCGCTAAATTCGGGCGACCGCCGCCCTTGCCTTCAAACTTGCTCGCCAGAAATTGAACCAATTTATTTGCAGATACTTTTTCAGTAAACGCTGGCGTCACACCCACCACAAATGTTAATTTACCTTCGTGATCATTCACCAATACCAACACATGATCAGTTTTTGTTTTTTGCGAAAAATTATCGATAACCGATCGCAAAGTCGCTTGATCATTTGTTGAAACTAATTCCACAGTAAATAATTTATCCGAATTAATACCTACATTTCCCAGTTCACTTTGGATACTTTGTTGTTTCAACTTATCATTCTCTTTCTCAAGCTGCTTTTGTTTATCCAATAATTGGGCCACTTTCTCGGGTAATTCTGTAACATGTGTTTTTAATCGATCAGCCAATTCACGCAATTCATCTTCATGGTGTTGGACATGATCCAACGCGGCTTGACCCGTTAATGCTTCGATACGGCGAACACCGGCTGCGATTCCTGTTTCATTAATGATCTTGAAAAATCCAACTTGACCTGCACGTTCCACATGCGTACCACCGCAAAGCTCTTTCGAGAATCCATCCGCCATTTCTAAGACACGGACTTTCTCATCGTATTTTTCACCAAATAATGCAAGGGCGCCGCTTTTTAAGGCTTGTTTTGTATCCATTTCTTCGACATGACTTTGCGCATCATCACGAATCTTTTCATTGACTAGATTCTCAATGGCTTTTAATTCATCGCGGGTCACCGGTTGTGTATGTGCAAAGTCAAAACGTAAACGATCGGGTGCGACCAACGATCCTTTTTGAACCACATGGGTTCCTAATACTTGACGCAACGCGGCATGCAATAAATGGGTTGCCGAATGATTTAATACGGTAGCGGCACGTGTTTGTGGATTTACTTTGGTATCTAATTTATCACCAACATTTATACTGCCTTGTTTGACAATACCGTGATGCAAATGACTTTTCGCTTGTTTAGTTGTATTGTTCACGGTAAAACGATTAGTACCATTTTCAAGCACACCGATATCACCCACTTGCCCGCCTGATTCCGCATAAAAAGATGTATGATCCAACACAACAATACCCTGCTCGCCAACATTTAATGTTTTCACAGGTTTTCCCGATAAAAACAATGCGGTCACAACTCCTTTACTAGTTAATACTTCACGCTCAAAGTGCGTATGTGTATCAACTTCCAATGCTTGATTGTAATCCACTTTAAATGTATCAGCCGCTTGCGAACGTTCACGTTGTTGTTGCATGAAGGCTTCAAATCCTGCGATATCTAACGTAAGATTACGTTCGCGCGCAATATCATTCGTTAAATCAACGGGAAATCCGAACGTATCGTACAATTTAAATATTACGTCGCCAGGAATTTCATGTCCATCGATATTAACCAATTCCCGCTCTAATACATCCATCCCTTGATCGAGTGTGCGGGCAAACTGTTCTTCTTCTTGTTTTAACAGGGTTTCAATCAATTTTTGATTTTCTTTTAATTCAGGATAAGCATCGCCCATTTGCATTGCTAACGTTCCAACAATTTTATGAAAGAATGCTTGATGTTGCCCCAATTGATGTCCATGACGAATCGCTCGACGAATAATACGTCTTAATACATAACCACGGCCTTCATTCGAAGGACGTATGCCATCGCATATTAAGAAACTGCATGAACGAATATGATCGGCAATCACGCGTAATGATTTGGTATCTAAATCTTTTGTATTCACGGCTTTCGCTGCTGCTTGAATCAATGCTTGAAAGATATCAATCTCGTAATTGCTGTGAACGCCTTGTACCACCGCAGCAATACGTTCCAATCCCATGCCTGTATCCACCGAAGGCTTGGGTAATGGTTTTAATTCGCCGTTGCTCGTGCGATTAAATTGCATGAATACCATGTTCCAAACTTCAATGTAACGATCGCCATCTTCCTCGGGAGAACCCGGTGGGCCGCCAGGAATACTGGGACCATGATCATAAAATATCTCGGAACAAGGACCACAAGGACCCGTATCACCCATCGACCAAAAATTATCTTTTTCACCACAGCGTGAAAAACGTTTCGGATCTATTTTCATCTCATTTAGCCAGATGTTTTCGGTTTCTTTATCTTCCTGAAATACTGTAACCCACAATTTCTCAGGAGGTAATTTCAACACCCACGTTAAAAAATCCCAACTGTATTGAATAGCCTCACGCTTGAAATAATCACCAAAACTAAAGTTCCCAAGCATCTCAAAAAACGTATGATGCCGCGCGGTATATCCAACATTTTCCAAATCGTTATGTTTGCCGCCTGCGCGTACGCAACGTTGAGAACTGGTGGCGCGCACATAGGGGCGTTTATCTTGCCCTAAAAATACATCTTTGAATTGAACCATACCCGCATTGGTAAATAATAGGGTCGGATCATTGGCAGGGATAAGCGAACTCGAGGCGACAGGAGTATGGCCATTTTGCTCGAAAAAGTTGAGGAATGCCTCGCGAATATCATTACTGGAATGTATCTTTTTCATCATGTTCCTAAAAGTTTCCTTTTCCCTCACCCTAGCCCTCTCCCGCGTTCAATTCTTTCACACAATTTAAACCCAACTCGCGGGAGAGGGAACTTAACATTCAATACCATACCTTACAGTAAGCCTACCCCACGGGAGTGGGAACTTAAGTAAGCTCTCCCTCCCTGCGTTCAGTTCTTTTAAGCAAACTTTCAAGTTCCCTCTCCCGCCCTGCAATAGCTTGAAAAACTCAAGTACTTAAGAGCGGGAGAGGGTTAGGGTGAGGGTAACCCCATTACCTAAATTCTCAAAACAATCATGATACCTGATTAACTGCTTGTAATGCTAGGTGAATCTGTTGCAGAGTGAAACCTCGGTATTGGAGGAATCGGACCTGACGGGCTTTCTCGTTCTGATCTTGAATAGGTTGCAACCCAAAGCGCTTCGCCCGGGCTTGAATGGCTAATACCTCCCAATCGACATCCAGTTCACGCACGAGACTCACCGGCAACCCATGTTGCCCCAACTCCTGTTCAAGCCAGCTAGGACCCTTTCCCGCGCCAATACGGCTGCGTATCAGGCTTTCCGCAAACCGTTCATCGGATTGCTTATTTTCCGCCTGAAGCCGCTCAATCAGAGGGGTAATCTCGCTGGATACAAACCCCTTGCGCTTGAGCTTCTGCGTCAACTCCACCACGCTGTGTTCACGGCGAGCCAGGTAGCGAATGGCAATAAGGTAAGGATCTTGGGTCATGGAAGTACCAAGTGCGGTTAATTAAGAAGGTCTGTTGTCATTTTTGCGCCGGTTCGGGTTGTGTGATGCCAAACCGTCTGAGGCAGGGATGCCGAAGACGAGCCTACAGGGATGTATTCACGGCGCGTTTGGCAACACACAACCCGATAAAGGCGCAAAAAAAATGACAACAGAGCATGGAAATAACTTCAAATTACTCCGCTGATTCCTCTTCGCGCTCTTCAACCGGTACAACCGTTTGAACAAACGTACCACCGATAAGTTTCTCGCGAAGTTTACCTTCAATCTCGGCCATCGTTTCGGGATGTTCCTTCAAGTATTGACGTACATTATCTTTGCCCTGGCCAATACGTTCGCCATTGTAACTGTACCAAGCACCGGATTTATCAATGAAGCCATTCGCCGCACCCATCGCAATGATTTCGCTTTCGCGCGAAGTACCTTCGCCATAGAGAATGTCGAATTCGGCTTGTTTGAATGGAGGAGCCACTTTGTTTTTAACCACTTTCACGCGGGTTTCATTACCCACCACTTCATCGCCATTTTTAATTGCGCCGATGCGACGGATATCCAACCGAACAGAAGCGTAAAATTTAAGGGCATTACCACCGGTCGTTGTTTCGGGGTTACCGAACATCACGCCGATCTTCATACGGATTTGGTTAATAAAGACGACTAATGTATTAGCGCGTTTAATGTTCCCTGTGAGTTTGCGCAGTGCTTGTGACATCAATCGAGCATGTAAACCCATATGACTATCACCCATCTCACCTTCAATTTCAGCTTTAGGAGTAAGTGCTGCAACAGAATCCACCACAATCATATCGACCGCGCCGGAACGCACAAGCATATCGACAATTTCAAGTGCCTGTTCGCCCGTATCGGGCTGAGAAATAAGCAGCTTATCCATATTCACGCCAAGTTTTTCAGCATACAAAGGATCAAGCGCATGTTCCGCATCGATGAACGCTGCCGTACCACCCTTCTTTTGACATTGCGCAATGGCTTGTAACGTAAGTGTCGTTTTGCCTGAAGATTCAGGTCCAAAAATTTCTGCGATACGCCCTTTAGGTAGTCCACCGCCCAACGCAATATCCAATCCGAGTGAACCAGTAGAAATGTATTCGATGTCCGGTATGACTACGCCATCACGTCCTTGCATGACGGAACCCTTGCCAAATTGCCGCTCGATTTGATTCAGCGCCGCTGCTAACGCTTTTTCGCGATTTGAATCGACGGAAGATGTATTTGTTGCCATAATTCGCTCCCATTAAATGTAGATATATTTAGTAATAATCCTGTTGTAGTTATCATAGCTGAAACATTATTACACAGTCGATTATCCATGTACATCGTGTTTCAGTATTCCTTTTATCGTTATAATAACAGATTCCTCACGTATTTGTGTGCGATCGCCTGAAAGGTGATGAACTTCTGAATGCAACACACCCTTTCTATGTGCCCACGCAAACCAAACGGTACCCACGGGTTTATCTTTTGTGCCGCCATCGGGACCAGCGATACCGGTGATGGCAACGGCAATATCAGCATGACAATGTTGCAATATGCCTTCAGCCATCAACTCCGCTACGGTTTGACTCACCGCCCCTTCTTTCTCCATGACAACCATCGGAACATTTAGCAAACTTTCTTTCATTGCGTTGCTATAACACACCACACCGCCTTCATACCAATTCGAGCTGCCTGGTAATGATACGATTGCATGCGCCAACCAACCACCCGTGCAGGATTCCGCCGTTGCAATGGTGATTTTATTTTTTAAACAATGTTGTGCGAGCTGTTCAATTAATTTGGGAATGTCATTAGTCATGATTCACTCCTTTTTGGTAACGCCCCGCTGGGGCTTGATTCATTTTATATCATCTTCCCCCCATTTGTCGCGTCTTCGACGCGCCTACATGGGGGGCTAGCATTGTGACGCCCTCTTCGAGGGCTTATGAAGTAGAGTATAATAGCCTGAACCGAACAGGATGTCCGAGATGCAAAAAAATACCACCCACACACCGATGATGCAACAATACTTGCAAATCAAAGCGCAATTTCCGCACATGTTGTTATTTTACCGCATGGGGGATTTTTATGAAATGTTTTATGACGATGCCGAATACGCGCACAAATTACTCGACATCACATTAACACAGCGCGGACAATCCGGCGGAAATCCTATTCCGATGGCGGGAATTCCCTATCATGCGGCCGATAATTATCTCGCACGTTTATTACGCCTCGGTGAGTCGGTTGCGATTTGCGAACAAATGGGTGATCCGGCCACCAGCAAAGGTCCGGTTGCACGCAAAGTCACGCGTATCATGACACCGGGAACAGTTACCGAAGAAAATCTACTCAATGCCGATCAAGATAACGCGTTATGCGCTTTGCATGTTAACAATACTATTTATAATTTGTGTGTGATTGAATTATCCAGCGGGCAAGTGTATTTATTTGAAACACAATCGATCGAAACATTGTCTCACGAATTAAAACGCTTTAACCCTGCGGAAATTTTATTATCGGATGATGCAACGCTCATCAAAATAGCGGACCCCTATCCAACCAAACATATTAAATCTTCAGATTATTTCGAGGGAAGTGGTGATAGTGCCGCGCTCAATGGTTGCTTACGTTATTTACAAGAAACACAATCGCGTCAAATATCGCATTTAAAACAACCTGAAATTATCGCAGCGAATCAATTTTTACAAATCGATGCGGTGTCGCAACGCAATTTGGAATTGTTAATCAATTTACGAGGGTCGCGACAACATACCGTGATTGATGTATTAGATAAAACAGCCACATCGATGGGAAGTCGGTTATTGAAACGCTGGTTGATACGGCCTTTAAGAAATCATGACGCGATTAAACAAAGACAAGAAGCGGTTAAAGCCTGGCAACATCAACAACATTATTTTAGCTTGCGGCCTTTGCTCAAACAGATCGGTGACATTGAACGAATTACGACGCGTGTTGCACTCAATAACGCACGTCCGCGCGATTTAGTGCAATTGCGTCAATCGTTAGGATTACTACCCGAATTAAAAACACATTTACATAAAACCACAAAACATTATTTGCATGATGATGTTAATCAATTACCGGATTTTAACCCGCTTTATCAATTATTATCCCGCGCCATTCAAGACGAACCGGCCGTTGTTATTCGTGAAGGTGGCGTGATTAAAGATGGATACGATTTAGAGCTCGATGAATTACGTGCGATGGGTGCGGATATTTCATCGTTCTTATTAAAGCTCGAAGAAAGCGAGCGGAAAGAAACTGGGATTTCCAATTTAAAAGTGGGATATAACAAAGTTCATGGATTTTACATTGAACTTACGCGCGGGCAAGCGCATTTAGCGCCGACGCATTATCATCGACGTCAAACCCTTAAAAACGGCGAACGGTTTATTACCGAAACATTGAAGCAATACGAAGATAAAGTATTGAGCGCCCATGAACGTGCGTTGGCTCGCGAAAAATATTTATATGAAGAGTTATTAAAATCATTGGCACTTGAAACAAAAGCATTACAACAGCTGGCGCGCGTTTTATCAGAGCTCGATGTGATTACGAATTTTTCCGAACGCGCCGATGCATTGAAACTCGTTTGCCCTGAATTTACCGAGCAATCTGAAATATCGATTAAAGCCGGTCGACATTTAGTCGTTGAGCAAGTCAGCGCTTCGCCGTTTGTGCCCAATGATTTGTTATTGAATAACCAAACGCGCATGTTGTTAATCACAGGCCCAAATATGGGCGGAAAATCGACTTACATGCGCCAAACGGCGTTGATTATTATTCTGGCCCACATGGGTTGTTTTGTTCCAGCACTGAGCGCATCGATTGGCCTCGTCGATCGCATCTTTACACGGATTGGAAGCGCCGACGATTTGGCCAGCGGACAATCGACATTCATGGTGGAAATGAGTGAAATGGCTGCAATATTGCGCGAGGCAACGGAGCAGAGTTGTGTTCTTGTCGATGAAATTGGACGTGGTACATCCACATTCGATGGCATGTCACTCGCGCACAGTATCGCGAACTATTTAGCAACGCAGGTTCGTGCATTCACATTATTTGCTACCCATTATTTTGAACTCACACGATTAGAAGAAACCTTACCCACCCTGCGCAATGTGCATTTTTCCGCGGTGGAACATCAAGGTGAATTGGTTTTTCAACATACCGTTAAACCCGGTCCCGCCAGCCAAAGCTACGGCATTCAAGTCGCGCATAAAGCAGGGTTGCCTGAACAAGTGGTGAAAGATGCGAAAGATTTATTAGCTACGATGGAATGAAAAGGAATACCGTGTGAATACACACGGTATGCTGATTATTTTGCGTATTAGCTTTCCCTCACCCCAACCCTCTCCCGCGTTCAATTTATTTACTAGTTGTAAGCTCAACTCGCGGGAGAGGGAGCAATTCTTTCAAGTTCCCTCTCCCGCCCTACAATAGTTTGAATTCAAGCC
>CAYUEL010000067.1:0-973 GCA_964443025.1 uncultured Gammaproteobacteria bacterium | reverse complement strand
GAGGGAACTCTTGTTTTATTCCCTCTCCCGCGAGTTGAACTTACTACAAAGTAACAAGATTGAACGCGGGAGAGGGCTAGGGTGAGGGTGAGGGTGAGGGAAAATAAACAAAATGACAACTATCAAATAAGCTCGGACAAGCGTCGCAATACCATCGTTCTTCGATTCAAAGATGAGATTTGTTCAGCATATCCTCTTGCCTTATCCCTATTAAAATCTTCTGGCAACTCTAATTCGGGTAAATTAGAAAATAATCTTGTCTTCGCGGGATTTAAATAGAATATATCGATAATGGCTTTCTCCGGTGTTGCTATTTTTATACCTGTTTTTTCATCTATCTCGAAACCACAAAAAAAATTAGGTTGTACATGATGAATGGACACCGTGCCTATGGCTGTTTTATAACAACGTGTTCGTGCTAACGAGATCGCATAAGTTACCGCAGGAATTTGCGAAATAATTCCCTGGTGATAAAGTGCCGTTTGCAATGAAATATAACTGGGAAAAGGTGATGTCAATAATTCGGGTAATTTTAAAATATCTATTTTTCCTGTCAAACCCCAACGCCCATGGGCAAGTTTTACAATTAACCCTGACGCGTTCAAGCGCCGAAGTATTTGACTTGCATGATCATTGTTAATATTTAAATAAGAAGCAATATCTCTCGTCTGAAAAGTGATCTCTCCTAGCTCAATAATCCTTTTATAAACATCGATCAGTTTCATTGCATTATAATACCTGATATTGACACATATGTCAATATCAGGTATTATAATAACCCTTTGATTTGTTTAAATAAAAAACTGCTTTATACGGCTTATTTTCTATGGTACAATAGGAAGCTAATTAACTTAATATGGGCAATTATGTTACTTTATTCTGCAATAAAAACTCGTTACAAAGCTTATCAAGCACGTGAAAAGATGCTTGCCCATCGCATTCAAGGACCTCGGAAAGGGGGTGCAGTTCTCGC
>CAYUEL010000066.1:2739-11886 GCA_964443025.1 uncultured Gammaproteobacteria bacterium | reverse complement strand
CAGGAGATAAACGACCTAAAAAAGCTAAATTAGCCGCCGTTTCAGCATTCGCCCACAAAGCAAATTGCTCGGAAGGAGTGGGTGTGTTGTTATTGGAATTGCTATTTGAACTGTTGTTTGTATTTTGATTTGCATTATTATTGTTGTTATTCGTAAAGCTCATCGTTTGGGTAGACGATTTAAAGGGCCTATAAGGTTGCGGCAATAATGGAGCATTTACTTGTGGTGATGCGGGTGTAGTCATATTGGATTGCACCGCAGGCTGTGCAGATACTGTAGTTTTGGGTGACGCATGAGTATTGTTGTTATTGCTGACCAAGTTTTTACGCTCTTCAGCTAGTTTTTTATTGCGTTCTAGATAGCTTTCAATTTGAACTTTGTATTTTTCACCTTCAGCCGTCAACTCATTGCCATCAAGGTCAAGCGTTTGAAGACTGGTGTTGGCTGAAAGTGCTTCTGCCAAATACTTCATCCCCTCAGCACCGAGGTTGCTCTGCCCAAGGTCAAGCGATTGAAGGCGGGTGTTTGTTGAAAGCCCTTCTGCCAAATACTTTACTCCCTCATCACCGAATTTGTTGCTCCTAAGGTTAAGCGTATGAAGGCTCGTGTTATTCTTAAGGGCGTCGGCCAACTGTTTCGCACCCTCAACCGTGAAGTTGTTCAACTCAAGGTTAAGCGTTTGAAGGCTCGTGTTGGTTGAAAGCCAACTTGCCAAATGGCTCACTCCCTCGTCACCGAAATTGTTCCACTGAAGGTTAAGCGTTTGAAGGCTCGTGTTTCCTTCCAAGGCTTCACATAGAAACCAAATATCCGCAACTTCTAAATTTCTGAAGAATAAATTAAGCTTCTTCAACGATGCATCGCTACGACGCAATCTGTCCAGGATATCTTTATCAATTTTTGTACCAGCAGCAGTCTGAACGGTTGGCGTGTTGTTGTTATTGGAATGTGAGGAATTTGAATGTTCATTTAACGCAGGTGGTACTGATGGTTTAGTAGTTTGTGGCAGCGATAAAACATTTACGGGTGATGATGCAGAAACAGTAGAATTCGATTGCTTTGCAGGCTGTATCGCTAGTGTAGCTTGAGGTCGCGCATGAGTATTGTTGTTATTGCTGAGCGAATGTTTATGCTCTCTAACTAGTTTTTTGTTGCGTGCTAGGTAGCCTTCAATTTGCGCATAATACTTGTCCCTCTCAACCTTACCGCAGAAAATAGCACTGTTAAGGGTTTGAAGGCTGGTGTTTTTTGAAAGACCCTCCACCAAGCACTTCAGTCCCTCAGCACCAAGGTTGTTGCCCCCAAGGTTAAGTGTTTGAAGGCTCGTGTTGGTTGAAAGTCCTTCTGCCAAATGCTTCATTCCCTCATCATTGAGGTCGGTGCGACTAAGGTTAAGCGATTGAAGGCTCGTGTTGGTTGAAAGCACGCCTGCCAATAGCTTCATTCCCTCAGCACCACCAAGGGTGTTATCGCTAAGGTCAAGCCGTTGAAGTCTTGTGTTTCCTTCCAAGGCTTCGCATAAAAGCCGGATATCCGCAACTGTTAATTTTTTGTCGGATAAATTAAGCCACCACAACGACGCATCGTTACGACGCAGCTTGTCCAGGATATCTTTATCAATTTTTGTATTACCAGAAGCCTGAACGGTTGGCGTGTTGTTGTTATTGGAATGTGAAGAATTTGAATGCTCATTCAATGCGGGCTGTATTGATATCTTACTGGGTTGTGGCGGTGATAAAACATTTACGGGTGATGATGCAGAAACAGTAGAATTCGATTGCTTTGCAGGCTGTATCGCTAGTGTAGCTTGAGGTCGCGCATGAGTATTGTTGTTATTGCTGAGCGAATGTTTATGCTCTCTAACTAGTTTTTTGTTGCGTGCTAGGTAGCCTTCAATTTGCGCATAATACTTGTCCCTCTCAACCTTACCGCAGAAAATAGCACTGTTAAGGGTTTGAAGGCTGGTGTTTTTTGAAAGACCCTCCACCAAGCACTTCAGTCCCTCAGCACCAAGGTTGTTGCCCCCAAGGTTAAGTGTTTGAAGGCTCGTGTTGGTTGAAAGTCCTTCTGCCAAATGCTTCATTCCCTCATCATCGAGGTCGGTGCGACTAAGGTTAAGTGATTGAAGGCTCGTGTTGGTTGAAAGCACGCCTGCCAATAGCTTCATTCCCTCATCACCGAGTTTGTTGCCCCCAAGGTTAAGCGTTTGAAGGCTGGTGTTTTTTGAAAGACCCTCCACCAAAAACTTCACTCCCTCGCCACCAAGATGGTTGCCCTCAAGGTTAAGCGTTAGAAGGCTCGTGTTTTTTGAAAGACCTTCCACCAGATGCTTCATCCCCTCAGCATCAACGTTGATATACCTAAAGCTAAGCGATTGAAGGCTCGTGTTTCCTTTCAAAGCTTCAGATAGAAGGTGGATGTCCGCAAATGTTAATGCTTTATTGTATAAATTAAGCTCCTTCAACGACGCATCATTACGACGGAGTCTTTCTAAAACCTCTTCATCAATCTTCGAACCAAGAAACAATTTAGCGAACATCTTCCCTCCTTTGAACCACTATAGATAGAGCCATATCCTATACCCACCTGTTTGTTTCATGCAAGTCTATTAATCATGTTATTCATTAGCTCAAAATGAATCTATTAACTTCAATGAGTATCTTTATTTCCCGATCCACCTTGCCCCTTCCCCGCCTGATAATTCGTCCACGCTTGATTGACGAGGGATGCACCACTGGATATCCCTGCTTTACCAAGGCTGGTGAGTGCACTTGCACCACTGGCTCCTGCACTTGCTGCGGGTTCGCTTCCTTGATGTACAAGCGCCATCACACCCAAGGTGCGCTTACCCACAATTCCCATGATAATCACCCAGATGAGTGGAAAACCCACATACGCTAATGCGGCAATCATATTGGCCAGTAAATAATAGATATTGGCTTTACTCATCATGGTGCCATCTTCAAACCAAGCCCCAATAATGGTGTTATCTAAAATGCTGGCCAGCTCCCACAAGAATGACCAAAAAATAATACCGAATACTAAAAAGGCTAATACGAAGGTACTTTGAAAACGATATCCACCATAAACATGAGCAAAGGGTAAGATAATATAGATTAAGAATAAAATCGTGCTTTGAATGATAGGCAAGGATTGTTTAAGTAGGTGCATTTTAGGATAAAACGACATGCTGCTGATAAGCGTACCCACGACACCGGCTGTTTTCGTTAAAATATTATGATTATCTCGCTGATGCGATAAATAAGGGTCATTGACATAAGCGGTTGAGGTGGTGTTAATCAACTGTTTAATGGCCGTATCTTTCTCAAGATACCAAGAGTCGGGTAACAGCTCGCTAAGTTGTTGGTATAATCCATGTGGATTATCCTGCCACCAATCTTTACAAAGAGGAGCGCCCCACAAAGCATCTTCACCTAATTCCCAATCGGTTTCTTTGTCATAGGGAAATCCTTGTACTGCTTGAAGTGCTTTAAACGTATCATAATATCCAGGCGTTTCTAAAAAGAATTGGGAACCGAGCCATTGCATGTCATCAGGTTCAACGTTTGTTTGGGGTTGTTCACGTAAATATTTTGCCCACGAAGGTTTATAACATTGGGCGGTGAAGTCTTGAACATCTTGGCGAAGTTGTGAGTCTTCAATGATGGCGCCTTGTAATTCAATGTTCATGCCACGTAAATCGGTGGGACAATCAATCGTGTGTTTAGCAGCATACGTAATCCCGTTAGAGACACTTAAAACAAAATACCAGAATGTGGGTAATTTTACTTCTTGAGGTAAATTAAATACTGTGTCGTAAGTCGTTCCTGTTTGCCCTGCAATGACCGTTGGTTTATCGCTGCATGTCGGCGTGTAAGTGAGTGTATGTGGTGTAATGGTATGCATGGGGATCGCACAAAACAAATAAAACAACGTCACGCTCAACATATCCAGAAGCATTCGGCGAAGTGAATGGTCACTCGCTCCTTCGCTTTGATAGTTTCGAATAGGTTCAAAGAAGTTTTTAACAACCAACATCACATAGGGTAAAAACACTAAGCCGGTTGACGTTAACAGCTCCCACAATTGGCCGTAGTAATACCACCCCATCAGCAAAGTGGAAAGTTCTAAGTAGGATTGTACACCCATGATTTAATAGCCCAATATAGCTATTGCTTGTTCGCCTTCAAATGCGTTTGATTGTTGCTCTTATTCAAGTTTAAGTGAGATGAACCCGTCGCTCTCGTTTGATTTCCACTCATTTCCCGGCTGTGAATAAGAAGGCCTACTTGGGTAGAACCCGTGTTGACTGCAGTAGTTGTTTCAATATCGTTTTGAATATTTCTAGCAGGCACTAAAGTTGGATCTAAAATTAAAGATTGATAATGTGAACCTACTTCATATCCTAAATAAAGCGTTTTCACGCTGTTATGCTGTTTAATAATATGCGGAGCAGTTCCATCGCTATGAATAATAACAGTGGTCATATTTAATGCGTCTGAGGTGGCTTGTATCACAACATTATCCACCCACTCTCCAGATGTTGACATTTCATCCATAAATTTATTGATATTTTTTTCAATAAAGCTGCTGTATTTATTGATATTATCAATCATGTATTTCACCACAAATGCACGCAAATCATGGTGTGTTTGAATATCTTGTGGTAACTTATTCTCACGTTGCAGCTGATCTAATACTGCATGAAAAAAGCAATTACCATCACCGGGTACATTTTGACATTGAAAACCAAAATCTTGTGCTTGTTTTCTCAATTCACCACTATTTTCTATTTTTGATGGCGAGTCAGTTTGATTCAAATACGATACGGTTAAAGAGCGGGATAATTGACGCAAAAGTTCGACTTTCGCTTCAAGCATTTTTTTCTCGACTTCTTTCGCCAATACCATGGCTATTAATTGTTCTTTTTCTAAATCTTTTAATTTATCTTTATCATACACTGTGCTAGTTTTTGATTTCTCTGTCAGAATTTTTTCTTGCGCTTGACGCTGTTCTTTAACCTGGAATTGTAATTGTTTCCTAAGAGTAGTATCTAAGCTCAAACTATTTAATTGCGTTTCTATTTCTGAAGTACGTTTATCATCGGGTCTGGTTTGTTTCTTTAAACCCTCTAATTCAAGTTGCAGCTTTTTAGCAACGACTTGATTATTGGCTATTTTTGCATTTTGCTGAACTTCTTGCTTCAACAGCCATTCAATATATTTACCTAAACGCTTTTGATAATATTTTTCACAATCTTTCATAAATTTATCAAAGTAAAAAACATATAATTCCGGAGAAAGTACCTTGAGTTTCTCTCGTGCTTTCTGGTGGTCGCCTTCTGCTCTAAACATAAGCCATAAATATTCTGAAGTACGCGCAATAAGCTCGGAATGATATTTTGATGGATCATACTGCCCTTGGAAATCAAATACCCCTCCTGCATTTTTTAAATCTACACAAATTTTACCGAGTGATGTTCTTGATTTATCATCGTCAGAAAAATAAGGTTTAGATTGATTTTTATAAATCTTTGATGCCAAAAAATGGGTAAATTCATGTATTAAGGTTGCGCATAGTTCATCTTCTGAATATCCAGCATTACCTTTTATACCTAAAAAAACATGGGGCTCCCTCGAAAGACCTAAAGAATCCTCATAATTTCCCGCTAAATAACGCAGCCTATCAACATAATTAGAGTTGGGATCGGCAAAAATTTTAAACTGCATTTCCCATAGCTGTTTGATTAAATTTTCAGGAGAATTCTTATTCGCAAAATCATCTACGGTCGAGGCTTCAAGAGCCAATATCGCCAATAATAATTGGAAGTCATTTAACTCGTACAAAGTGTTATAAAAACTTTTAAATCTCTTTTTGACTTCTTTTTTCCTTGCAACATCGTTCTCTAATACGTGCGTTGCATGAAGCAGTCTCTTCGGCACTGTTACTTCAGCACTTAATGCACCTTCAGACTCAACAATATGTTCATAAGCATCCTGGATTCTGCTAAATGCTCCTTTTAGCTTATCATCATTTCTAAGTTGAGCTATTTCATTTAAATCAAGCTCTGATTTTTCTTTGAGTTGATCAAAATAAAGTACAAAAGCTGCAATGCGATCGCACTCAGGGTTGTTCTTTCTAAAAGCATAATTGAAAAGACTCTGCTTTTCCTTTCCTGCTGGAACCGTTACTTCAATCATTGAATTTAAAGGCAAACCTCGTTGCAAACACATTCTTGCGGCTTCGTAATCTTCTTCATCGACAGCATTTTTAAACGTTTCAATTAAGGGTATTGCAGGTATTACGGGTGGTTGTGGTTGTGGTTGTGGTTGTGGTTGTGGTTGTGGTTGTGGTTGTGGTTGCGGTCCCGCAGCCTTTAATATTTGGTTTTTAATACTGGATTGGAACTGTTCAAAATTTTTTTGAGTAGCAGGAAGATTGCGGCGTTTGCCGAATAAATGAATGCGGTTAAATTCTTCTGTACGCAAAATCGCTTTCACTCCTTCCCACGTTGTAACGAAAAAAACATCCTTATATAATTGACAATTATGTTGTTCACACTGCTCCCAAGTCATGGGCGGCTCAGGCCATTTTTGCGCTAGCAAATATCGCACGACTTCAGGATTCATGCCCCACACGGCTGCGCCTAAAGGATGTTTTTTTGCTGCATTGGGGAGATGGGGTTGCGCCCCTCGTACAATGGCAGCTTGTGCTGCAGGTAAATCTCCTTTTTCACACGCAGCTATTAATTCTAATTGCAACTGTTCTGTCATAATGAAGCTCACTGGATGATTAGGAAATTAAACAAAATAGTAGATTATTTGATTCATGATAGTCAAACAAATTTCAATCAATTTATATTTTTTCTAATTCTGATGATAATTAAATTTGATTTGCTGGTTTAACATTTATTCATTTATCCAGACCGCTCCATTCTCCATCAGCGGACGTTGGCTATCGCTAAAGCGTGGGTCATTGTAGCGTTCCAAGCGCATGGCCCTGTCTTCTAGTAATGTGAAAAGCGTATCGCCCATCATGTTGCGTCGAATTTCCATGTTGTAAATCACTTCATCCATTTCACGTTGCAATTCTTCTTTGGCGCGCTCAATTTCTCGCACGGCGGGTGGTACTTGTCGTATCTCGGGTACTTGCATTCCTGCGTTGAGTAATCGCCGTGCTAATAACGTTTGTTCAAGGACATAAAGGGTGGCTGATTCTTGTGCGAGTTTTTGAATCACCATCGTTTGTTGTGATTCAGGCAATTCTCGAATGCTGGTCAATACCATGGTGTTCATCATCATGCCAGGTGCTGAGACTTTTGATAAATTTTCAGACGTGGTAGGGATGCTGCCATCCACCAATCCTTGCAATGTTTCTTGTATTTGAGCTGTGTAATGTTCAATGGCGGGTGGCAACCCTACTCCAAGCTTTGAATATTTTTCACCTTCGCTGTAAGTGGTGACATTCACATCGCCCACCACATTCACCACCCAATCGGTGGGCTCTTCGGGGGATGAAAAATAAGCGGTTAAATGGGCATTCTCGGGTGTTTGTGAAGGTGTTGATGTATCATCCAATTCTCGCTTTAAAAGTACATTGTAACCGGCGAGCGTTGTATCGTGAATCACGTGAATAGGCGGCTGACCTTCACCACCCGCATAATCGCCATTCACCCAGGGTAATCCATTTTTACCCTCGGCTTTATCAATCGTTTGTTTGGCTTCATTGATATCACCACCCTTTTGCATGAAGTTTTTCCAATCAGAACTCGTGCTCACCATTTGCCAATCTTTGTAAGGGTCTTCACCTCGCGCGATTTGTGATTCAAGCGCTTCACACGATTGCGTTGAGATTTTTAATTGGTCTTGCGCACCCCACAAATTATTATTCACCATGTTGTACATATCGGGATTTGCGCGCGCCATTAAATAGGAAGGCAAGCTCATCATATGAGCCGTGGCTGAATTTAATACGGATTCAGGAATGTTCGAGAACGCATTTTCCCAATCGCTTAACGTGTTATCAATGGCGAGTTGCGGGTCGAACGCTCCACAAGAATACCCTAACCCTGAATTACCATCCACTCCCAGCGGATAATAATCGTAACGGGTACTAGCACGGGCCGATGATTGACCGCCACCCATGCGGTAATAAAAAGGTGAGTTATCACCACTGGGAAAAATATCGGTGAGGGTTGTAGGTAATTCAGGCCAAGAGGTTTCTTCTGCTTGGGTAATTAAAAAGACATTTATTAAAACCAGAAAAATAAAACACTGTTTTACCATTTCACAACCTCTATCACCTTTCCTTGACCTTCTACACATCCTTCGTAATAACGCCAAGCCACCCATACAAATCCCTCATTCAATTCACCTTGTGTCCACTCTGGGTTCTCTGCATCGGGTAACGTTTGACAGCTCGTTTCAGGATTAGGATAAACACGCTGCCATAGGGTTTTGTCAGAATTGGGTTTGGCTTCACCCGCACCTTGGCAATAAGTACCACAGGTATTTTTATCAAAATTTTGATGCAAATGCGCATTATTACTCGTGGCAATACTTAATCCACGCAACGCCACTTTAAACGATGCCTTGGCAATATTCGATTGAGAGCTGTAACCGGTTCGTGGATATAACCCACCCCAGGTATACAAAGGCCAAGCATTCGTGATTTCATTTTCAGGTAAAAACCCTGACACCAATTTATCTATATCCAATTCCGCCGATCGCCACAAAATATTATCAGCCATCGATAAATAATACGGCATCATGGGTTTTGCTTGGCTTTGCAATAAAAAAGGGAATAAATCTAAAAACGTGTCGCTCACTAATACAGGATTTCCTATCACATCGACCTCACGTAATGTCAATTTGTTATAACTTAAATGTTTGGCTTGTAATTGCCCTTGAGCCATGGGATAACCCGTTAACAGCTGTGTTGCGCTATCGCCCGATAAAAATGCGGCTTTATCGTAACTCTCATTTGCTTCAACCCAAGGGTTATTGTCTGTATGTGCAAACACTGATACCACTGCATCGGGCAGATAATGACTGACATAGGGTGTGGTCATAATTTCTGGCATCGGATTATTGTATTGCCAAACACAAAATCCTTTGGGTTGATAATCGATGCAATTAGGAATGGAGG
>CAYUEL010000066.1:0-2729 GCA_964443025.1 uncultured Gammaproteobacteria bacterium | reverse complement strand
TGATGTCAAGGGTGGTGATTTGAGCGTATGCCGTGTTCAATAAAAAATAAAATGTCACCACTCCTTGGAAAATGCTTTTTCTTTTAAGCATGTTAGCCATTAATTTTAAATTAAACTCTTAAACCAAGAAAATTTTCACCAAAAAGTTCCATCAAAATGTAACGGTATGGCAAGGGGCCGATGCCAGGGCAATGGTTTGATGATTTTTGCCGACTTACCAACAAGATTGTATTCTTTTTGGTAATATAGATCTGAATCCAAATGGAATGTCGCATCATATTCTTTTTGCAACCTTTTCAAATTACCACCCGTTAAAATAATGATTGAACCTGGCGAATAATCCCACATGACATGTTCTAACATCCCCTCATTTTCTCCATTCAGAATGTAAAGCGCCTTACCATATTTGAGCACTATAGGAGGGCAAATAATCGCGCCCTTTTTAAAAAACAAATCCCCTTTCCAGCCTTTTAAATCATGTTCAAGCCTGACCCCATGACAATCCGGTTCAATATCACTCGCACAAACCACTCTCAGTTCTGATGTTTTTTCGGAGTTTGCAGAATTTTTCTTGCTGGCGTTAATCTTGGCACTATCCATACCAGTATCGAACACAAAAATAGGTTTATCCATTAAAAATTGTTTATCATGACTCATTGCCTAATACTCCTCTTTGTAAATATTTACCCATTCAATAATTTAAATCGTATTTAAATTTCTCATTCCTCTTGCCACCACTCTTGCCGCATCCAACTCTGAGCACCCCTGGGTTTGCATAATCCTCGCACGCTCGGCCTTCTCATCTTTCTCTGTCATAGCCAGCGCAAGCGTTAAACGCGGTGGTACGCTGCGGTACAAAAGCTCTTGGCGTTTGGAAATATAAACGGCTTCCGTATAACATCTGGGTTGTTTTTTGATAGATTCAATGAGAGATTTTTGCGAAGAACTCAGTGAAACAAATCGCGCAATTTGGTTAATTTCATCTTTTGATGTATTGAGCAGTTTCACGTGCTCCATCATCGATATCATCATTTGGGCTTCGCCAGGAAAGTCTTGGAGATTTTGCGTGAAGATGTTAAGCGATAATCCAAGCTTGCGCGCCATTTTAGACGCCTGGATGAAGTTAACAACGGTGAACGGGTTTTTCATGACGATGTGAGCCTCATCAATCACCACTTCCGTCATGCGTTTGTCGTATTGCGTGGCTTCCGCTCGTGCCATCACACGGTTCATAATCCCCATTAAGGCTAACCCCATGTGAGCAGCTTTATCTTCGGATTTGAGTAATCCTAAATCAATGCGAATGACATCGACATCGGGAAGCGGCTCACCGGGTTGATTAAAAATTTTATTAGAAAAATCTTCTTGCAAGAATTGTCGCACACTATCCGCAAAGCGTTTCGCATCTTTGGCGCCTTCATCATCTCCCTGTTCTTTTAATTGTTTAGAAAGTAAACGCAATGCTTGCTCGACATCTTGAGTAATGACTTGTGTCCCGCCTTCATCTCTGATTTTTCTGGCTGCCATTAAGATAGCATCTTGTAAAATAACCACATGATGGCGTCTAAAAGCATCCGTTTCTTGTTTAATGCCACCGGTTATCATTAATTTCAAGGCGTTGACCATTTCGGCAGATAAATCGCGGTTTTCATCATCAGGTGATTCTGTTTCCTCAAAAGCTTCTGAGCTTTTATTTTGGCGCATTCTTTCCCTGCGCTCCCACTGCTCTAACACTTTAACCGCATCATGAAATACATTCAGCGGCTTTGCGGTTTTAGGCTCTAACACGCAGTCAAACGTGGTAAGCCCCAGTGCTTTAGCTTCATCCATGAAAAGATTAAAACTTTTACCCGCTTCAATAATTACAAGGCGCGGGCGATAACAGGCTAACCAGCTTTTCATCATGTAAATCGCATCGGCGGATTTACCCGAACCCGTGGCACCCAACACTAACAGATGTCCGTTCATCGTTTTATCTTTGTGTTTATCAAAGCAAACAAGCTCCCCACTGCGTGTAAAGTATTGAGAGGTGGGGTTGCCACTGCCTTTGTGTGAACCGTAAAAAGGTAAAAGGCGCGCCACATGCTCGCCCGTTAAATAATGCGACTGACGCATCACTTTATCCCACTCACTGTGGTAATTCATGGGCAGAAATCTTAAATAGGCTTCTAAGGGTGCTACTTCACAAGCACTTTCTTTAGGAGATAAATCGTGTTGTTTGAGCATCGCTTCTACCTGCATTTCACGGTTAGATAGCTCATCTAAATTATCTGCTCGAATATAAACACCCATGGCGACGGGATATAATCCTTCCGTTTTTGTTAGCTGCAACGCAATTTCGCATTCGGCTTTGACTTCCTGCGTGGCAGCGCGTTTACCTATCGCGGATTTTTCAATGCGAGAAAGATGCTTTAAAGTGTTATCACACTCTTGCAAAACAATATTCATGACCCAGACACTACCTTCGGGCAATTTATCTAAAAACGTGTAATGCTGACCCTGCGAATGTTCCCACTCCGCGCTGATATGCCCACGTTTAGGAATATCAAATAAATATTCAACGGAAATGAGACGATGCGGCATCTCATCGAAATACCAAACTCCTGCCTCATTGCAAGAGCGCGGCGATGACACTAAACACTGTTCACTAAAATTAAAACCAAAGGGCAATTCTTCTTTAAAATGCGGCAGCTTTTGATGCAGTGATTTTTTAGGACTGAACCAGCGAC
>CAYUEL010000065.1:0-12159 GCA_964443025.1 uncultured Gammaproteobacteria bacterium | reverse complement strand
ATTCGGTGTTCGGATGTTTCCGTATTCAGTGTTCGGGATCGACCGTAATACACATTAACAAGCTTCACGCTTTTTTATTCATGGAAGATAAATATATTAGTCAGCAATTGCTAAAAACTGTCGCAGACATGTCAGGAGTAAATTCATCTGATATTATCATAGTCAACTCGTTAGAAGCACTAAGACAGTGTCAAAATGATTTCCCTGTTTGGGAAGAGTTTTTGACGGATGAAGAAATAGGAGAGATATACGGTAATAAAAACAAACGCTTTTATTGCTGAAAAAATGTAAAATCATTCTTAAAACGGGTAAGCAATGATAGCTAAACTAATGTATGGAATCACCCTCTGAGTCAATATCCCGCGTAGATAGGGCGTGCAAATTCTTATACAACCTTGTTCCTAGTTTTTTTTGCAATATAGCCAAGCTTTCGGGAGTCGCTAAACCTCCATGGCCTATTTCATAGGTCATGATTTTACTTTGCTGAAGTGCTTCTGCCAGGATTTTTGCGCGCTCTACTGCTCGCAAATCGCTCGTGAATATAAAGCTTTCCAAATGGGGATGATATTTAGGGATATCTGTTATGTATTGAAACGCTGTATCACTCATTTTCTTGGCAGAAAAACTAAAAGTATTCACTTTCGCATTATTGAGCAAACATTCATTCAAACATTGTGCATTTTCATCAGAAATAAATTCGCAATCTACTGTTAAATCAAAAAAATCCGAATTTTCAAATATTGTTTTAAAGTATTTTAATTCATCTTTTTCCAAGGAATTGACTACAAGGTCAAAAAATTTAATGGATGTATTGTCTTGAAGTGAGTCTGCGATGGCTTTGAGTCCTTTTTCAGTGATATTTTTACTGCCAATGCCAAGGCATTCCACCTGTTTATTTTTTTGCAGCACATGGCTCATGGCTATGGCACCTTTATCTGTCATGGGTTCAGCCATCATCCAAAGGGTTTCCATATTTTTACAACGCATGAGCGCATCGCACAGCGCTATTATCCCTTCATCGCTGATTTGCTTGCCCCAGATAAGCGTAAATTCGGTGATTTGCTGTTGTAAGGCTATGGCTTTACCCAGTGCTACTAAACCGGCATCGGTAATATTGCATTCTAACAAGGAAAGTGTTTTTACATGGGTATTATGAGGTAAGCAGTCTGCCATTTCGATGAGTTTATGATCATCCGTTTCTTTTGTTTTAAACAGGAGGAAAGACCCTTCCCATTCTATTTCAGTTAAGTGGGGAGAGTTATGAATTAAGTCAGCCAGCAATTCATTTCTTTCGTTAAGTGTGCGGTACATTTTTAATCCTCAGTATCTTAATTTATCCGGTTTAGCGTTCTGAGTCTACTTATAAATCTTATCTTCTATCTTTTAAAAAATTTGTATAATCTTCACCCAAAATATGACTAATTTTAGTGAGTTGATTATAAATGGTTTTTATTTTTCTATTGCGCATACCTGCTATTTCCGCCGGAGTAAGACCTCGAATACAGCGCATAAAAAAAATGCTGAATTCTGTGTCTGTCAGGTTTGAATAAGGTGTTTGAGAACAGCTAGACAAAAGAGGGGCCAAGCTTATGTCAGAATTAAATAATTCTTCATTTATTTGATGTGGTTGTCCAATACCAAGCGTACCAATAACTTTGTGCGATGTTGAAGAAATTATCCCTATTTTTGATACCATGACTGAGGCTAAGGGTCGGTTGATGTGTGTGACCAACTCAAGTTTTTTAATATGCTTTCTACCTTTCATGACGCAAAAATCTTCTAATCGAAAGTCATAAGGAGAATGCCCCTTTCCTGCGATGAAAAAATCCATGTCATTCAAACCAGTGAGCGTACTCAAATTAGAAAGTTGTAAAAAATGTACCCACTGTTCATTGGCATTCTGGAAGGTACTTTTTTCATCTTTAATCCAGACGTAAGAAGGATAATTCTGACAAATGCTGTCCGCCTCATTAGAGGTAATATAACTTTTTTTGCCTAGCCAATCATGAGCATGGATAGGGTGGGCAAAGGCGTCCATTACTACATCCTTTAATAACTGCAATAAGTAATAAAGCCAAATTATATCTGGTTTAAAATGGCATTTTCAATACTGATTTACAAAAATATTTTTAATTTTTTTTGAAAAACCCCGCGAAAATGAATTCCTATAAAAACACCTATAAGCAGCCCATTGAAATAAAAGGGGTTCTTCCTCATTTCTAGTATAAACGCTTTAGATTAATTATTTTGAGTTGCTTATTAACGATAAATTAAAAAAGCTTTCCTATAAAAACACCTATAAGTAGTTCATTGAAATAAAAGAGATTTTTCGTCCATTTCTAATATAAAAGGATTTAGGTTAATTTGGTGAGGTATTTTATTAGCGGGTGCTTAAAAAAGCATTCCTATAAAAACACCTATAAGCAACTGATTGAAGCAAAAGAAATTGTTTGCCCATCTTTCATATAAACGATATTGCCCAATGATGAAGCAGATTTTTCTTAGGGTTGGCCTAAAAAGCATTCCCATAAAAAAGCCCTCGTTTTTAATTTTCTGATTAGGTATAACTAACTGGTGAACAATTTTCCCGGTTAACTTGAAAAGTAATGTTACAAAATAGTATGCAAATTTCCACCCATTTGAGGGGGTTACTTAATAAAAAAGATATGGTAGAAATAAAAGATATAGATATGTAACTTAAAAAATTCTTGCTCTCTTTAACAGAAATTGAGCACAGATTTATGGATATGTGAAGGTGGAGATAAAGAAGGCTAAATTTTGAGCAGTTTAAAGTTGGCTTTAAGTAGGTAGTATTTTATGAGTGGCCTAGATAGCAGATCGCAAGCCTTTATAAAAAAACATAGTGAAAGCATAAAAGAGCAGATTGATTTTCTACCAGTACCGCTGCGCCCATATTGGTTTGGGTTTGAGCGGCACTATGCAGATGGTTATTGTTTTTTGCTTACTACAAACGAAGAGGTTTATATTCATCATTTTAATTATGAAAATTTGCTCGTTTCAACTCCACAATGTGATAATTTAAAAAGCAATATGGAATTTGATTACAAGGCTGCCGATCGCGCAGTGGTAGGACGAATGAAAGATGAAATGGGATATTTTGCTCACGGTGATACATTGATTTTGATTTGTTATACAGAAAAATATTTTGACGTATTTTATTTCTCATTTAAAAGCGTAGAAATATCTTTTTTTAGTAACCTTTTAAATAATTTATTTGTTTTTAAAAAATTTGCTCGGAACTTTCTGAGTCAGTTTGAAAAAATTATCGGGCAAAATGAAGGTTGCTTTATTCTGCCAAGAAAAATGCGCAACCCTTATATCCAATCGCGCTACATCCCTGACAGGGTTTGGCTAGAAGAGCTTCAGCAATATGTGGGCCTTACAAAAAAGGAGCTGAAAACATGTCTTTTGGCAGTAAGAGGACTGTTTCAAAGTGAAATGGCGGAAAAAATGAATATTTCAGCAAGGACAGTAGAGGCTCATCTTGCTAACGCAAAGAATAAACTAAAGGTGACAAAAGAAGAATTTATTGAAATATTTTTTAATTATTTTTGACCATAGGACAGGGCTTTTTAAGGGGCTTTTTTAATTTTTAGCACTGGATAATTTATAAAAATCAATATATTATGTTATAAACTCGAATCCCTCTCTCTCCGCCACTCTAACGATTCTATGAGGTAGTATTTGGAGTAGATTTGGGTGGGTGGGAGTCGAGAGCTATAATATCCCGTGTATCTTTAACTGCTTTTGAGGCATCTCGTGGGCGGGAATAATTATCGCGAATATTAAGCTCGGATTTATAGTAGCTTCCGACGATTGCGCCACCGGTAACAACGCCCGTGACAAAGGTCGTGGCTGTATTGTGGGTTGCCCAATCTTGCAATGCATTGCACGCAACATTCCAGCCCAAATCAAAACTGTTTAAACCATAACCAATGACTGAAAGAGCGGTGAGAAAAATTAGACAAATACCCAGTGCAATCCAGCGATTAGAATGGTTAAGTTTTGTGTTATTCATTTCGTAAGTATTTTTTACATCATTCATAATGCTATTAAGGTGATTCAAGATAGTTTGATTTTTAGTTTCTGGGGCACCATTTTTTATTTCAAAATAGATATCAACTGTTTTGTTCATTAAGTGTGTATTAGATTGTTCTTTTATTAAATACTTTAAGTTTTCTAATAGGGTTTGATATAAATTGATATTAACATCATGTGTATCTTTATTAAATGCAAGCCAATCATCGATAAGCCAGGGTAAATATTTTTTAAGTTCGTTGAAATCAAGAGGATTACTTTTTGGATCTTTAATAAACTTTTCAAGTTTTTCGATTTTTAACCGAATATTGTCAGAAAAATTTTTAGTTAATGTTGTTTGTTCTATTTTGCTTTCTTCGAGATCGGCCGTTTTAAGAAAATCCAAATCATGACCTTGATAAGCAGCAACCATTTCAGAAAAGAAATGATTCGAAGCATACACGCCATCAATGAGACATCCTTTATCCTCGATGTATTCACAGACCGTAACCATATAGCCCGGAATCGATATTGAAGTTAAATGGTTGCTCTCAGTTTTTTCGCCATAACCACAAAACCCTATATCTTTTTCAATAATAAAAATATAGTTTCTACCATTCTGTTTGGTGAATGCCATGTCATGAAATGTGTCAACTTTGATTAGTTTTTCTATAAATTTTTGCTTAATATTACCGTTGTCGTAAGCATGCATTTTTTGCGTTAGCATAGTGGTTAATAAATCACCCATAGGTCTAGTCATGTTTTGCCCATAGTACTTTCCATCAAAATGTGATTTGAAGTGGTTCGAGTTGATTTCAGAAGAACTTTTGTTGAGTGTGACATTATCCTCCTCAACAAATACATTAGGTTTTGTTTCAGTTCGGATGATGTCGTAAACAAGAGCTTTGTTTTCCTCGCCTTTTGGAGAGTGATTTTTCCTATCAGAAACCCAGATATTACTGCTACCGCTGACTGATCTGGTTAAGGTATAAGGGGTTATCGTTTTTTTAATATCACTTAACGGAACAACGACTTCAGGAAATGGAAGACCGAGTTGCTTCGTCAACCATTCAAGATAATCTATGTAGTCACTTTTTGGCATGGTACTACCGTTGTTAGCTCATACCTTTTAATACAACTATCCACAATGCCTTTAATGAGAGAGCGATAATCCATACCTGCTTGTTCTGCGAGAATGGGTAAATCAGAATGACCTGGATTAAGTCCTGCAAGAGGATTCACTTCCATAAAACAGGGGATTTCTTTATCATCCATCCGCAGATCAATGCGCCCCCCATCTAAACATTCTAGCACTTGCCATGCTTGTTTAGCAACTTCACCTGCCTGTTGTGCTTGTGCATCATTCACAAGCGTATAAGTAACTTCGGTTTCGCAATAAGTTTTATTATGGTAGGAATGACACCATGATTCAGCAGTTGCATTGAGAATCACTTCAAGTACGCCAATCACACGTGTATTTGTGCCACTGCCTAATAAACCCACGGTAAATTCACGCCCAGGTAAAAATGATTCCACCAATACAGGTTGCTTATAACGCTTTAATAAATCAATAGCCGTTTGACGAAATTCCGCAAGGTTGGTGACGCGTGAGCGCGCGGTTACACCTTTTCCTGTTCCTTCTGCATTGGGTTTTAAGAAACGTGGCCAAGGTAAATCCATCATTTTATCAATGTCAGACATGGTATTAATGACATCAAAAGGAGCTGTTGGAATACCGGCATCGCGAATGATACGTTTTGTCATAGCTTTATTGAGTGTGAGCGCTGCTACCATGGGGCCAGAAAATGTATAAGGAATTTGATACGCATCGAGCAACGCAGGTACTTGTGCTTCACGTGATTGACCATAACAACCTTCGGCAACATTGAATACAAAGTCCCAACGTTTGCCTTGTACTAAAGCACGATTTAATTGCATGAAGTTACCAATTTTTTCAACATGAAAACCTAAACTTTGCAAGGTTGAATAAATAGCGTCGATGGTTCTTGGTGAATCGAATTCAGCAGCATCTTCCTCACTCCAACCCATTTTGACATAATCATCATATAAATCGTAAACAAATCCTACGTTCATTTTTTACTACTCTCACATTCATATAAGCCATTACATGCATTCAATGCAAAACCTTCTTGTTTTAAGAAGTTTTGCGCGTTTCCTGTGTTTCCTAACGGATCAGGATAACGATACACATTGCCTTCAAAGTTGGTTAATAATAAATCGTCACCGTCACGGC
The DNA here is from genome assembly GCA_964443025.1 of uncultured Gammaproteobacteria bacterium. Taxonomy (GTDB): domain Bacteria; phylum Pseudomonadota; class Gammaproteobacteria; order JABCZS01; family JABCZS01; genus JAJFKJ01. Next base: position 5,867 of record CAYUEL010000065.1, on the reverse strand, counting down.
CGACAACATAATCGGGTAGTAACGGAATCTTTCCGCCGCCACCTGGCGCATCGACTACAAATTGAGGAATTGCGTAACCGGTTGTGTGCCCGCGCAAACCGCGAATAATTTCTAAACCTTTTTCAACGGGAGTTCTAAAATGTTGCGATCCAGAAACAGGGTCACATTGATACAAATAATAAGGTTTCACGCGTAGTTTTAACAAACCTTGCATGAGTTTTTTCATTGTTTCAACGTTATCATTAATGCCTTTTAACAATACGCTTTGACTTCCCAAGGGAATACCTGCATCTGCCAAACGTTTACAAGCTTCGGCAGTTTCGGGTGTTAATTCATCGGGATGTGTGAAATGAATGCTCATCCACAGAGGATGGTATTTCTTTAATATCTTACATAATTTTTTAGTAATACGTTGTGGCATGACCACAGGAATTTTCGTGCCGATTCTCAAGAACTCTAAATGTTTAATGCGACGTAAGCGTGCTAATAAAAATTCAAGCTTATCATCGCCGATACTGAGTGGATCACCACCGGATAATAAACAATCGCGTATTTCAGGGTGATTCTCGATGTATTGCGCGGCCATTTCCCACTTGCGCATATTAAAACTGTATTCACCGTTGGTTTCACCCACCATACGTGAACGTGTGCAATAGCGGCAATAAGTAGAACAAAAACCCGTGGTTAAAAATAATACGCGATCAGGATAACGATGTACCAAACCCGGTGTGGCTGTGTCATTGTCTTCGCCGAGTGGATCAGGTTCTTCACCAACCGATTGAATAAATTCACTGGCCAAGGGAATATGTGTTTTGCGTAATGGTTGTTCGGGATCGAAACGATCTAACAATGATAAATAATAAGGTGTAATCGCGATCGGTAAATTTTCAGTACGTTGAATAATCGCTTCGCGCTCGCTATCGGTTAATTGAATGATATGTTCAAGTTGTGATACTTGACGAATTCTATTTCTCACCTGCCATTTCCAATCATTCCATTCGGCTGCTGTGGCATCCGGGTAATAAGCTTTCATGAATGCTTTTGTTTGTGTGCTGATGGGAAAGCGTTCAGGGGTCCGGGCTGGTTTGTCGATAATAATGGGAATTTGTATTTTTTTTGCGGGTGATTCAGGGGAAGTGGGGAACAGACTGGGCGTTATAATCAGCCCATCTTTGTGCATGATCCCCGAAGGTAGGTCGGGAACGTCATCGCTTTTTTCTAGCATAGTTTAATTTGCCTCGTTCTTGAGTTAAAAGGGTGATCCACATTTGGATATATATACCTTTTTGGGCAAAAAAGAAAGATTTGTTTAAAAAAAAATAGGAGGTTATTCGAGGGTAATTAAGGTGGTGAGTTGTTTGATAAGTGTCTTTAACTCATGACGAGCCAATTGGGCAATTCTTGGGTAAGTTAACCGTTGGATAGAAATACTACGACACTGTTCGATAAGGGCATAGCTTGTCGCTTTAAGATTGTCCCGTGGAACCAGCTCAGTATGTAAAGCGCGATATTGAGGATAAGATTGGGTACTTAGCGGACAAATAAAAACCAGAGGAACAGATTTATCAAGAAGTGCTTGTGTTGTCAGCACCACTACGGGTCTGATTTTGCCTATTTCTGCGTGTTTACTCGGATCAAGTTTGGCCAAGTAAACACCACCTTGAGTGATTATTTCCCTGTCCACCATTCATCCTTATCGTCTGGAAGTTCAGTAGTCAAACTATTATCTAGATCTTCAGAAAATTGCATGTAGTTGGGGTCATCACGCATGGCTGCAAAGCTGTCAGCCATTGCGTCGAGCATAAGCTGCCGCTCTATGCGCCGTAATTCATGGCCAATTGCCATGCGAATAAACTGAGCACGAGAAAGGCCAAGTTCATGGGCTGTCCTTTGACTAGAATCAGCCAGCTCGTTGGGGAGAGTGATAGAGAATGTACGCATGGAGCCTCTTAAGTCATAATACACGTAAAATCATACCAATAATTATACCTAATTTCATACCTAAAGGCAAGGTGGTATATTCCCAGTAAAATGAAGAGGTTAGGGTTACAGCTGGACTTGGGATCGGTGGCATTCCTTATAGCATACATGATATCATTCAGCCTAAATTAACCGTAATTAAAGCAAATTAAGGGTTTATCTATGCCTGCCACATCCATGGAACAATTGGTCGCGCTGTGTAAGCGTCGAGGATTTATTTTTGCATCGAGCGATATTTATGGCGGGTTGAAGGGTTTTTACGATTACGGCCCGATGGGTGTCGAACTTAAAAACCAGTTGAAACAAACTTGGTGGCGCGATACGGTTTATGCGCGCGACGATGTTGAGGGCATTGACACCAGCATCATTACTCATCGCAAAGTATTGCAACATTCCGGTCATGAGGCGACGTTTTCTGATCCGATGGTTGATTGCCGCCAATGTAAAGCGCGAATTCGTGCTGATTTTATTGAAAAGGGTCAGTGCATTGCCTGTGGTAGTAAAGATCTCACCGAGCCTCGTCCGTTTAATTTAATGTTTCGCACGCAAGTCGGTCCCGTTATCGACGATGAAGCCTTGGCTTATTTACGCCCTGAAACCGCACAAGGTATTTTTACCCATTTTAAAAACGTGATGGATTCGACAGTGCCGAAATTACCCTTTGGTATTGCACAAATCGGTAAAGCGTTTCGTAATGAGATTACGCCGCGCAATTTCATATTTCGTGTGCGTGAATTTGAGCAAATGGAATTGGAGTTTTTTGTTAAACCCGGTGATGATGATTTTTGGCATGATTATTGGGTCAAACAACGTTACGAATGGTGGTTAAAGCAGGGTTTAAGTAAAGATAATTTGATCATGCAGCCGCAAGATAAAGAAGAATTGGCACATTACTCGAAAGCCACGGTCGATATATGTTACCGTTTCCCGCATGGGATGGAAGAATTAGAAGGGGTCGCGAATCGCACGGATTATGATTTAGGCTCGCACACAAAAAATCAACATGAATTTAATATCACATCGAAAGTATCACCCAATAATGATAGTACTTCAAAATTAGCGGTTCAAGATCTCGACTCGAAACAATGGTTTGTTCCCTATGTGATTGAACCTTCTGCGGGGGTGGATCGCGGTGTGTTAGCGGTATTAGCCGAAGCGTATCATGAAGAAACATTAGATAATGGCGAAGTACGTACGGTATTGAAATTAAAGCCTCATCTTTCACCCATTAAAGTCGCCGTGATTCCATTAGCACGCAATAAACCGGAATTAGTTGCGTTAGCGGAAGACATTACGCGCACATTACGCCAACATATCGCGGGTCGCGTGGTATTAGAAAACTCCGGTAATATCGGCAAAAATTATCGACGTCATGATGAAATTGGAACACCGGCTTGCGTCACCGTGGATTTTGATACCATCGGCGCGCCCGATAGTAATCCTGCTCATAAAGATACTGTTACTGTTCGCGATCGTGATACGCTCAAACAAGAACGCATTGCGATTGATTCGCTGGTGGATTATTTACGTCAAAAGTATTTTGTTTATTAAAAGGAATGACACGCGAGTACGCGTGTCATGCTAATTGTGTTGCGTAGATTTCTCAATCAGAACCGCGAACTTCGTTCGCGGATGTGATGAATCTGAAGTGCTGTTGGCATTTTGTTTGTGCCTTTATCGGTTTGTGTGAAGACACACACGCCGTGAATACATCCCTGTAGGCTCCGCCCGGGGCAGCCATATGGCTGCCCGTTCGCTGCATGCAGCGAACCCTCGACATCCTTGTTTCGGAGGGTGTGTCTTCACACAAACCGAACCGGCACCAAAATGGCAACAGCTTAACGTATTCAACGCACCATCCTGCCCCGCGCGAAGCAATGACACAACCTCGTTCCAGAAATAAGTGAAGTTCAACATCCCGCAGCCGCTTGCTACGCGCGCGGTTCAGAGGGTGGGTTCAGCGTTAATGCTTTGATGCTCGCAATGGTTCGATACGTGAGCCGCGAACACGAGAGCGGATCATAAAATTCTCAAACCATCCGTTCACTCGCGGGCGAGCGTTCAGACTTGAGATAAGCGGTAAGCACGAGTCAGAGCGCGAACGTGAGTGAGCGATCAGGTGAGCTGCAGATTTACGTGATTTATTGAACAAAGTGGCACGCATTATAATTAGCATACTGCACGTATCCGTGCAGTATTCCTCTCGAGATGGGCGGTAAGTGCGGGTCGTAGCCTTGCGATAATCTCATACGTGAGCCGCGAACACGAGAGCGGTTATGATGATTCTGATTTTCAAACAATACTTCAAGAATAAGTGGATTCATTTCTATTGGATGATACGGGTCGTTGTTGTGTGTTATTTGCAGCTATTGAACCATTTGCCGGTACATAAGCAGTCGTCGCAAGAGAAGTTTGCATCTGATTTTTACGTATCTTTTGAAGCTCCTCAAAATGAGCATAAAAAGGTGTGACCCAATCATTATTTGTTTGTAAGGTTAATTCCAACGAAACAGTTTGATTTTCTAGTAGAATTGTCATGGTAAAATTATTTTTAGATAATCTTTCACATGTTACTTCTTTAGGAACAATGCTTGCGATCAATGCTAATTCAGTGTAAATAGCAGTGAGAAAAGATTGTTGTTTATTGTCACCACGAAGAAATAACGATTGAGCAATCTCATTAGATAAAATAGAACCATCTGAATCATCAATAATTCCATTTGCCTGCTTGACGTTTTTTTCCCGAGCATAGGCATTACCTACTACGCTTGACAGTTTCATCTTTTTTGCGATAGTAAGTTGCTCAGAGCCGCCATACTCTGGAAGAATAGTATGAGAAAGATCGTGCAGTGATACTAAGGCTTCACCAAGATATTGTTTGTGCGCGCGCCAAAGGTTCCCCTTAGCTCCCGGTAAATAAGCTTGTATGGGTCGTACCCCAAGGAAAGCGGCCGCATTAAAATCTTCATAAAACATGTATCCAAATGCAAATGCAGGAATTGCCCATTGTTTTTTGTCAATCAGTATGCGTTCATGAAGATCAGAGGAAGGAAAATAAGAATGCAATCGGTCTGCATTGCTATCAGCATTGTGATAATAAGCAAGATTAGTGCAAAAATCATTGATGGTAGGCTGCCAATCATTCGGACGCTTTTTCTTAAGACGCATTTCCTTCTCGGCTATTTGCCCCCATTCTGTTTTACGTATTTCGGAAAGGGTTAATGTGGCATCCCCAAAAATAACTTGATGTAAAGAGGGGTCGGTTAAATTATTCATTGAAACAATTTGGTGTTCATAATTTTTTAAAGGTGTTTCTGCCGTTGCTTGATAAAACTTGAATGGATTTTCACCGAATTGAATAATGCTGGCTTGCCATGAAATCAAAGAAGTTAATATATCGATTGAAAGTTTCTTGTCATCGACCATTTGTAATCCAACGCCTAGCCATTGCTTCGTATTAAAAAGAGCGCATAGTTTTGTTTTTAAATCATCTAAATCATTCTGCGTTACTGTATCAGCCTTTTTATTCAATGCATCATTAATGGAAATAATTTGTTGCGTGATGGCATCACGTGCTTCTTGAGCCTCAGGAGGATTAAGCAGAGGCACATCTTCTTCTAATACGCAGGCCGTTAAAAACCAGCGCTTAAATGCAGGAATGTTTTGAGCAAAGGGCTGTTGTGAAAGATGGTAAAGATCGACTTCTTTGCCAGAAGGATTGATATCATCCATATGGTCATCGACTTTATACGTTTTTTGATCTTCTTTGCTAGGGGTGTTTTTTGCGCGTTCCTTTCCCCATTCAGGGTTGTCCATAAAGACATAGGGCGAGGGACCGTATTTTACTTTGTCATTCATAGGGGGCTCCCAAGGGGCTAACAAAAGTC
>CAYUEL010000064.1:0-12166 GCA_964443025.1 uncultured Gammaproteobacteria bacterium | reverse complement strand
TCCACTACTTAACTAGAATGGATTGCTTCGGCTCTGCGAGCCTCGCAAAGACAAGGTATCTCTGACTCGCGCTCATCACTTCGTTCACGTTCACGTAAAGGATTGCGCGCATAACTTGCAAAACTCATCAATATATAAGATGATTAGCGGTTTGCGCAGAATTAGTTTTCATTAAACCATTAAGGGAATGTTATGGCTTTTACATTGGAAGTAGCAAATGTATTCAGGGATTTTTCGCAAGGTTTATACGGAAATCGCATTCCACTTGATGATGACGATGTCATTGAAATAATAAAATTATGGGATCAATTAGTTCAAGAAAGTCTTAAGAATCCCAACGCGCCAATTAAATTTGGACCCTTTGAAGTGGGCGGCGCTGATCCACAAGTTACGGCAGAATTTCGTAACGAAGATTTCATGGAAACTTACCGTAAATTAAGAAAGCATGCGCGTTATACCGCATTAAGACCGCTGTTCCGTGCTGCCAATACATTTTTATTAGAACCCGCTCATGAAAAAGATTTGATTCATATTGTCACTCAATTAGCCGAAGACGTTGCAAATAAAAAAGTTGCACCTGAGTTGGTAAAAGAATTGTTGAGGCTTAAAATATTTGATTCACAGGGTATTACCAAGGAAGTTGAAGCGGCAGTTAATGCTGTGGCTAGATTGCATAAAGAATACGGTATTACCGCAGAAATTGCGATTCCTTACAGTAAGGGTGAGGTTTATCCAGATGCTTTATATGTTAAAAAAATAGAAGAAGCATTTAATTTATTAGTCAAATCAGGAATACCGCTTAATGAATGCCGTATCAGCTTGAAAGACATGGGTGGACAATTAGATCCTGAAGCCGCTAAAACATTATTACCTAAAATTATTCAGAAATTAAAAGATCTGCAAAAGAATCTAAAAGAGCAAACAGGCAGAGATGAAATCATTCCCATTGGTTTGCATTTGCATGATACAGGCTTTGGGAACGCTTCGTATCTTGAAGCCATTCGAATATGTAAAGATAAGGGCGTAGATTACCCATTGGTGATTGACACCGTTGAGTGCGATCCCTATAAGCCGGAATATGTTGGCGAGCAAAGTTATCGTAATACGGGCTTTGCAAGTTTACTTAACATTAATGAAGCATGCAAAAGGGAAAAAATAGATTTAGGATTAACTGAAGGTCAAATAGAAAAACTTAAAAAAATGTCCGCATTAGGAAAAAAAGTCGCTGAGAAATATTCTGCCAGACGTGTCGAAGCATTATTTGAAGGACATGAGCTGCGTCAATTTGATATTCCGGGTGGTGCATTTGCCAGTTTTGTCACAGCTGTTTCAAACATGCTGGACGATAAAAAAATGGGTCTTGCAAAAATATTGGATTTAAGTGAAAGGGATGCGCTATTAGTTGCAGGCCATGCCCTTAATGTTGTTGGAAAACTGATGGGATATCCTTTTGCGGTAACGCCAGGCTTTCAGAATAAGCAAATAGCAGCGCTTAATGTATTACAAAATATGATAGAGGCAAAAATTATTAAACCAGGCATGTCGGTTGAAACGATAAAGGCTCTCTTAGAAGAAAAAGCAACGACAGACGAGGGTGTTGAAAAGTATTTCTTAAAAGGCTTAAAGAAAGCCGTCGAAGATTTTTTACAGGGAGAAATGCCGGCAGAAACATTGGAAAAACTAAATATTAAAACGAACGCAAGGGTTCATCCAAAAATCAGGGAAAAATTTAAAATACGACCCCAAGTATTAACGGCAACAGCCAAATCAAAATTAGATGATGCCCAAAAAATTGTCGATGAATTATATGAAGAAGGCTTTATTAAGCCCACTGCAACTCAAGAAGAGGTCGTACGCGCTGAATACATTGGTTTGCTTGAAACAGACATACAAAAGATTTTAATGAAAAAGGCCAAACAAACACATGTGACATGGGCGTTAGAATTAGGCGATCCTAAACGGTTAAGAGAAGCCCTCAAAAAGCGGTGGTGGCGCGAGCCTAATCCTGCTCATTATCAAGGGGATAAACAAGGATATTTGTGGGCACTCGAACGATCTCAACGAGGAAAAAATCCATTACCGGATGAAGTAGAACGACGGTACATGCAATTAAAACAAGGAAAATTATCACTGGAAACATTGGATACCTATGTAAAAATGCTTTTAAAAAAGGAGCGTTCCGAGATTTGGGTATCCATATTAAACTACATGAAAAATCATCCTCAAGAAATAACTGCTGTATTATCGGGCGATGAGGTTGCTTATAAGGCTGTGTTTGAAAAGATTTATGCTCAACAAGAGAAAATCATTCGGGATAAAGAATTCAAAGGCGAATATTTTTTATTTCCTAAAAAACGTCGATTAGACATTGCATTGGATTATTTTAATAAATCCATTAAGCCCATGAATTTTCGTGCCCTAGGTAAGGCAACCCGTAAAGAAATTGAAGGAAAAACCCTCGTATCAATGCAGGCAGGGAAAATCCTTGATATCTGTGTAAAAGAAGGCGAGTATGTAAAAAAAGATCAGACAGTGGGTTATATTTTCGCCATGAAAATGGAAATTCCGTTAGTGGCAAATAAAGACGGCTATGTTGAGAAAATGCTTGTAAAACCAGGTGATATTGTGACGGCTGGTCATCCTTTAATAGTATATAAAGAAGCAGTGACTGATAAAATGGATCTTGAGAAGGGCAATGGATCATCAAGTCATTCGGTACCTGGAAACTTGGATCCCATTCGTCGTGAAATCATTACGCTTAATTCGTCACAACAAATATTGCGTGAGGAAATAGATGCGTTACAGAAAAAAATGGATTATGAAGTGACCCACGCCAAACCTAACAATAAAAATGATAACAATCTAATGACGCGTTTGAAAAAACAAGGATTTTATGGAAAACTCTTGTCATTAACTGATAAAGCAAAACAAAATCATGAAAACGTGATTGATGTCATTGGTAATCGTTCGGTGGCAGCAACTAAAATCTATGCAGACTTAAAGCAAGCGGGCCATCATGTGCGCCTTCTTTACACCAAAGAAGATCAATATTCACCGCTTATTAAACATGCCGAACCGGGTGAGGCTATTCTAATCGACAGTTATACAAGTTATAAGATCGTGATCAATGCGTTAATTAAAATCGCTCGGGCCAATCCTGATAAACGCATACGTTTCCATCCGGGTTGGGGAATGTTATCCGAGGATTATCGATTTGTTAAATTGCTTGAAGAAACGGCAAAAGGATTAGGTTTGAATATTGAGTTTGTGGGGCCGCCGAGCGATGCCATGGAAGAAATAGGCGGAAAATTATCGTTTCGTCATTCGGTTCACGGCGTAGAAAAATCGCGTCACTGTAATCCAAAATACTTTGGAAATCATTCTTATAAGGCTGCTGAGTTGAATGATTATATTAATGGTGGTTTTAGCCAAACGCACCCGCTTCATTCTGTTTGCACCAATGAATTCAATCAAATTAAAGAAATAGGCGGTAATGTGATGTTGAAAGCCATCGATGGCGGTGGTGGTTACGGTATTGAGAAATTTTCTCTCAATGACAAAGGGGATCAAGATAATTATCAACGCTATGTTCAATTGTTGCATAAAAACGCTTCTTATTCCGAAAGAATGTTTAATAATGGAAAAATGTTAACCGAGCAATGTATCGAGGGACGAACACGGCATTTAGAAGTTCAATTTGCAGCGAATGCAATGGGTTCTATCGTTTTACATGTGCGTGATTGTACGGCACAAAATAAAAATCAAAAAACCCGAGAGACTAATGCAATGCAAGGGGATTATTCGGATGAGTTAACATTGCCCATGCTTCAGGCTGTTAAAGCAGCGGTAGATGAATTTGCTCTAAAGAAAAATTATAAAGGTGTAGGTACCCTTGAAATGATCGTCTCAGACAATAAAGTCTATTTTCTTGAAGTCAATACGCGGCTTCAGGTGGAACATCCGGTCACGGAATGCGATTTTGAAGCAAAAACAGAAACAATCATATCGGTGCCTTTAATCAATGATATATTTTCAGACCCAAACAACCAACAGGAAACACCGCATCAACTATTAAAAGACAATTTCCCTGTCACAGATGGTGATTTGATGAAAGGTCTTGCATTTGGTAATCAACGAATTGAACATATTCGCTTAAATTCATTAGAAATTGATTTGTTGACCGGTAAATCTGTCGCTTCTTATTTTTGGGGTTACATGTGGCCTGGCAGCGATATCATTGCAATGATTCAAGAAAAAACAGGGGCTACGATTATTATCACGGATATCGGTGATGGTAATTACAATGCGCAAACTGGGGCAATTTATGGTACGAAAGAACAAGTCGATGCCGCGGCAGAAGAAATTAAAAACTTGGTTGAATTGGCGCGTTGCTGCACGCACGGCGATGGAACGATCAGTATTGATTTTGTGATTGAAATGAGCAAGCTGATGTATAACAACCAAGGTAATTTCAACCCCAATTTTGATACTAAATCACAAGATGATTTCTTAAAAGCCATTGCAAAGGAAGAAATTGAAGTGGAAGTGGATATGCAATCACTCAGTATGACGCCTGCGCCAATACCGGGTGCTACTGAGAAAGCATTTAACCAATTCTTGTCGTGCCGCGCGCAAGAAGCAGCGATTCATGAGAATGGTATAACGGGTCACAAACGAGCATTTGAAATGACGTGAGGTAAGTGAGCGTCTGATCGCTCACTTGCGTTCGCGCTTGTATCGTCATTGCGAGGAGTGCGTAGCACGACAAAGCAATCCACTACTTAACTAGAATGGATTGCTTCGGCTCTGCGAGCCTCGCAAAGACAGGGTATCTCTGACTCGCGTCCATCACTTCGTTCACGTTCACGTATGAGCTCGTCGCAAGTCTTTACGAGAGCCGCGAGCACGAGAGCGGATAAGAGGGGTCTGAGCGCTATCGATTGGGACTTTAAAACAAATAATCTGTTTAAAATCAATAAGTTATAAAAATTTTATTCATTGTATAGTGTCAATTTATCAAGTAAACTATATATTATGCGAACAGAATACCGTAGTTTATATGCAATCGATGCGCACATTAAGGCGTATTGGCAGGATATTCATGGGGTTGAAAAATCTATCAATGATAACCCTAAAAATCAGTTTTTAAATAGACTGAATGGGCAAATTGTTGCGATTATTCAAGCGGTTGATAGCGTAACAAAGCAGGGGCTTTCTTTAGATAAATATGATGTAGATGATGAGTCTGAAAATTCCATTGCACAAATTCATCAAGGTATATTTGAAAGTTTAAGAACGATTAAATCAGAATTGCATACAGCCAAAACACAGTATTCCATGGATGAAAAATTCCAGGCCCTTATCACATTATTGGAACAGGATGTTGAAGGGGCTGAACAACATTTAGATGAAGTAATAACAGAAACAGGGAATTTAACGATAAATGCTTCCTCTCGACAATGTGTGATGGCGTATGCCAAATTTTTAGGTGGTACGGTTATTGATGCAATACCACAAAAACTTTTTCCATTCCTAGGATCGGAGGCAGATAAGAATAATCCAGAAAAAATTTCAGAAAACATGGGGTTATGTTATGGCCTAGTTAATTCTTGGGGAAATGAAAGACCGATGGATACGGAGAAATCATTTCTAACACAGGAAGAACAGTTAAAGAAATTTATACATACAAAACGCTCATCACCAATTTATAAAGTGAGAGAAATGCTTTCCCGTCATGGTAATTTTGAGAAACATTTTTTTTATAATGCGTTAATTCTTGATTCGAGCACTAGAGGGTCTGCCCATATCATCGGAATTAGAGAATGTAATGGCATAAATGAATTTGAGGTTTGCGATCCTAATTATGGGATATTTCGGTTTCCAAACCGAGAGCGGGCCATTGATTTTTTAGAGTATTTGGCTTGTACTTATTCCGTTATGGTTGATTATACAGATGCAAGAATAGGTATGATACCAATTGACAATCCAAAATTATTTGTTAAGAGAGATGAACCAAAATGTAAACCTGCATCGTACCAATACTCCATTAATGATATAGCTTATTTCTTTATAATTCTTAAAGATATTATTATCAGTAAATCGAACGAAGAAAAACGGGATGAAAATATAAAAATTATTTTAAATATTCTTGTCAAAATAAACCCAAATAAATTTAATCATGTTGAAAAATTTATTAATAAGCTTAATAAAGATGGAGGAAAACACATTTCTAAGGAAATAACATCGATTTTCTGCTTATTATCAAATTTATTGGCCGTTGAGAGGGTCGACAAAAATGTTTGCATAAAATGGATAAACGAAATTAATTCGTTTGATTTTAATCAAGGTAATAAAATTTCTTTAAAAAGTTTTTACTCATCAATTATTGAGAAAATATTCCCCGGGATTTCTTCTGATGAGTTTTTCAAGCTTAATGAAAATAACCAATCAATTTTGATTGAAAATATTTTACTATACGAAATTGGGGGATGGTCAAATAAATATGACTTTAATAAACTAGTTGATGTATTTAAAAAATACGAAAAAAATCCAGAAGTTTTACGTGGCTTAAGTAGTTATACTTATTATATGAAATCAGTTGATACACTTATTAATTATGATCCTGACTTATTGAATTATATATCAGAAATGCTATATGGGAAAAGGGATCTTTCAAAACAAAATATGCAATTAATTAAGTCAATAGCAGATGTTTTTTATGGAATTCATAATGAAAGTATCGTCTTGCAAAATAAAGATATTTATAATAAAGAATTTTTAATGACAATGGAAGAGGTTGTTAAAATCCTAAAAACTGAAAAACGACCCCATATTATTTTTAAAGAAACTAATCTAGCTCTTGAGTATAAAAAAGCATTAAAATCTGTAAATGAACTATTTTCAAAAAAAAATTCATTTGATCATTCTAAATTAAATGAGTTCCTAAATAATTATAATGCATTGGTTGGTGGTTCATTATGCAATGATAAATCTAAAAAGGAATGGGAATTTTTAAAAGAACTTGCAACATTAATAAAAGATAACAAATCGAACGAAGAAATTGCTGATTTTATCGTTAAAAATTGTGGATCATGTGTATCATCATTAGCTAAATGTAAAATTATTTTACATTCCGATAATAGGCTCTCAAATATATTTGAATCTGTTATTAAAAATATTATCAAAGATTTAAATAATGAAAATAATTTAAAGTTAATTTCTATGATATATAAAGACGATGATATTAAATTAAGTCTAACGGATATTTCACCTGAAATTCTTTACAATAATTTAACAGATAAAAATATAAAATATCTTCTTCCTATCTTATTTGATAAAAAAATGATAGAAAAAATGAGCCATGATCAATTTAAAGAAATGCTTGAAAAAATTGTATCCCTTGATCCAAATTATAAAAGATTGCTCGATATACATTTTCATGAAAGTCAAAATGTTTTTCTTGTCATAGTCAATGACACGTTGTTTAGTAACCAATTTATTAAAACATTGTCAGATGATAAAATTATGGTGTTGTTTAATTTTTTGATGGCTGATAAAGGAAATGGACATAGTATTGCTGAATGCTTTCAATACCCTGAGCGTGCAAGTCGATTGCAACAAAAAATAGGGCAAAGTTCACAGTTTGTCGGAAAAATTTCGCCGCCTGAGACGCGTTGGTCTCAAGTTATATCCAATTTGCGTGAGCAGTTTAAAAATTCTAGGACAGCTTCCACCGAAGCTGAGGATGTTGATACTTTATTTAATGATAAATATAAACAGGACTGTGTTATTGTTATTAAGAACAGTTTACCCCTGATTTCTCAGAAAAAGTAACCTCTATATGCATATCTAACAATTCTTTCCAAGTTTTCTGCGTGTATTCATATCCGTATCTTTTCATTAAGCTAGTAATTTCAGAAGTTTTATTACAAACTTCCTCAACGAAATGGAAAGGAGGTTCCGTTTCAACATCATGAAAAAGCTCATATGCTAAAATGCTCATCCGCATATAATCCGCAACTTTTAATACTTGTTCGGGCGCGAGAGAAGAAATGGTAATTTCTTCTTTGGCATAAGGGGTTTGTTTTTTATTAGCGGTGTTCATTATAAATTGAGATGCTTCAAAATAATAATTATTTATTTCTGCCTCAAACGTGTCTACATGGGTAAACATAATTCGCTGTAATTGTGGATGAATTTCGTAAGGAGGGTTGGGGTCATCTGAATGATACTGCTTGATCAATTGATCTAAGAAAATCTTTATGCTTTCAGCTTCATCTGGCGTGACGTTGCCACTTACCTTTTTTTCGAGAAATATTTCGTAGAATTTAATTTGATTAGATAAACTTAACTCACCGAGCTTGCCTAGATTGCACCACTGAACCCAGTCCTTACTGATATCTGCGGGCTGAGAGGTATAAGCTGTGAGCGCGGGGTTTTCAAGCATGATAATAGGCATTGTACTCTTGTTGGGTTGAGTGATTCAACCTTTGTTATTACGTGAGCCGCGAACGTTAGCGAGTGATCAGACTGGATCTGGGCTCATCTGTTCGCTCACTAACGTTCGCGCTCTGACTCGCGCTTACCGCTCATCTCTGGTCTGAACGCGAGCGCGAGCGAGTGACAGATGAGTTTGAATTCATATGATCGTTCACTTCGTTCACGTTCACGTATGCATTCATCACCAGTTTATTATTGTCCTGAACATTATTATTTTGAACACCTAATTCAACCATTTCCATTTCTTTTAATCCAACCACTGGTGCCGGAACATGACTCTGCTCATTCATATAATTCTTCACCGCGGCACAAACCATCGCAACAGCCATTGCCGCTACAACTAGCGCGCCCAATGCAATCATTAACTCGCCACTTATAAAAGAAGTTCCTGCCGCGCTTACGTCCATACTTGCCGTGGTAGTTTCGGGATCAGAAGGGTTATGTGGAAACTTATTAATCAATACAGCGGCAACCATAAAAAGCAGGACAACCATCGCTTTTCCAAGATAAACGCCTGTTAACCCCTCGAATGATCTTGCGTTTTCCCCATATATTTTTTTATGCAATGCAACGGCTGCCAAAGTGATAGCCGTACAGATCAATTGCGCTACTATATAACTTGCAAAAAAACCTGCTCCGAGCGCTCTCCAGCCACTCAAATCATCGAAGATTATCCGTAAAACATAAAGTGTAAGAGTGAGGGAAAGAGTTGCTATTTCGTTGAATGCAATCATTTTCGGATGCTTTTTCATGAATGCCCATATATCTTGAAACAGCTTCCGTATTTTGCCCAGTACAGTTGTAGGGGTAATAGAATTACTATAGTCCTGGGCAGTTGCTATAAGCGCCGCTGTAGTTCCAGGATCATTATTATTTGAGTTGTTGTTAATAGGCAGTAAAGGTATGTCCATGGTATTAATATTAGGATTGGGAGGATTCTTAAAACCACCGCTACCCATCTCAAATTACCTCGTAGTGAGTAAAGTCGCCAGTATACAGGGTGACGACCCCGGTGTCAATCAGCTTAATGACTTTGATGAGGGGGTAACCGTAAATTCTGCCTGGCACCCATTTATGGTAAAATACCTCCTAACACATAGCCACTGAACAAAGGTTTCGTATGTACTTGAATTATCTAGATTTTGAGCAACCCATCGCCGAATTGCAGGCGAAAATTGATGAACTTCGCCTGGTGGGGAAAGATTCCGAGATCAATATTAGCGATGAGATCTCCAAGCTGGAGTCCAAAATTGATGACCTCACCAAGAGCATATTCAATAAGCTTACCGATTGGCAAATAGCCCAGTTGGCGCGCCACCCTCAGCGGCCTCATCTTATGAATTATATCCCTCTGCTTTTTACTGAATTTGATGAGTTGCACGGCGATCGTGTATTTGCCGATGATAAAGCCATGATCGGTGGCACCGCGCGTTTTAATGGTGAACCCGTTATGATCATTGGCCATGAAAAAGGTCGTGATACCAAAGAAAAAGCGCGGCGCAATTTTGGTATGGCAAGTCCTGAAGGGTATCGCAAAGCGCAACGCCTGATGCTCATGGCTGAAAAATTTAAGATGCCGATTTTTACATTCATTGATACACCGGGTGCATATCCCGGTATTGGCGCGGAAGAACGCGGACAAAGTGAAGCCATTGCCAAAAATTTATTGGTGATGTCGCAACTCAAAACACCCATCATTTGCACGATCACGGGCGAAGGATGTTCCGGTGGTGCGTTGGGTATTGGCGTGGGCGATCGTTTAAATATGCTGCAATACAGCACCTATTCTGTGATTTCACCTGAAGGTTGCGCATCGATTTTATGGAAAAGTGCTGCGAAAGCACCCGAAGCCGCTGCCGCAATGAACATGACGGCGAAGCATTTGCGTGATTTAAAAATTGCCGATGAAGTGATTCCTGAACCTCTAGGTGGTGCGCATCGTCATCCACATGAAATGGCATCACGTTTAAAACAAGTATTGACGGAACAATTGTCACGGTTGAAAAACTTATCGACGGAAACATTATTGCAACAACGTTATCAGCGCTTACGTTCCGTTGGCGCACCTGAAAAACATGGCTAATATTCCGCAGATTATTGATGTATTTTTACAAGCGTTACCCAAACCGATTAACATTTTGGTTGCTTATTCGGGCGGCGTGGATTCTACGGTTTTGTTACACGCATTGGTTCAAGCGCGCAATTCTCATTCATTCGATTTATCAGCCGTTCATGTGCATCACGGGTTATATTCTGATGCAGATCAATGGGAAAAATTGGCTGAAACAACTTGTGCATCGTTGAATGTACCTCTGCATAAAGTTCGATTAACCGAAAAGCCTGCAACAGGTGAAAGTATCGAAGCCTGGGCGCGTGAACAACGTTACGCAGCGTTTGAAAAGATTTTGTCTGAAGGTGGTTATTTATTAACTGCGCAACATGCGGATGATCAAACAGAAACTATTTTATTGCAATGGTTGCGAGGAAGTGGTGTCAAAGGTTTAATGGGAATGCCTGAGCAAAAACCATTAGGGTTGGGAATATTGGCGCGGCCGTTATTAAGCGTCGATAAAGAAATCATTTTAGATTATGCACGTGAATTTGATTTAACCTGGGTGGAAGATCATAGTAATAACGACACACGGTTTGATCGCAATTATTTACGTCAAGAAATTATTCCGCGATTAAAACAACGTTGGCCCGCGTTGAATAGAACGAGTGCGAGAACGGCGAAGCATTTGGCGGAGTTGTATGAAAGATTCCGTCATTGCGAGGAGAGCGAAGCTCGACGAAGCAATCCACATCAAAAAATGGATTGCTTCAGCTCGTTGCACGAGCTTCGCAATGACAATCTTCTCATCTCCAAATTACTCACTTATTCCGGCATTCAACAAAAACATCTCATCCGTTCCTGGCTCGAAGAAAAAAAATTTCCGATGCCACCGGCAACGAAACTCAATGAAATTATTACATCAGTGTTACAGGCCAAACCTGATGCGAATCCTGAAGTCACTTGGGGTAATGTTCATATTCGTCGATACCGCGATGAACTTTACGCGTTAACTACCGAAGAAACGATGTCACTCGAAGGCATGGAATTCGAATGGGATGGAATTACCCCGCTAGAATTGCCTTATGGTGTGTCATTGCGAGCATCATCGATGCGAAGCAATCCAGGTCAGGAAATAGATTGCTTCGCCTCGCTGCGCGAGTCTCGCAATGACAAGTTCACCATCCGCTTCCGCTCTGGCGGTGAAACGATTCACATCCCAGGCCGTGGTACAAAAACGTTAAAGAATTTATTTCAAGAAATGGGCATTCCCCCCTGGCAACGCCCGCGTATTCCTTTAATTTATCAGGGCGATACTTTAATCGCTATTTTGACTAAATTCTGATTTATATGGAGGTAAATGGTATAATTAACTGAACAGTAGTAAGCCATAGGAAGTAATAATGCCTATTCTCTCTTTATACAAAACCGCTGCTTTATCTTTATTAGGTAGGTTGGATTTAAGTCAATATCTTGAGGAATCGTTAAGCGGAAAGGATTTGTCTGAAAATTGGTACAAATTTTTTGGTACTCGAAATAAAATCACTATCGATCAGGCGATAATAATAGTATCGAATATTTCATCACCTCTTTTGCGTCGGCAACTGCATACGCTAC
>CAYUEL010000063.1:0-12255 GCA_964443025.1 uncultured Gammaproteobacteria bacterium | reverse complement strand
GGCGCATTTATCAACGCCGGTTCGGCGGACAATCACAAAATTTTGGTGGCGAACAAGCAGCACGTACTTGTGCAGTAGCTGATAGAACGGGACATGCGCTATTGCATACGCTGTATCAACAAAACCTGCATATGAAAACAACATTTTATAACGAATGGTACGCACTTGATTTAATCAAGAATAAAGAAGGAAATGGCGTTGCAGGTGTTTTAGCCATGAACATGGAAAACAGTGAATTATGTGCATTTCGTGCACGTGCGGTGGTATTGGCCACCGGTGGCGCAGGACAAATTTTTGCATCTACTACAAATGCGCACATTAACACGGGTGATGGCCCTGGCATGGCGTTACGCGCGGGTTTCCCTGTACAAGACATGGAAATGTGGCAATTTCATCCAACCGGTATTGCAGGCGCGGGTGTATTAGTAACAGAAGGTTGTCGCGGTGAAGGTGGTTATTTGGTGAATAAACAAGGCGAACGTTTCATGGAACGTTATGCGCCTCATGTGAAAGATTTGGCGTCGCGCGATGTAGTTTCACGTGCAGAAGCCATGGAGATTCGTGAAGGTCGTGGTTGTGGTCCAAATGGCGATTACTTATTACTTAAACTTGATCACTTGGGCGAAAAACTTATTTCTGAACGCTTGCCTGGCATTCGTGAACTGGCTAAAACATTTGCGTTGGTTGATCCAGTACAACAACCGATCCCAGTCGTACCAACCTGCCATTACATGATGGGCGGTATCCCAACGAATGTTCATGGTCAAGCAATGACCGTTGATGCAAAAGGACAAGATGTTTTGATTCCTGGTTTGTTTGCGGTGGGTGAATGTGCGTGTGTATCTGTTCATGGTGCTAATCGATTAGGTGGAAATTCCTTGCTTGATTTAGTAGTGTTTGGACGTGCGGCAGGATTATTCCTTACGGAAGCCATTGAAAAAGACACAATTAATTTTCAAGATTATTCTGATGCCGAAGTAGAACAAGCACAAGCACGTTTAAATCGTTGGGATACGACGCAAAAGGGCGAACGTTACACAGACATCAAGCATGAAATGAAAAAGATCATGCAAGATGATTTTGGTGTGTTTCGTACGGAAGAACACATGCAAAGTGGTTTGGAAAAAATGAAAGTGTTACGTGAACGTTTGAAACATGCAGCGCTCACAGATACCAGTCATATATTCAATACTGCGCGTATCGAAGCGTTAGAAATGGATAATTTAATGGAAGTCGCTATTGCCACAGCAACAACAGCTGAATACCGCAAAGAATCACGTGGGGCACATTCACGCAGCGATTATCCTAAACGCGATGATAAACATTGGATGAAACACTTGGTTATTTTTGAAGATGGTACGATCAAAGATCGTGCGGTTAATACCAAACCAAAGTTTATGGAAACCATGGAACCGAAAGAGCGGGTTTATTAAGGGGGCAGCATGCAGGTCAAACTTTCAATTTATCGTTATGACCCGGAAAAAGATAAACAACCGTACATGAAAGATTATACGCTCAAGTTACCTGAGGGCGAGAATGATATCATGTTATTAACGGCATTGTTGCGTGTCAAAGAACAAGATCCAACGCTATCATTACGTCACTCATGCCGCGAAGGTGTGTGTGGTTCAGATGCAATGAACGTTAATGGCAAAAATTTGTTGACTTGTGTCACACCTGTTTCAGCATTAACACAACCTATTAAAGTGCGACCCATTCCAAGTTTGCCAGTGATACGTGATTTAGTGGTGGATATGACGCAGTTCTATCAACACTATGAAAAAGTTGAACCTTATTTGCAAAATAGCAATCATCCACCTGCTAAAGAACGTCTTCAATCACCGGAAGAACGTGCGAAACTGGATGGTTTATACGAATGTATTTTATGTGCATGTTGCACTACTTCATGCCCATCATTCTGGTGGAATCCGGATAAATTTTTAGGGCCAGCGGCATTGTTGCAAGCTTATCGTTTTATTGCAGATAGTCGTGATGATGCAACAGAAAAACGTTTGCAAATATTTGAAGATGCTTATAGTTTGTTTCGTTGCCGCGGCATTATGAATTGTGTTGATGTTTGTCCGAAAGGGTTGAATCCAACGCAAGCCATTGCGAAGATTCGTACAGAGATGTTGGGTGAAAGTACTTAAATAGTAAGAGATCGGAAGTATTATGTCACAGGAAAATAATTATCAAGCCATGAAATCATCGTCATCGTTGAGCGGTGACGCCAGTTATATTGAATACCTTTATGAATCGTATTTATTAGATCCTGCCAGTGTTGAACCGCATTGGCAAGACTATTTTTCCAAGATGAAAAATGGCGAAGCACAAACACCACGCATTCCTGTGCAACAAAAATTTCTGCAAATGGCAAAAGAAAAAACGTTTACTATTGCAGCTCCTGTAAGTTCGGATATTGAACATGAACGTAAGCAAGTTGCTGTTTTAGCCTTGATTGATGCTTATCGTCGTGAAGGTCATCGTCGTGCAAAACTTGATCCATTAAAATTGCGTAACCCGACACAACAACATGACTTAGATTTGGCTTTTCATGGTTTAAGTGAGCGCGATTTAGATACCGTATTTGCAACGCCTTTTCATAATGGATTAAAACAAGCTAAATTACGTGAAATTATACAGTTGTTACAACACAGTTATTGTGAATCGATTGGTTCTGAATACATGCACATTGCACAACCTGAAGAAATAGCATGGTTGCAAGAACGTTTAGAAAGCACGGATATTACACAAAACTTAACCGCTGACATGCGCAAACGTGTATATGCACAATTAACTGCCGCAGAAGGTTTGGAACGTTATTTACATACTAAATTCGTAGGTCAAAAACGTTTCTCATTGGAGGGCGGTGAAAGCCTTATTCCCATGATGGATGAAATTATCATGCGTTCGGGAGATTTGGGTGTGCGTGAATCCGTGATTGGCATGGCGCATCGCGGCCGTTTAAATGTGTTAATCAATATCCTAGGTAAAAACCCGAAAGATTTATTCGGAGAATTTGAAGGACGCTTTAAAGTAGAATTAAGTTCAGGTGATGTGAAATACCATCAAGGTTTTTCATCCGACATTAAAACCAACAAAGGATTTATGCACTTGGCGTTAGCGTTTAACCCTTCACATTTAGAAATTGTATCGCCTGTTGTTGAAGGATCAGTACGTGCTCGACAAGAACGTCGTCATGACGACAAGCGTGATCAAGTACTTCCCATTTCTATTCATGGTGACGCTGCATTTGCTGGCCAAGGTGTTGTGATGGAAACATTTAATATGTCACAAGCACGTGGCTTTGCAACGGGCGGCACGATTCATATAGTTATTAATAATCAGGTTGGTTTTACGACATCTAACCCATTGGATGCGCGTTCTACATTATATTGCACTGATATTGCGAAGATGGTTCAATCGCCCGTGTTTCATGTGAATAGTGATGATCCAGATGCTGTGTTTTTCATCACGAAAATTGCTGTAGATTATCGCATGCGTTTTCATAAAGATGTGGTGATTGATTTGGTTTGTTACCGTCGTCATGGACATAACGAAGCGGATGAGCCTTCCGCAACGCAACCAATGATGTATAAAAAGATTCGCGGTCATGAAACAACACGTGAACTTTATGCCGAGAAATTAGAGAAATTAGGCATTATGAATCAACAAGAAGCCAATGACTTAGTAGAGAAATACCGAACACGTTTGGATGCCGGTGAAAACATTGTTACGCACTTGGTGGAAAATGCGCCATCTGAATATGCCGTTAATTGGCATGAATACAGTCAAATCGATTGGAATAAACCAGTTGATACGACTATTTCAGGTAAAACATTCACCGAACTTGGTAAAGCAATTAGCACAGTACCTGATAATTTTATTGTACAAAAGCAAGTCGCAAAAGTTTATGAAGATCGCAGTAAAATGGCTCAAAATGAAATGCCCATGGATTGGGGTTTTGCTGAAAACATGGCTTATGCAACATTATTACAACAAGGTTTCAAGGTTCGTATTTGTGGTCAAGACTCAGGTCGTGGCACATTTGCGCATCGACATGCAGTGTTGCATGATCAAGAAAATGGAACAATCTATCAACCTTTAAAAACCATTAAGCCTGGACATTTTAGAGTCATTGATTCGTTATTATCTGAAGAAGCGGTATTAGCCTTTGAATATGGCTATTCAACCACTGAACCAAGAAGTTTAGTTATTTGGGAAGCGCAATTTGGTGATTTTGCAAACGGCGCCCAAGTCGTGATGGATCAGTTTATTAGTTCTGGCGAAACAAAATGGGGTCGTTATTGTGGGTTGGTGATGTTATTACCACACGGTTATGAAGGCATGGGGCCTGAACATTCATCTGCACGATTGGAACGCTACTTGCAACTTTGTGCGGAACATAATATGCAAGTGTGTGTTCCTACAACACCCGCACAAATGTTTCATATGTTGCGTCGACAAATGATGCAAGCATTTCGTAAGCCTTTGGTAGTGATGACACCTAAAAGTTTGCTACGTCATAAACTGGCTGTTTCAAGCGAAGCAGATTTAACTGAAGGAAAGTTTCATAAGATCATTCCAGAAATTGACCAACAAGACATGGAAAAAGTTAAACGCGTTGTTTTGTGTAGCGGTAAAGTGTATTACGATCTATTGCAACAACGTCGGGAAGATAATATACAAGATGTTGCTATTATTCGTATTGAGCAATTGTATCCTTTCCCTAAAAATAAACTACGCGGTTTATTGGAAAAATATACACGCGCAAATGATGTTATTTGGTGTCAAGAAGAGCCTAAAAATCAAGGTGCTTGGTATTGTAGCCAGCATCATTTTATTGCGGCATTAGCGCCACATCAAACATTAACGTACGCAGGCCGAAAAGCCAGCGCATCACCAGCGGTTGGATTACCCCAATTACATACTACACAGCAAAAAGCATTGGTAGCACTTGCGCTAGGCTTGGTTGTTGAACAAAGCGAGGAAGAATATGAGCATTGAAATAAAAGTACCTGTGTTACCGGAGTCAGTGGCTGATGCTACAGTGAGCACATGGCATAAAAAAGTGGGAGATTTTGTTAAGCGTGATGAAAATTTGGTTGATGTTGAAACTGATAAAGTCATGTTGGAAGTGCCAGCACCTGAAGATGGCATATTGAAAGAAATCAAACAGCCGGCAGGTAGTGTTGTGACAGCCAAAGAAGTGCTCGCACTATTTGAAGCAGGTGCGGCAGCACCTGCGCCTGCGGAAAAATCTGCATCTGCTTCTTCGCAACCTTCACAACCTTCGAAACAAGCTGCAAAACCTGAAGCTGCTTCATCCAGCAGCGCAGATAAAGCGGGTGTGGCAGGTCCTTCTGCACGTCGAAGCGCTGCTGAACATGGCGTTGATACCATAGGTATTTCAGGTTCAGGTAAAGATGGACGCGTCACCAAAATGGACGTGTTACAACAAGCCGCGCGTGGTGGTACAGGCGCGCCTCCTGCAGGTCGGACAGAAGAGCGTGTGCCGATGACACGTTTGCGTCAACGTATTGCAGAACGTTTACTCAGTGCGCAACAGCAAGCGGCTATTTTAACAACATTTAATGAAGTTAATTTAAAACCCATCAGTGACATTCGTGCAAAATACAAAGACCAATTTAATGAGAAACACGGTGTTAAATTAGGGTTTATGTCATTTTTTGTAAAGGCTTCAGTCGAAGCTTTAAAACGTTTCCCTGATGTGAATGCCAGCATTGATGGAACAGACATTGTGTATCATAACTACTTTGATATCGGTGTCGCTGTTTCAACACCGCGAGGCTTGATGGTTCCCATTATTCGTGACGTGGATAACATGAGTTTGGCAGATATTGAAAAAGCCATCATGGAGTATTCATTGAAAGCACGTGAGAATAAGATATCTGTGGAAGACATGACCGGCGGCACGTTTACGGTATCCAACGGTGGTGTGTTTGGATCGTTGTTATCGACACCGATTTTAAATCCACCCCAAAGTGCAATTTTAGGCATGCATAAAATTGAAGATCGAGCGGTTGTTGAAAATGGTCAAATCGTGATTCGTCCAATGATGTATTTGGCGATGTCTTATGATCATCGTATCATTGATGGTAAAGAATCCGTTACGTTTTTACGCACGATTAAAGAGATTTTAGAAGATCCAACATTGTTATTATTAGATTTATAAGAGGAGTATTAAATGAACTTACATGAATACCAAGCAAAAGAATTATTTCGCGAATATGATATGCCAACGTCGACTGGGCAAGTCATCAGTTCTGCTGCCGAAGTAGCTAATGCATTGCAATTGTTGGGTGGTAACAGATGGGTGGTTAAAGCGCAAGTTCATGCAGGCGGGCGTGGAAAAGCGGGTGGTGTGAAACTGCTTGATAGTAAAGTAGCCGTTGAAAACTTTGTACATTCGATATTGCATACGCATCTCGTGACGTATCAAACAGATGAAAACGGTCAACCCGTTAATCAGATATTGATTGAACATCCCTGTGATATCGCAAAAGAGCTTTATTTGGGAGCAGTGATGGATCGCAGTTTGCGCAAAATGGTGATCATGGCTTCAACCGAAGGTGGTGTTGAAATTGAAAAAGTGGCGGAAGAAACACCTGAAAAGATCCATAAAATTGCAGTAGATCCAGCGATTGGTGTACAACCGTTTCAAGCGCGTGAATTAGGATTTAAATTAGGCCTAACCGATGATCAAATCAAACAATTTGTAAAACTATACATGGGATTAGGAAAATTGTTTTTTGAACGTGATTTAAGCATGGTTGAAATTAATCCATTGGTTATTACAAAACAAGGTAATTTGTTGTGCTTGGATGGAAAAATCAATGTGGATGACAATGCGTTATATCGTCAACCAAAATTAAGTGCTATGCGTGATGCTACACAAGAAGATGATCGCGTTAACAAAGCGCATGAATGGGAATTAAACTACGTTCCATTGGAAGGTAATATTGGTTGTATGGTGAATGGCGCAGGTCTTGCTATGGCAACGATGGATATCATCAAATTGCATGGAGGTGATCCTGCCAACTTCTTAGACGTCGGTGGTGGCGCTACGGAAGAACGTGTGCGCGAAGCATTTAAAATTATTTTGTCTGATGAAAGTGTTCAAGGTATTTTGGTGAATATCTTTGGTGGTATTGTTCGCTGTGATTTAATTGCAGAAGGCATTATTGCTGCTGTAAAAGAAGTCGGTGTATCTGTTCCAGTCGTTGTACGCTTGGAAGGTAATCAGGCAGAAAAAGGTGCCGCCATGTTAAGAGAGAGCGGTTTGAATTTAATACCAGCAGCAGGTTTAACCGATGCTGCCGAGAAGATCGTTGAAGCTGTAGGGGTGACCGCATGAGTATTCTAATTAATAAAGACACAAAAGTTATTTGCCAAGGTTTTACGGGTAAACAAGGAACGTTTCACTCTGATCAAGCCATTAAATACGGCACAAAAATGGTGGGCGGTGTAACACCGGGTAAAGGCGGCCAAGAACATTTAGGCTTGCCCGTATTTAACACCGTGCGTGATGCGGTGGATGCGACAGGCGCTGATGCTAGCGTGATTTATGTTCCTGCGCCGTTTTGCAAAGATTCGATCATCGAGGCGATTGACGCGGGTATTAAGCTTGTGGTGTGTATCACCGAAGGGGTTCCAACCATCGATATGATGTATGTAAAACCCTATGCCGACGCTCATGGGGTACGTGTGATTGGCCCGAACTGTCCAGGCGTGATTACACCTGGGGAATGTAAAATCGGTATTATGCCGGGGCATATCCATCGTCCTGGGAAAGTTGGGATTGTGTCACGTTCAGGCACGCTCACGTACGAAGCGGTTAAACAAACCTCCGATCGATTCTTTGGCCAAACGACCTGCGTGGGCATTGGTGGCGACCCCATCCCTGGCTCAAGCTTTATCGACATATTGGCGCTGTTTGAAAAAGATCCAGCGACCGAAGCCATCGTGATGGTGGGTGAAATCGGTGGAACGGCGGAAGAAGAAGCAGCGGAATTTATCCGTTCTGAGATCACCAAACCTGTGGTTTCCTACATTGCCGGTGTGACTGCGCCAAAAGGTAAGCGCATGGGCCATGCAGGAGCTATAATTGCAGGAGGGAAGGGAACGGCTGAAGAGAAGTTCAAAGCCCTCGAGCGGGCGGGCGTACACACGGTACGGTCACCGGCTGACATAGGAAAAGCCTTGGCTGATGCAACACCGTTGCGTGCCATGGCAATGGGATAACAGGGTCGCCCACGGGTAGGCGACAGGGATACATATGGTCGCTTACATATTAATTACAATTTATGGCATTGCATTTCTTCTGGCTTGGGGGCTTGGGGAAATGCAATTGCGATCAACAAAGTTAGCGAGTTTGCAGCTTTCCAATAGACCTTGCCGTCTTACCTATCAAGAACGTAAACCTCTTATTGCATTCAATGTCATCACTGTGTGCGCTCTTGCGGCGTTATTTTTTACGGTATTCGATTTTATGCTGACGTTATCGTTGGATATTCCCTGGTGGATGATTGCGGTACAAGTATTGTGTATCATGTTGGTGGATGACGCTTGGTTTTATATAATTCACCGAACCATTCACGAAAATAAATATTTATTCAAAAAAATTCACAGTATTCATCATCGTGTACGCACGCCGTTACCGTTAGATCATTTATATGTTCATCCTTTGGAATGGATCATATCTATTTTAGGAATTGGTTTTGCTTGTATTGGAATATACCTTGTTTTAGGTTATGTTAGCGCTTATGCAGTGTTTATTTATAGTACGATGCGTGTGTTTCATGAAATTGATATTCACTCAGGCATTCGTTCGTATTTTTCCGAATTAAAATGGCTTAAATGGATTGGTTCGGCGGAACACCATGAGCTACATCATACAAAGTTTCATGGGAATTATTCATCAACATTTAAATTTTGGGATAAGTTATTAAAGACTGAATTAAAACAGTAATTCAAATTTCCCATCATGGTAATGTAACACGGCGCGTCTTTCATCCCAAGCACCTAACACGTAGCGTTTTCCTTCATGCATGTCATGACATGCTGGTTTATGTGTGTGCCCGTGAATAAGAATATGAGCTTGATGTTTGTGCATCATTGCATTAGCGGCATCAGCATTCACATCCATCATCATCGTTGATTTCTTAGGTGTTGCTATTTTGGATTGCTGACGCAATAAGCCCGCAATTTGTTGACGAAATATCAAAGGAGAAAGCAAAAATAATTTTTGTATCCAAGAAAGATGAACAATTTTTCGAAATGTTTGATAGTGTTTATCGTCAGTACATAAAAGATCACCATGGGTAAGTACTATAGTTTGATTATCGACGCACAAAACGAAGGGATCGGGTAATAATTCCATACCACACTCTGTTGCAAACTTTTTCCCCAAAAGAAAATCACGATTCCCATGCATGTAATAGATTTTAATACCTTGAGATTGTAATGTACGTATTTGTTTTTCAACTTCCTGTGTGATGGGGGATGTGTTATCATCACCAATCCACGCTTCAAATAAGTCGCCTAATATAAATAAAGTATCGGCTTTTGATGCTTGAGTTGTAAGGAAGTATTGGAATGCGTCCAACGTCTCAGGCGCTCGGTCGCTTAGGTGCAAATCTGAAATAAAAAGGATATGATTCATAGGGGCTATTATAACATTTTTATTATGGTAAAATGACCCCATGTTAAAAACACGATTTGCACCCAGCCCAACGGGCTACATACATATTGGCAATATGCGAACGGCGTTATTCAACGCATTGATCGCTCGCCATAATCATGGGGTTTTCCTGCTTCGAATTGAGGATACTGACGCCGAACGTTCGCAGGATGAATACATTCAACACCTGATGGAAGATCTTCTTTGGCTCGGTCTTGCATGGCAAGACGGACCTTACCGTCAATCGGAACGTTTGGATGTTTATAATCGCTTTTACACCCAACTTGAAGCCAACGATCTGGCCTATCCTTGTTTTTGCACCGATGAACAGCTGAAGATTTCTCGTAAATTGCAACGCTCCGCAGGCAAGCCGCCTCGTTACGATGGTCGCTGCGCGAGATTAAGTGTGGAAGAAATAGCCAACAAACGGACGCAAAATATCCCTGCCACATTGCGCTTTAAAATCCCATCAGGTCAACAAGTGGAATTTGAAGATTTAGTACAGGGTAAAAAAGTATTTAACACGGATGATATTGGTGATTTGATTATCCGTCGCGCGGATGGTTCGCCTTCATTCATGTTTTGCAATGCCATTGACGATGCGTTAATGGAAGTTACTCATGCGTTGCGAGGAGAAGATCATCTCACAAATACGCCGCGCCAGATTTTAATTTTGAAAGCATTAGGATTAAAAGCACCGCAATACGGGCATTTTGCATTGATCAATGGTGCTGATGGCGCACCCTTGTCAAAACGTAATGGCAGTCAAAGCATTAAAGCGATGCGTGAAGATGGTTATTGGCCTGAAGCGGTTACCAATTATTTAGCACGGTTGGGTCATTACTATCCTGAAAATGATTTCATGACACTCGACGAATTAGGTGCAAAATTTGAAATCCCGCAATTAGGACGATCCCCCGCGCGTTATGATTCTGCACAGTTATATTATTGGCAAAAAGAAACATTCAAACATAAAACGACGGATGAAATATGGGAATGGATGGGGCAACAAGTTCATGTGCGGGTGCCTTTGGATAAAAAAGAAGCATTCGTTGCATTGATTGCTCCCAATATCTTATTGCCTGAAGGCGCAATGATGTGGGCCGAACGTGCTTTCACAAAAGATTTAGTGATATCTGAACCTCATGAATGTGAAGAAGTATTAAAAACAGTTAATCCTGATTTTTTTGATCATGCTATTCATGCGGTTGAAGAGCATGATTTAGATTATAAAGCCTGGGTTGATTATTTGAAAAAACATGCAGGCGTTCAAGGCAAACAATTATTTCAACCTTTACGCATCGCGTTAATGGGTACATTGCACGGGCCGGAAATGGATAAGTGGATCGCATTATTAGGCGATAAAAAAATCATTACGCGTCGCTTATTGGCAATGAGGGATCATGTTAAAAATCTACAATAGTTTGACGCAAAAAAAAGAAATATTTAAACCGATCCATGATAATCAGGTAAATATGTACGTATGTGGCATGACGGTATATGATTATTGCCATTTAGGACACGCGCGTACGGTTGTTGCTTTTGACATGATTTACCGCTATCTATTGGCAAAAGGTTATCAAGTCAATTATGTGCGTAACATCACAGACATTGATGATAAAATTATTCATCGTGCCGATGAAATGGAAGAAGCTGTTACTGATTTAACGGAACGTTTTATCATTGCGATGGGTGAAGATTTTGATGCGTTAGGTGTGTTGCGACCAACATCGGAACCTAAAGCCACGGAATACATTGATAATATTATTCGCATGGTTTCGACATTGATTGAAAAGAAACATGCTTATAAAGCAGATAATGACGATGTTTATTTTTCCGTAAGATCATTTGCAAATTATGGTCAATTAGCGCATCGCACATTGGATGATATGCGCGCAGGTGAACGCGTGGATGTGAATCCTTTCAAGCAAGATCCGATGGATTTTGCTTTATGGAAAGCCGCTAAACCTGGCGAACCTGCGTGGGATTCACCCTGGGGGCGTGGACGGCCGGGTTGGCATATTGAATGTTCCGCAATGTCGACAGAATGTTTGGGTAATACATTTGATATTCATGGAGGTGGTTTTGATTTGCAATTTCCTCATCATGAAAATGAGATTGCTCAATCGGAATGTGCAACTGGTAAAAAATTTGTAAACACTTGGATGCACACAGGGTTTGTGAATGTCGATGATGAAAAAATGTCGAAGTCATTGAAAAACTTTTTCACCATTCGAGAAGTATTGGTTGATTTTGATGCTGAAATTATCCGTTTATTTTTATTATCCAGCCATTATCGCAGCGCATTAAATTATACGCCTGTTAATTTGGCAAAAGCGCGATCATCATTGGAACGTCTTTACATGAGTTTGCGTGGGCGTAATTTGGATGGTTTAAAACCAGAGCCTGATGCGTTTGATCAACGTTTCATCGAGGCGATGGATGATGATTTTAATACGCCCGAAGCATTCGCTGTGTTATTTGATATTTCTCGCGAGAAAAAAAAAAAAAAAAATAATAACCCTATTCATGCTGATGAACTGGCTTTAAAG
>CAYUEL010000062.1:6292-12493 GCA_964443025.1 uncultured Gammaproteobacteria bacterium | reverse complement strand
AAATAAACAGCCTCTTGCCCATCTGGGCCAAAGCCAATTTCTTCAAATTTAATGGGCTTCTTGCTGCTAATAACCAATAAGTTATTTTCCCTCGCTTTCTCTGCAAGCTCAAAAGACATAAAATCTTCATTCCTTTTCCCTACAATTTCATGTCGCGAATTTAAACTTAGTATTTTTGCAACATTATCATTGCACCCTAAGTAAACCCCCTCCCTATTTTGCCAATAAACGTTGCCAGGCATCATGGCAATTATATTCTCGAAATACCCTTTAATAACATCCAGTTTTTCCTTAGCTTGTGCCGTATTGCTAGGCTGATCGCCAATAACTGCCATGTATGTCGCATTTATATTGTCTTCGATCTCTTTTTTATTATGAAATAATGTTTCCTCAACTTGTTTCTGTGTTGTTATGTTAAAAGAGATCCCAAGAAGCCCTAAAATTTCTCCATTTTCATCGAACAAAGGAATTTTTTGTGTTAAATAGGTTATTTTTCTTCCGGCATGATCTACAATTTTTTCTTCTGCTGTCAGGGGTTTTTGTTCAGAGAATACTTTCAAATCGTTTTGTTCTAATGTTTCGTTAAAATCAGCCCCTAATAAATCTTGTAAGGTTTTTCCAATAATTTCATCCGGCGAAGACAGTCCCAAAACTTCGGCCATCTTGGCGTTACAACCCAGGTAAGTGCCGTCTTTGCTTTTCCAGTAAACGTTTTGGGGGAGACTTTGTAGAAGAGCATTTAAAATGAGATTATTTGTTTTGTTTGTTGTGCGTATCCTTGTCATGATTTGCCGTTTGTCCTTCAAGTAGTTGAGACGGTAAACCCGTTGCCGTCAAAACAGGACTTTTGATTATAGGGGATGATGTACCAGGAGTAAAATTCTCTTGCTTACCAAAGGAGTTAGCAAAAGCAGCTAAGGCCCTGGCCGCTTCGACTCTAACGAGCGGGTCCCCTCCTGAAGCTAATAATAATGATCCCAACCCATGTAAAAATTGAGCAGTTGCTCTAGGATCTAATTGAGCAGTTGCTCTAGGATCTAAACGCTGATCTTGTTTGGCGGTTGTCGCTCCCCCACTCCTTGCGTTTTGTGCGCCGGCCTCTTGCTGCTGTTTAAAGGCGAGTGCTTCAAATGATATTTTTACAGAACTGGTATCTGCCGAATCTGATAGAAGTTGCAAATCTTCAGCAAGATACCGCATCAAATGATTCGCTTCCAACTTACCTGGGTATCTGACAGCTAACCGTTTATTTTCTTCGTTTGGCCATTTCAATTGCCGTGGCCAAGTAATAAAATGGCTTGTTTCCGCTAGGATATAAGCGCGCGACAATGTAGCATATTTTTCCGCTAGTGCTGTTTCCTTCTCACTCCAAGTCTTGAATCCATTTTTTTTACTAACCAAGTTCCTAGCTCTACTATCTATCGATCCTAATGCCAATTCAGAAAATTTATCATCGCTTATCAAAACATTCTCGATTTTTTCCGTGTCTTCTTCTGTATATTTAAAGTCATTCCATCGCTTTATAATTATGTTGTTTCTTATGTTAGAAAACT
This sequence comes from uncultured Gammaproteobacteria bacterium, assembly GCA_964443025.1. GTDB lineage: Bacteria > Pseudomonadota > Gammaproteobacteria > JABCZS01 > JABCZS01 > JAJFKJ01. The sequence continues at coordinate 10,940 of CAYUEL010000062.1, read as the reverse complement.
CTGGTTCCCCTAAGATTTCCTTACATAATAATTCCCACGCATCGCCAAGCTCTTTAGCATATATCAAAGCCTCATCTACCGTCCTCTCTCTCTGTGTAGCTTTATAAAAATCTTTGTCATAGAGTTGGAAAGTATATTTTTGACATTCATCTGCGCCAAATAATATGATTTCTTGAAATTTATGAGCAACACCATAGCGTATTAATTCGCGTATATGGTCTTTGTTGGCACAAACAGACTGACCAATACTAAATGGTAGTATAAGTTTAGTATTGGAATTATCGCCATCATCCAAGGCGCGCCGATCACTGCCCTCAGGGGGATTCAGTGTTGCCATCTCCTGGTGTTTTGCTGCTTTGGCTGACTGAGGTGAACCTCTCATCATACTGTTATTAACCTCGTGTTAACGAAGAAAGATCGCTATTAAAATCGCTCCGTGACCGTATTGTCCCCCTTTTGGGGTGTATTTGTCAAAGATTTCTTAAAAAAGTCAATAGCAAATATCTTAAAAAACAATAAGTTATTTCTGAAATAAGCGGTATTTATTGTTAGAAATGAATAAAGAAAAGACAAAATTGATCAGCATATGATAATCAGCTCTAAAAGCAATTGTTTTGGCTTGTTATTGTATAGCGCCATCAGAGCCAAAGCCTTCGTGAGCCGCTGCTGATGTGATTTTTTCGACAGCCCACGTGTTTAGACTCTTGCCTTCAATCTTGGCAGCAAGTGCAGCCATACGATGCGTCTCTGGGGTGAGCCTTAACACAAATTTACCCGAAAAAGGTTTCTCAGGCGGGATGTTTTGCGCTTTGCAAAAATCCAAATAATCATCCACAGATTCATGAAAGGCTTTTTTTAACTCATTAACAGTACGCCCTTGAAATGTAACCACACCACGTGTTAATAACACTTCCCCATGAAAAATATCTGCCTCATCATCAAACTCGGCTTTTCCAATGTAACCTTTGTATTCCATCATGGTATGACTCCCGCATCAATAAGAAATTTTCTAACTGATTTTACTGCACCCTTGTCCGTTTCTTTTCGTGGATGTGGCCTATGAAAAACCGCAGGCACCTCGTTGAGCAGAAACCTAACCCTAGAGCCATGGCCCTCTTGGCGAACAGCGCCCAAAGCCACAAGCAATGCATCAATATCGTCCCAAACAATATTAGAACGCACAGGGTTAGCAAAGATAGCAGTCAAGGTCTTCTGATGCTTCTTGTTCATACCTGCCTGCTCCTTGGATAACCCACGTTAAAATAGTATCATAAAATGATACTATTTTCAAGCCAATTGCCCATTTATATTTGGTGCTATCCAAAAAACGGCCGTTTTTGATACATAGTTAGTCAGAAATAATGCACAAGCTAAGTTTGCCTAATACACTCTTGAAAAAACCACTCACCGAATCAAAGATAACCTCTCGCGAATGACACGCACAAAATCTGCTTAAATGCTCGGGCACTGAAAGTCGCTTTGGCGAAGCCGAATAACCCACTTATCAATTAAATGGACTTATTCGTGTCTTTGTCAGGCTTGATTTCTCATTTCCTAGGTCTGGCTGTACAATGGCGCGATACGTTGTCTTAACCCGGAGGGTTCCTCTCATGTATTCCAATAAAACCTCACAGGCTTTAACTGCGCCTTCCCGAACTGATTTTATTGTGCACTTGATGCGTGCGCAGCAAAAAAGCGCTGCGTGATACCGCATTTTTGCTGCGCACGCATCAAGTGCACAATAAAATCATTTTCATCAGTTATGCTTGGGAAGATGAATCCACACCGGAGGGTAAATTAGCCAATACCTCATTACAAGGGGCGCTGCAACGCTTGGCTCAGGATTTACAAACCGTGGGAGCCACCGTGCATTTAGACATCGAAGGGATTAAGGGAAAGATGTCGAACTGGATGCAAGAGGGAATTGCGCAGAGCGATTACATTATCCTCATTGGCACGCCCCGTTATAAAGAAAGGGCACAAAACAGTGCAACGAATGTCTATTTTGAATACCAACAGATTTTAACCAAACTGAGTACGTCTGATAATCAAAGTTTACTATTACCGTTGTGCTATTCAGGAGACTTTAATGCCTCCTTTCCCCCAGGGGTCATGCCATTTTTAATTCGGGATTTTATACGCACGGAAGGTTATTATTATTTTTTAATGGGTTTGGTAAAACCCATTGGCGTGATTCCTCACATTTACCCTGAGCTTGAAAAAGCGGGGTCTTATCATCAAGAATACCTGTGGTTGTTTGATGCTTTTTCTAAACAAATTGCCTTACTCGAAGCTGAAATTCAAGCGTTAAAAGCCAACCGAGCCGCTTCACTGCCTTGTGTTCCCAATGATTTACCCCAAGCGTCACCCTATTTTGTCGGGCGAGGGCCCTGGATGACCCAACTCAGCCAAGGGTTTACGCCATCCGCTCGGGTGACTCAGGTGCTGCGAGGGATGGGTGGCACGGGTAAGTCCCAATTAGCCGCTGAATATGCGCATCACAGTAAAAGTGCCGCCCAACCTTACCGTTTAATCCGATGGCTCAAGGCCGACAACCCAGACAGCCTCAAACAAGCTTATTTTGCCTTGGGTGAAGATATCGGTGTTAAGCGGGAAGAGTATAAGGAATCCGAAGCGTTGTACTTACAGGCCATTGAGCGACAACTGTTTCGTTACCAGCGCATTCTCTTGATTTTTGATAATGTGGAATCGCTCAACGACATACGGCCTTATTTGCCCCGTGAGGCACAGGACACTACGGTGCATGTGTTAATCACCACCCGTAATGCCTTAGAGTTACCTACGTTAACCCTGGAAGAGTTCACCGCCTTGGATGTGCAAGCCTATTTGGAAAAACGCTTAGGCAAACCCATCCACTCCCACTCTGCCCAACAACTGGGGGAAGCGCTAGGGTACTTGCCTCTGGCCATCGTGCAAGCTGGGGCTTATATGGTGAAATATGCAAAAACCCCTGAGGCATTTTTAACATTATTGAATACCGATAAGCGAGATAAGCTCTTAAGCAGTGACACCCAGCTCACTGCCGTGAATGCCCTTTGGGATTTAACCTTACAAAAACTCTCTCCCAAAGCCCTCGAGACGCTTAATCTGTGTGCTTATTTAGATCCGGATACGTTACCGTTTAAGCTGTTGGAACAATTTATTGGCCATGAGGAGGCGGATGAGATTCTTTATGAACTGCGCAGTCAATCGTTGTTAATGGATATAGGCAGTGAGGGGGATACGTTTCGAATCCATCGCTTATTGCAAGGGGCGTTACGTAAGCGCATGACTCCCCCAAACGCTAAAGCCCTGGTTGAAAAAGGCATTATTGCACTCAAATCAGTGATTGGGGAGGACCGTTATAAACCCCATACAGAGCTTCACACTTTTTGGAAGGCGCACCCAACGCTCCATAGCCAGATGACACACCTCCTCTCCCAACAAGAGAGCCTCAAGCTTGATACGCTCCTGCTTGCACAGCTGCACGAATGGGTGGGGGATTATGAGCAATTCATTACCTTAAATTACACCCAGGGTCTTAAAGCCTATCAAACGTGCCTTACCTGGCGAGAAAGCATCGATAATCCCCCGCAAGGCGCACTAGGCGATGCTCATTTAAATCTTGGAAATATTTATACAATCCAAGGTCAGTACCCGCAAGCACGCACCCATTTTGAGGAAGCGCTAAACCTATTTAAGCAGGTCATCAATGGGCCACACCCGGCGATAGCCTCCTCCCTTAACCAAATAGGTGTATGTTGCTATTGTCAGGGAGAATACATCCAAGCAAAAGATTATTTTGAGCAAAGCTTAACGTTATGGCGCACGCTCTATGGCAATCAGCATGCGTTAGTGGGCCTAGCGATAGGGAATATAGGCAATAGTTACCAAGAGCTAGGCCAGTATACCCAGGCACTGGAACATCACCAACGAGCGTTGACGATTCGCAAAACCACCTACGGGGAACAACACCCTGAGGTGGCCGCGAGTCTTAACAGCATCGGGAATGTTTACAACGCCCAAGGCCAACATACGAAAGCACTGGAGCATTACCAACAAGCCTTGACGATTCGCAAAACCGTCTACGGGGAACACCATCCTGAGGTGGCCGCGAGTCTTAACTATATCGGTAATCTTTACAACACCCAAGGCCAACATACGAAAGCCCTGGAATATTACCAACAAGCGTTGAGTATTTACAAAACCGTCTACGGGGAACACCACCCTTACGTGGCCACGAGCCTTAACTGCATCGGGACTATTTACAGCGACCAAGGCCAGTATACCCAAGCACTGGAACATTACCAACAAGCGTTGACGATTCGCAAAACCGTCTACGGGGAACACCATCCTGCCGTGGCCACGAGTCTTCACAACATCGGGACTGTTTACAACGCCCAAGGCCAGTATACGAAAGCACTGGAACATTACCAACAAGCGTTGCACATTGACAAAACCGTCTACGGAGAACAACATCCTGAGGTGGCCACGAGTCTTCACAACATCGGGAATATTTACAACGCCCAAGGCCAGCATACCCAAGCACTGGAACATTACCAACAAGCGTTGAATATTTACAAAACCACCTACGGGGAACAACACCCTCATGTGGCCACGAGCCTTAACTGCATCGGGAGTGTTTACA
>CAYUEL010000062.1:0-6192 GCA_964443025.1 uncultured Gammaproteobacteria bacterium | reverse complement strand
GGGGAACAACACCCTCATGTGGCCACGAGCCTTAACTGCATCGGGAGTGTTTACAGCGCCCAAGGCCAGCATACCCAAGCACTGGAACATTACCAACAAGCGCTGACGATTCGCAAAACCGTCTACGGGGAACAACACCCTCATGTGGCCACGAGCCTTAACTGCATCGGGAGTGTTTACAACGCCCAAGGCCAGTATACGAAAGCACTGGAACATTACCAACAAGCGTTGAGCATTGACAAAACCGTCTACGGGGAACAACATCCTCACGCGGCCATTACGCTTAACCAGATGGGTCTTGTTTATTATAATCTCGCGCAATACTCACAAGCATTAGAGTATTTTGAGAAAGCTTATGAAATTAATAAAATATTTTTAGGAGAAAACCATCCCAGTACTACCACAAATTTAAATAATATTACCGACACTCGCAACCTGTTAGGGAAACAAAACGAGCCTAGTCGGTTTAATAAACGTAATTTACCACTTTTTAGCCACACGACACCGAATAGTAGTGCAGCTGGGTCATCCTCTAGCCATAAAGCCGGCTCTTCTGAAGAGAAGAAAAAATGTATCATATCTTAAGTAAAATCATACGAATTTTAGTGCGGCTGTCTTCGCGCAGATAGTGTCCAATTAAAGTATACTCCAACCTGACGTCAGGGACCCTGCAAAAACCTGTCAGAATAAAGTTTGTTTTTGAATTAATTGACAATCCTCTACAAACCTCATAGACTTTATCCTGACAAATTAAGGACGAAACATGATGGGTAAGCAAGTGGGGTATATTCGGGTGAGTCATTTCGACCAAAACACCGAACGACAGCTGGAAGGAATTTCATGCGATAAAATCTTTATTGATAAAGCTTCTGGAAAAGATACCTACCGACCTCAACTCGATGCCCTACTCCACTATGTCCGTGAAGGTGATACCGTGGTCGTGCATAGCATGGATAGGCTAGCGCGCAACCTTGATGATTTACGTCGCCTCGTGAATGCCCTCACCGCACAGCACGTGAGCATTCAATTTATTAAAGAGAAACTCAGCTTTACCGGAGAAGCGTCCCCCATGGCGCATCTTTTATTATCCGTGATGGGGGCTTTTGCAGAATTTGAACGGGCACTGATTCGAGAGCGACAATTGGAAGGCATTGCTTTGGCGAAAAAACGGGGTGCTTATAAGGGGCGAAAGAAAGCGCTTAACCCTGAACAGGTTCAAACGCTAAAGACTCGCATTGCACAAGGGGAATCGAAAACGCGACTCGCGAAAGATTTTGGTATCAGCCGCGAGACATTGTATCAGTATTGTCGATCTTCTGCTTAATTGGCAATATGCCGATCCGGCATGACAATAATTGGATAAAAATTTCGCATTTATTTTGGTTTTAGGATGGTTACTTTTGTAACGTCAGGATGAAAAGTGGGCGAATCGTGTAAATGCGGGTTAGTCAGGGAGGTAGACCAAAGTCTAAACAGCCCTGAGGTTATGGGTGTCTGTTTTTTTTGTTCTACCTGCCGCCTACTTTTAAATTCCTCTTCAACCCCAAACCTAAAACCATACTTTTTATAGGCGTCCCCGCCATTAAAGTCGCGTGAAAAGCAAAGCTTTTGCCATTCTCTGGATAGAGCCGGCCATTGCGCTTCTTCCCCTTCTTTAAGCTCAGGGTAAGGCCGATAAAGCCCCAAGCCTTCCTGCATTTCTGGGATTTGCCAAGATTTTCCGTCAGAAGTAGCGACCGGATCTTTAGGAAGTGAACCTAAGCCAAACCAATTATACGGCGGTGGATTAAGAAAAAGCCGAGATAAATCCAGCGATATAGTATTTTCACGCTTGCCCTCTAGTATATATGTTTCAATTATCTTCGCAAAATAATTGGCAAACCGCTCTACTCCTTCCTCATCATTTTTTAACCGGATAATTTGATGATAATAGTGCCGAGCGAGAGAGAATAAAATGACCTCCAACTCCATTTTTATAAAAGTTTTCTGCTTATCATCTAATTGCCCCTGGCGTTTTTCGTATATCACCTTGGTTATTGCTGCTGCGCTAGCAAGCAACTTATCTGTTACTCCATTGATATTCGTAAGAGATATATCTTTAGTTGCTTCAATAGATTGCTTAGCAGTAGTGTTGTGTTGTAATTCATTAGAAGATATCCCCAACAGTATGGATTGAAACCCTATAACCTGTGTTGTAAGAATATGCAGAAATTTTCTTACTAACGCGGCTTTTTCAGATAACCCCCTTGCTGCAGGCGGCAGGCAGTTAGGATCGCAATTCAGTTCTGTATAAGCCTCAGCATATTCCATATGACCCCGAGAGGGGTAAATCGCTGGAATTCTTGTGGCTCGTTCAAACGCCAAATCAAGACCTAGGGCTTGGACATGAATTTCGGCATCCTGACGTGCCTGTTGTTCGTTATTATGCTTATCTGTAAGACGTGCTATCTCTATGTCTCGTGTTTCAATGGCTTCAACGAACGCCTCATTGATGGGCTGTTCAGGAATTGCCGCACCTCTCACCACGCTTGTTTGGACTGAGGAAACAACAGCCTGGTGTTGTGTCGCTACTTCTAATGCGGCAGCTATCCCCTGCAAACGAGCATTCATTTTGCTCATGATGTTGCCATTTTCTTGCACTTTTTCTTGGCTATACATTGCCATCCCCTTATTTTAATCCGAGTTTTCGCAACCCAATTTCTACATGTAAATTTGCATCGTTGTCTATTTTTTTCTGCAAATTAGCCCGTGATTCTTCCAGTTTAACTAACATATCAATACCTTGATGGTATTTCTTTCTGAAATCAATAGGCGCATCATGAAATATTGTTTTCTTCTTAATACTCATTCTCAATTCATCGCTGTTATCGTTATCTTCTAAAGCTGCTTTAACAGCATTAACCTCCTGGTCTGAAAGATCACGTTCCAAGCTTGCAAAACAGGCAAAAACAAACACCCTATCGGGCCGTAGCAGCAATGTTAAATCAAGGTCGTCTAATTTTGATTGGGCGCTGATTCGTAACATTTTGAAAGTATCTTCATTAGAGGGTCTGCTTGCAGTAGGTTCTTGACTGAAAAAAATGGGTTTCTCCGTGCTTGATTGAGGGCTTTTTTTAGGTTGAGGAGTTGTTCCTCTATTCCTAAAAACTATTTTATGCTCATGGGTTATGTCGTTTGGTAGTTTTTCCGCAAGTGTGGTGTCCAATATTTCCATCGTTTTTTCAAAGGTTAATAGCGCTTCAGTTTCTGATGCATCGAAATAGTTCGGTAATTTTAATTCTAAGGAAAAATAAGTTAATGCGTTCAGCTCACCAAGCTCACCCAGCATTCCTAGACCACCAAGCGCGTTAAAATAAGACTCGACAGTTTTAGGATTTACCCTGCTCACATCTACATTTGGTAAGTGTAATTGCAATGAAAAATGAGTTAATGCGTTTTTCTTGACGGCAAGCTCCCCAAGCCTACCAATCCCCCCAAGCCTACCAATCCTGTCAAGATAATGCCCGACAGTTTTAGGATCTACTCTGCTCACATCTACATCTGGTAAGTGTAATTGCAAGGAAAAATAAGTTAATGCGTTTCGTTCGTCAAGCCCACCAGTAAATCTGCTAAGTTTACCAAGTTCGCCAAATTCACCAAGCGCCCCAAGCCCATTAAGATAAGACGCTATAGCTTTGGGCTCTACATGTCTGACATCCACATCAGGTAAGTGTAATTGCAATGAAAAATGAGTTATTTCGCGCTGCCCGCCAAAAAACCAAAAACGTTTCTCCAGTATGCTAAGTTTACCAAGCTCGCCAAATTCACCAAGCGCCCCAAGCCTACCAAGCATGCCAACATAAGACTCGACAGTTTTAGGATTTACCCTGCTCACATCGACATCCGGTAAATAGAGCGCCAGATGAAAATAGGTGGTGCGAGAAGAAGCTACAATCTTTTCGATGACACTCACAAATGCTTCTCTTTCTATTAAACAATCAATGGGTTCATTTCTTAAATCAATGTCAATGTTAATACATTGGAGATTAGCATCATTCAGGTAAGTTAATGCGTCCTTTAAGTTTAATGCCTTCATTAATAATGGGGCACCACTACCACACACCCTGGTTTCGCCATTAATAGTACATTTAAAACCAGGTTGCCGCTGTTGCATGGCATTGTTAAACTTTGTTAATGCGGCTTCTATGAAATTACCCTTTAACATTAACGATTGCAACGTCGTATTACTTTCTAAATCCTCACGCAACTTCATGAGATCGGCATTAGTTAAAAACTGGTCCGTGAGATCTAACTGCAAGATACTCTTATCATTGGATCGAAGCTTTTTTGAAATTAATTCATCGATAGGCATCGCAAACTCACTCGTAATCTGTGGGTGGAATGGATAAGACTGCGCAACTCATGGTCCACTTTTTACCATGCCAAAAAGGTATTGTCCAAACAGTATTATTTATGGCTTGTCAAAACCTAATCAGCGCTCTTTAAAATGGCATGCCGTTAAACCCTTTGGCTTGTTGGGACCTTGGGCATCGGGCGAGCGACTTTTTATCGATACTTAGAAAAAGTGGCTTGATTCATCGTTGAACATCTTCTCTTTATTGTTGAAAATCAATGTCGCCTGGGGGCCTTATTTTTCTTTCTTATCATCGTCTTCAAAAATCAAATTCCGATAAGCCATGTAGGATTTTGGTACCCCAAATGCGATGGAGTAAAATATAAATATTAATAACGTGTGGAAACAGAAATACCAAATATTGCCCAACAGGCCACCCAAAATACCATATTCCTCAAAAATATTGATAACGGAATTCCTTCGCAGCGTGACATAAAGAAGTAAGCTGAGTGAAAGCCATTTCACAGATAAAAAATCTGTAATGATTTTTTCAAAGATTTCTAGTTGAGGTCGTTCATATTTTTTGATAACCTCATCGATAGCATGTGTGATGATCTTTTGATTATTTTCTAACATCTCATCCTCCTTTGTCTTTCACGTTTATTTTACAAAAAAATCCGCGCTAATTCCGAACCTTTTTTTAAGTCCGATAATTTGGCTTTTAGATAAAGGACGTTCTCCATGAAGGTATTTGGATACATTGGCTTGGCCACCAAAGATATCGGCTAAATCGACCTGATGGAGATTGTTTAATTTCATTAGATACTTAACCATATCAATTTCACTAACGTTATGCCCAATGGCAGGATGATGTTCATCGTCATACTGTTCTAAATTTTCACCGATTATTTCCATGGCTATGGCCAAGGGATGATGGCTATCGTCTCGTACCTCGTCCACGAGCTGATCGAGGATTTTTTCCAGTTCAGCATACTCTTTAGCATTGGTCGGTTTTTTAAATACAGAAATAGGTAAATGAAAGCTACGATCTGTTGTCTGATCTACATAATCAATAAACAAAATTTCTTTTTTGCTACTGCCTTTTTGCATAAAACCAAATTTCATAGTTCACCTCGCTTTAATTTAACCTGATTATTAGGCTTGCTGTATTCAGCATGTGTCCAAATTTCTCTAATGTAGCAAAGCTGCGTATTGTAATGAATCGCCGTAATTAAACGGTACTTATTGCCACCAATATCAAAAATGGTATAACCATGGGCATAATCTACACTGTTAAATTTCTCTTTCAGCTCGCTCAAATTCTTTGCACAGGTCGCTTGCATTGTCATATACCACCATGTCAAAGGAAGCTCAGCCTGAGCATTGTCATTGCTGTATTCACGAATCTTTTTCTTTGAAATAATGCGCAATCTGTTTGTCTTTAAGTAAGAACCATGTGTTAAGTATAACTATTTATTAAAAATATGTCAAATGGATATATTTTGTAAGGTCTGTCCAGGAATACAGCCAAAATACTCAAATGAGTAAATGAGTACATAAGTGCTTTCATCTCAATTACAATTGAATACGTACGCATAAACGGTCGCGCTTGCTACTCATACCCTCAAGCGATCGAGGACTAGCATTGGGTAAAACTTAAAAACATATTTATGTTTTATGCGTAAAATTAACTGGACCAGGTTGCAACCCCGCCCTTTGAGCAGCTCGTCGTGGTTGCTCTTCTGGTACCGAGCCACCTCGCGCAACGATAAATTCATCTCTCCGAGGGTCTTCGTGTAGCCCAAATGAAGCTCGTGCGACTCGGCCATCTGCTTCGTGAACGAAGAGAGCGCCCACTT
>CAYUEL010000061.1:0-13250 GCA_964443025.1 uncultured Gammaproteobacteria bacterium | reverse complement strand
CCTATGATGCTACCATTGAGTTACTGATTGAAATTGGTAAGGAATTTTCGTTAATTTCAGTATTTACAGCAGAGGGATTGGCATCATGTTTAGCCTCTGTTTTTGTTGTTAAAGCTTTGTATGATATTCACCATGGTTTATTTATTGAAAAACGACGCAATAGCCGAATAATCCAAGTAGTGCGTGGACTTGTGCTTTTATCTTGCGGGGCCGTTGCCATTGCCGCATTAATTATAGGAACACCCGCATCAGCAAACATTGCATTTGCTTATGCATTTTCCATATTTATGGGGATTTACACGATTCCTACTATTTTTGCGGTATTTTACCACTTCGGTAAGCGGTGGGCGTATCAAGAAAAAGAGACAGAATTTAATGATCTGGGATTTTTTTCGGCGCCTACATTCAATCAGAAACTCGAACAGAATATAAAAATCTATGGTGATGAAGCTGTTAATAAACGTTTTCTCACTTGGTTTCTTCCTGTAGGGATTATTTTCTTAGCTTCACTGTGCTTTTTTCTATCACCCTATGTAGCGGAACTTTTAATAAACGCGGATTTAATTGGATACAAAGAATCATCCGTCGCTCTAGAAAGCGTTATTGTAAGCGCCATGATGGGTATTGCGGGAATAGGTACTCTTGCTTGGAAGGGTTTGATGGGCCCATCATCGTCGTTATCCAAAGCAAAATGGGCTTTCCGCATTTTAGCATTTGCAGCCATCTGGGGCGCTATTTCTGTTGTACTTGCATCGGCACCTATTACGGCAGATTTTTTACAATTTTCTGGAGTTGGAGCAAACAAATCTGAAAATATCGCTCGTTTGTTAGTCATTGGGTTGGGTGCGTTTGTTACCGTTTGGTTTTTCTTTAGTTCTGCCATTAGCAGCACCCTTAAATTGTTTAGTAAAAAAGATTTATTCAGTAATGCCGAATCGTTGAAAAATAATTCAGTTGACACGGAGCATGGACCCAATGTTAATAAGGTAGTAGAAGAAGTGTCACATCCCTATCGCACCAAAGGGGAGAGAATAAGCGATAGTTTAACCTGGATTTGGCATTGCCTATGGCCCTTCACCAACGATAAAAATTCTCGTTTTGAGGAAGTAGTAGCAACCAATGGCGGATTCAATGCTACAGCCAGCGCATACGGTGCATTTGAAATAGCGCAGGATGTTGGAAGCACTCTCTCAGCAGGTGCATCGGGTGCATTTTCTTCCATCGCGGCCAATATAAACGGGGGTATTGAAGATTTACCCGACAATGCCGAAAAAATCCAAGCAGCCGACAAACGTATCGCTACGTTAAACACTTGTTTGAATACCTGGAAGCTGAGCGATCGAAAAAATCAAACAAGTACGCAGCATGAGTCTGTTTTACAACAGCGGCTCGCATAAAAGCAGTCTTAAATTAACGGCCACTTATACGAGCGCTATAAGTGGCCACTAATTTTGGACCCCAATTCACACTAATCTTAAAAACACTTCGTTTCGAATATGTTCTGCTAATTCTTTTGCGGTATGACCTTGTAAATCTTTTACATTAATATCAATTTTTTTATGCAATAACACTTTTACCATTTCCATGTAATCATTGATTTGATTTGGACGGGGTCTGCGTAAGGCGCAAATATGCAGCGGTGTTTGGCCCAATAAATTCTTTTGAGTGAGTAAAGTGGGTAGGCGATTTACCAAGTAGATGATCATATCCACGTGAATCCCTTGTGCAGCCAAATGAAGCAGGGGTGGATCGGTTTCAGGAATCTTTCGTTCCACACTGGCCAGCTCAACCAGCTCACTTGCGAGTATCAGGTTGCCTGAGCGCACGGCTTGTTCTAAGCTATTGATTTCTATATCAATTACCATAATGTGTCTATCATAACATGTTCCAACCCACTGAACCAAAACAAATTGTTACATTTAACTTCAAAATTATTCCTATAACCAGTTGACCGACAACCATAGATATGATATTAATGTATATAAGGCTAGTATTTTTAATAGCTTACATTCAAACAGATAGAGGCCAACACCATGAAAAATTCATATACATCGACTGTCCGTGTCTTCCAAAACACACACAGCGTGGTGGCCTTTACCCTGATTACCTCTCTGTCTTATCTGATTCGTCAACTGATTAGAATCTAGATAACCCCCCAATTTCACACCCTAGCGTGTGGGGACAAGTAAAGAGTTTTCAAGCTACTTAAATAGCTTATCGGAGAGAGAAAATGGGCGCAGATCAAACAGAAAATTTATTAGTAGAAGATCCAAACAACAGTGGATTAACTACGCCTGTGAGCGGTTCTCAACCTTTGCCCAAAAATGTTATTCAAGGCCTTAAATATGCCATTGCCGATGCGATATTGCATGAAGCTAAAAAGGAATTACTAGAAGGTAAAAATATAGAAGAAAAGGAAAAATTATTAAAAGACATTAATAATGAATTGTGGCAAACAGTAATAGGTGAAGAAGATTTGCCTTTAAGAGGGTTTCAAGTAGCTGAGCGGGAAAAGTCGCTTGATTTGTCATCAAAAACCCTTCTTGAGTTATTGCACATTAAGTATGAATTAAAACGTGAAGTGGAACGTAAAAAGGGTAAAAAAGGAATTTCTCAAAATGAAATTGATCAATCCTTCAGTAAAGAATTCAATGAACTTACACCAAAAGAATCCACCATTGATGGAATAATAAAATTTAAGGGAGAAGAATTAGCTGCGGAATATATAACAGATAATAACCGCGAAGAAATTATAGCAAAGCATGAAAAAGAAGCGCATCAAGCTGTTGTAAATAAAATCAATCAGCAGTTAGTGGGTAACTCAGAAGAAGCCAAAAACATATTAGTCAGTTTAGGTTACGATGGAAACAAACCCAAAACCATTCCTGAATTATTACGTATTAAGCATGAGTTGTTATTTAAAACAGCATTAGAAGCAAAGACAAAAGAAATAAAATCTGCTAAAGCCATTCGTAAGGTAGCTGAACAATTACGTGAGAAACAAGAGCAAGCATACCTCAATGAATTACGTACTATTGTTTTAACTTGTCAAGATCCTGGCGTTATTAATGAAAAAAATGTTAAAAAATTAAGAGCTAAATTAGCTGGCCACGTTAAAAACCCCAATGTTATCTATGATAATGACGAGAAAGCCATTGCTGATTCCATTGCAAAAGCAAAAAAAGATAAAGAAGCATTAGAAAATGAGCAAAATTGGATTGATCGAGCTGTTCATCAAGCCATGTTTTTTGCACTCAGTTGTGGTACCACCATGGCTGGGGCTTTATTGTTGCTTATTTCAAATATCGTACCCCTTTGGTTTTTTGCTGCCTGTGTATTTATTTCACCCGTGTTTGTGTTGTGGGTAACCAAAGCCAATTGGTGGTTGACGGTTACACCGATGGCTACTGTAACAAAGGAGCTTGTTAAGCTCGTTAAAATGAATTCAGACGAGCGGGCAAAGGAATATAAAAAATATCACAAAGGATGGTTGGCGGCATTTTTTATCAGTAGTATTGCAGCGTCTGTGGTATGGGGTGTGTTTACTTACGATGCCACCATTGAGCTTATGTTTGAGATTGGTAAAAAGTTTTCTGAAATACCGGTGTTTAGTGCCGCGGGACTTGCTTGGTCCTTAGTGGGTATTTTTATTTTCAAAGGATTATACGATGTTTATCACGGTATTCGTTTGGAAAAACGTTTTAATAGCCGAATTATTCAAGTTTTTCGTGGGATTGCATTTCTCGTATCAGCAGCCTTAATTATTACTGCCATCATTACGGCAACACCTTCGATGGCCACGGTGGCATTTGCCTATACGTTTTCCGTATTAATGGGCGTTTATACAGCTCCCACTATTTTTGCCGTATTCTTTTACGTAGGTAAAGAACGTTTGGGTTTGATTAAAAAATCAGAGCATAATAGTTATGATGCATTTCAAGATAAATTAAAGGCGAATCTTAAGTACGTTGATGATAAAACCGTCAATCATTATTACCGTATTTTTGTGTTTGCGGGTATTTTGGTTGTTGCTGCGCTTTGTACTTTATTCTCACCCTTTCTGACGCAATGGTTGATTGATGCTGAGCTTATCGACGTTGCACATACTTCCTCGCTTATTCAAACGGCGGTTTCAGGTGTCATGATGGTTGTTTCTGGTTTGATTGGGTGGGCGTTTTTATCAGGAAAACGATCAAACTTATCTAAAGCCAATATTTCTTTATATGTTTTAGGATCATTAGCAATTTGGTGCGGTTTAACAGGATTGCTTGCCTCGATTCCTATCACCATAGAAATCTATATGTGGATGGGTGAATGGACGGGCATGGGTGAAAAAAGCGCTACCATCGGTGCTTATGTATCCATTTTAGCTTTAGGTGGGTTATCTGCTGCATGGTTTTATTTCAGTTCTGGTGTTGGAACCATTCTCAAATTCTTCAGTAAAAAAGATTTATTCAGCGATGCAGAATCATTAAAAAGCAATCCTGTGGGCATTGATGCCGACCCTAATTTTGATAGCGTAATCAAGCAAGTTTCTCATGAACACCGTAATAATGGGGATATATTCGTTGATTTTGTCAAATGGGTTGGAAGTTGGGTATGGCCCTTTAGCAACGATAAGGATTCATTTTTCTACACGGTTGTTGTTCTTAATGGCGGATTGAATGCTACATCAAATGCCTATGGTGCTTTCTCTGCTTATTCAGTGAAAGACAGTGCAGCAACGGTATTTGGTGCTGGTAACTGTGTCACTGGATTCATAGCAGGATTTGCTGGTTCAACGGCGGGAAACTTCAATAATTCTATTACTCCCATACCGAGTAAAATGGAAGAAATCAAATTAACGCGGGAGTTGTATGATACTTTAGTGGCTAATAATATCGGTGCGTTGGCGTATTTTTTCCAGGTGTATCATGATGATCGAGCAAAAGAACCGAGCGATTATTCAGGCTGCTGTTCGGGCTGCATAAGTTTTATGGGTCAATTTTTTGGTTATACGGGTGATGTTAAAAAAGCTGCGGCTTTAAATATGAAGAAGTTGCTTGAAGCGATTGATACAAATGAATCAGTCAATATTGATGACTACGTGGATTTTAACGATAACAATTCCACAGAAAAGTTAACAGTCACTCAATGGAAAGCCGCTCATGAAGGCAGAATGAATGGGTTGCTTAACGATGCGAAGAGCAATGAAAAAGTTAAAGGCGTGTTGGATACAATTGGACAGAAATTTGCTCGTGCTGTATAACTAGGAAGTGTTCAAAAGGAGATTATCATGAAAAAATGGATTTTATCAGTAGCTTCATTTATCCCGAGTCTCGCATTAGCGGCAACGGTCACCGTCAAGATGTATGACGCAACGGTGGAAGGTAATGGCCAAGGAGGTTATTTAGGCACCGTTGTTTTTGAAGACAGTCAGAAATTTTCTGGCGTGATGATAACACCTGATTTAAATCAACTTCCCACGGGCACGCATGGTTTTCATATTCACGAGCATCCCAATTGTTCACCGAGTTTGCATGAGGGTACTCCAACTACAGCCTTATCTGCTGGCATGCATTTAGATCCTGAAAATACGGGCAAGCACCTAGGGCCTTATCAAAATGGCCATTTAGGTGATTTGCCGATTTTAGTGGTTGATAATGAAGGCAAGGCAAGACATCCCACGTTAGCGCCACGCATTACTGTTGCCGATATTCAAGGACATGCCTTGATGATACATGCAGGCAGTGATGATTATTTTTTCACACCTGACCAAAATGGTGGCGGTGGTGCGCGCATTGGGTGCGGCATTATTGGCACAGCTAATTAAACTTGTCATTGCGAGGAACGCAATAAGCAGTGGATTGCTTCGTCTCTGCGAGACTCGCAATGACAGCGCCTTCAGATAACGCCATAAAAATGTTTAACCACCGCGCTGATAATAAATGCAATGATTGCAGCAGCGCCACCCATCAATAATGTGGATATTCCTGCGCGCCAGGTATGTCCCTCAACAATTTTACCTTTGAGCCAGCCAATACCAAAGAATGCCATCAACGTCATGATGCAACTGATGGTGAACATTTCCATTGCAGTTAAATCCATAAATAAAAATGGCAACAACGGAATAGTTCCCACGATGCAAAATGCGAGAAACGTAACCAACGCCGCGCGTGTTGCACTCGGTGTGTGATATGACATGTCATGTTCATGCACGATCAATGTTTCTTTCCATAATTGCGGATATTGACTGGTGATATCAACGAGCTGCGAAAGTTCAGGTTCATGAATGCCTTTTTCAATATAGATGTTACGGATAATGGATTTTTCATGTTCGGGATTTTCTTTAATATGGGCTTCTTCAATCTTTTCAGCCTGTAAGACCAGATCACGGTGGCTGATGGTACTTTGGTAGTTACTCACGGCCATACTGAATCCGTCCGCCAATAGATTGGCGAATCCTAAGATAATGGCAACAGGTGGTGTTAGACCGCCACCAATCACGCCTGCTACCACGGCAAATGTTGTGACGGTACCATCAATTGCCCCTAATACGGCGTCGCCCAAATCATTTTTTAAATTTGATTCCGATACGGTGTGAGGGAGCGTTTGTTTGTGTTTTGTTGGCATGATATAAATATAGCCATATTCTGGAAATACAGTGAATTTTATTCTACTATAAAAGCATATCCTAGGAGCCATTAAATGAAAAAACTACTGGTTATGCTTACATCGGGCATTTTTATCGTTATCATTGTTGCCGCATTTTTACTGTTTACACGGTTGGATGAAATGGCTCGCAATTTAATCGAAAAATATGGTTCTGAAATTACCGGTGTTAAAGTGTATGTGAGTGAGGTTAAAATATCTCCACGTTCTGGCGAGGGTATGATTCGCAACCTGACCATAGGAAATCCTTCTGGATATAAAGCTGATCACGCATTGGTGATGCAACAGACAGACATTAAAGTGAATGTACGTTCATTAACCGAAGATGTTGTCGAGGTTGATAACATTACCATCGATAGCCCTGAAATTACTTACGAAATAAGTGAAAATGGTTCAAATTTTAAAACCATTCAAGCCAATGTCGATAATTACAAACCTGACAGTGATAAAAGCAGTAATAACATGGTTTCTGATAAAAAAGTTGAAATTAGAAACCTCAATATTACCAATGGTAAAATTACTGTATCTGCGCCCACACTCAATCAAAGTTTTGAAGTGAAATTATCCGATATTTATTTGAATGATTTAGGTAAAGGTGATCCAGAAGGTAATTTACCTGAAGTAATGCAAGAAGTGATGAATGCCATTACTGATTCAGTGATGAAAGATGTTGGCAGAGTTACATTAGATAACTTCACGAACTTTCTTAACAATAGTACTGACGGCATACTGAAAGGCACCGGCGAGGGAATACAAGGTGTAGGCGAGGGTATTGAAACTACCATCGAAGGTATTTTTGGTGGTGGAAATAAACAGTAATGTGTTAAAATACCCCTAGAAATTTAATATATACCTGGGGGAAACATATGAAAGCACCGGTTCGTATTGCGGTAACGGGCGCCGCTGGTCAAATCAGCTACAGTTTGCTTTTTCGCATTGCCCATGGCGATATGTTGGGTTCTGATCAACCTGTTATTTTACAACTGCTTGAATTACCGTATTCCATGAATGTCCTTCAAGGTGTGGTCATGGAATTGGATGATTGCGCATTTCCCCTGTTGCGCGATGTGATTATTACGGATAATCCTAATGTTGCTTTTAAAGATGTGGATTACGCGTTGCTCGTAGGTGCTCGCCCACGTAGTAAAGGCATGGAACGTTCCGATTTACTCACCGCGAACGGTGAAATATTTTCTGTTCAAGGAAAAGCGCTGGATCTTTATGCACAACGTCATGTGAAAATATTGGTTGTTGGTAATCCTGCCAATACGAATGCGCTGATATTGCAGCAAAATGCACCTAACATTAACCCTCGTAACATTCATGCCATGATGCGCCTGGATCACAACCGTGCGTTATCGCAAATTGCACATAAAACAGATACGCTGGTTAAAGATGTTCACAATGCTATTATTTGGGGCAATCATTCTGCTAATCAATATCCTGATTTATTTCATGCCACCGCCAATGGAACACCGGTAGCTGATTTAGTCGATCAAGAATGGGTTGAACAGGACTTTATCCCTACCGTACAAAAACGTGGCGCGACGGTGATTGAAGCCCGTGGCGCATCCAGTGCTGCCAGTGCTGCCAATGCTGCCATTGATCATATGCGTGATTGGGCGTTAGGTACGTCCAAAGACCAGTGGGTCAGCATGGGCGTTCCAAGCGATGGATCTTATGGCATTGAACCTGGTGTTATCTTTGGATATCCTTGCACCTGCAAAAATGGTCAATACACGATTGTTCCTGATTTAAATATCAGCGATTTTAGCCGTGAACGTATCAATAAATCGTGGGATGAACTCAAATCCGAACGCGCCGCAGTGGAACATTTGTTTCGTTAAAGGTTAGATTTTCTACATCCGCTCACGTGTTCGATGCACGTATTCAGCATCGGGCACTATCCCAACCTCAGAACCGCGAGTGTAAACGAGCGGATGCGATGAATTTCAACATCATCTAATCTTGGCAAATTTGCGGGGTGTGATAATCTAAACTCAATAACCGAAAATAGTTTTCACCTAATGCAATATTTCGAAATGCTTCATCATTTAAATATTGATTGATGTAACTATTGACTTTAAGTTCTTCCTGATAAATATCAATGTTTTTATTGCTTGACGCTACGAAATCACTTCCAGGTAAAATGCGATCAGAGTATTCATTCAAAAATGCCACGTATAAATCCCTGTGTTCTGGATTGCTAAAATAGTGGTCGTAAAGCAAACGCCAGGAAATATCGAACATTAAATTATCGTGCTGATCTAATAGCGATTCCATAATCGCTATATGTTCTTTTACGGGCATTTTAGTTAATTCAAGTGACAATCCCATGTGTGCCCAAACAATTTTATTATCAGGGTAGGAGTTCAATACATGTTCCATTAAGAATAAATATTTTGTGGGCTCAAGATCATTTCCTAAGTCGGCATGAATGTTAATAGGTATTTGCCGTTCTTTTAGAATAGCCATGAATGTTGGCCATTGATTAATGTCTTCGATGGTCACGGGTTCATGATGATTATTAAGCAATGCTTGTTTCATTAAATTAACCTCACCCATCCATTTGAATAAGCCAGGATATTCATTGTCATATAAATCGATTAATTCGACAATTTGATCGGGTTTAGTAAGATCGGGAAATGTCATGGATAAGGTTAAATGAATATTATTTGGTTTATGTTGTAAATAATGTGCTGCGTTAATGAAATCATTTTTAATGCTCGGTGTAAGGGGAAGTCCTGGGCAATCAAAATAATGGACACAATCAGTATCGTCAGGAAAAACCTGCCCAATTCCGTTGACATTTGCAAAACGCACCCCTGAAGATTCTAGATAGCCGGCGACTTCTGAGAAGGGTATTGACGGTCCCCCAAACCCACGAAAATGGATATGGGAGTCTACAACGGATGTATAAGGCTCCTTGCTTCGATCATAACAAGCGGCACCTGGTTCAGTAAAAGACGATAAAGGGCGAGGAGAGGACGTAGGTTCACAGCTAGCAAGCAATAACCCTAGACTAATCAAACAGATCCCTTTAAATCGTGAAATTGCCATGACCTTTGCGCATGCCCATTATAAAAAAATGCACTATACCATTTAAATAGTTTTTATTCAATGGGCTAACAAAGAGATAATACCCAGTGGTATTTCAAAACCTATATGTCCATGACAGGTTCACGCTGTGATCGAGTAATCCTGCGACATCATCTTCATGTACCGTGAATGTGGCGGACTCACTACTAATATCGGGATTTGTCACAATTTCGCTGCTGCTGGATTTAAATTTTGTAGTGCCTAAGAAGCGGTAAAGAAGCGCAAAAGACATCTTATCCGTAAAAGCATAATCCACCCCGAGTTTTACCTGCCAAGCAAATGCGGTGCCATAAAGCGAAGGGCTTTCTTCAACAGTAGGCGCTTCAATATCCAGTGGAGGATCATTTTCGGCGACATGTAAGGTACCATCTTCCTTGGTACTGGGCGAATCAATAACGGAAAGTCCAATACCAATCCCTGCAAAAGGCGTCCACTGGCTGTTATTTCGAAAGTCATAATAAGTATTGGCCATTAACGTATAAAGGTTAACGGGGCTGTCAGTATTGTGAAGAGGATTATTGTAATCCCTGTTAATGACTGCTTCTGTTTCTGCATCGACTTCTTGCCAATCGTATTCGCCACCAATATCCCGGGTCATGCGTTGGTAAATGAATTCGCCCTCTAAACGCCAACGTTCAGACATGCGCTGACCCACGGCAGCGTTTAGTTCGAACCCTGTTTTGTAGTTGTTTTCCCAATGGACATTGGGTAGGGTAAACAGCGACGTTCCTACGGAAGTAGGGGAGTAAAGAACGGAAGAAGAATCTGATGTGGTCGATGAATCTTTTCCTGGAATGACAACACCCGCACCTAAGGTAACGTAGTAGCCTTTATCATTTTCTTCCGATGTGCAGAAGGCGGCGATCGGGGCGACTAAAGCAGTGGCTAATAATAATGAACGTTTCATAATGTACCTCCCTGTACAAAAGTGAGTATAGCTTGCGTAGGGCGTATATGAAATATTTTTAGTACATGTCATCCCTGCGCAGGCTGTCATCCCCGCGCTTTATTTCGTCGTCCCCGCGAAGGCGGGGATCCAGTGTTGTATTCTCCTGGATCCCCGCCTTCGCGGGGATGACAAAGTAAGTGCGGGGATGACAAAGTAAGTGCGGGAATGACATTCCTTTGATTATTGCTTGACAAGTGTTTATGGGCTGGGATAGACTGAAAGCTGATTGTCCATTTAACCGTTTTAAGGAGTTTTGCATATTATGAGAACCATCAACATGACAGCTATGTCCATGATGATGATGCAAAGCTCGACGCCTTGTTCTCATCCCGCTAACGACTAAACAAACAAACTAGGTGAAAGATGAGAAACAGGCAAGACCCTGAGGGGGATGCTGTATGACTCATCTCACTCAGAATAAACAACAGTTACAATTTCTAATCGCTCTTGAAGCGCAACAACAGGCTGCGGCAGATGTTGATAAAGCGCTGGAAACGCTATTGAATAATAAGCGTAAAGAACTTGTAGTTGTATTAGCAAGTATAACTGATAAGACTTCGCGCCAATCACTTCGGACTTTGCAAGAAAATGCAAGCTATACGGAAGCTGTTAATAAAATCAATAAAATATTTCAATTATCAGAGGATGAAAAAAATAAACTTGAAGCCGATCAAACTTACATTGAATATTTAATTAAAAAACATCAAAAAGCATTACGTCAAGAACTTGCAAAAAAACAATATTTATCTGAAAAAGAAATCAATGAATTAATCACTGAGCAAAACAAACAATACGAACAAGAATTATTTGAATGTTTCAGCAGAGGTCGCACCCAACTCGATTCGAAACAATCCCTTCAACAAGCACAAATCGACGAGGAACACAGCAAACGCGTCAAACGGGTTGTCTGGGGTCGCTTTAGCCATTGGATTTTAGACCCTTTATCAGCGCTTCATCAAGCCGCAGGTTTTGCATTGAGTTGTGGTTGCACAATGGCCGGTGCGTTGTTAATGATATTAGCGGAATACAATGTTTCGCAAGGAATCATGATTGCGGCGATTCCTGCATCTTTGCTTATTGTGTGGGTAGTTACACGCGCAAATTGGTGGATATGTAACCAAGTGGTTCCGCGAAAATTTGTCGAATTATTTTGCAAAAAAGAGAATGCCTTAAAAACATGGCAACAATTATTGGAAGAAGCGTTCGATGATTTAATTCATTTTCGCTGGCTCACTTATAAAGCCGCTGAAAAAGCTTTTATTTTCTTGAATAGCGCGGTAACGGGTTTTGTATGGGCGGTCTTTACCTATGTAACCACGGACAAATTTATCACCGGATCAGGCGAATATTTTGCCGATATTTTTAATATCGCTGTTTGGTCAGGATTACCCTTGTTATCCATTACTTTTGCAACGATCATGGCGGTTTATACATTCCCGACTTTCTTTTGCGTGTGTTTAACTGGCCTCAAAAAGAATGTGGATAATTTCTTTGGGCCTTATATCAAGTTTTGGGAAGCGCTTAAATTACAGGCTCAAATTAAAAATCAATCGATTGTGAAAGTCGGCGTGATATTATTTTTAATTACCGGTTTAACGTTATTAGGATTATTTGCAACGGCACTCGCTTCCACGCCGGCCATGATATCCATTTATGAATTCTTAGGCAGTGGTGCAAAAGCAGCGGAAACAGGGGCTTATATTACGACAGCATTGTTTGGTTTCTTAGGGGCATCGGCATTTTATGAACACATGGCGCGCGATGCGACACAAAATATCGTTAATCACCTGGGTGAAAAGGGGGGTGATTTTGAGAAATTAGAAACATTGAAAAATACCGATCCGCTCAGCGTGCATTCACGGCCGGATTATTCTGATGTAATTAAAGAACATCAGAAACAATATAAACACGAACAGAGTTGGTTGGCGTGGGCGTGGGAAGGTTGGTGTGATCACGTATGGAAGCATATTAATTTCTTTACGACGAAACCCAGTTGGCATGATGGTTATGTCATTGGCGCGAATGGCGGGTTTAATGGGTTACCCGCAGCATTGGGCGGCAGCAGCATGCCGGGTAGCAGCCATAGTTTGTTAGACAGCATTTTATCGGCATTTTATGGGTTGTCGGCGGCGTTTTCTTCCTGGTCGGTCAATTCGGGGGGTAATCAGCCAGTCAAAACGTTTGCCCTTGAAACGGAATTGGAAGAGTTAAAATGCCGCGAGTTGGTTCAGGTTTATCCGGAAAAGCTTGGAGAGGGAATTGATGCCTACATTAGCGATCGTACACAGCGGACAAGTTGGACCTTTTGGGGCGCTAATACGAAGGATATTAAGCTGTCTGCGGCTGGGAAGTTGAAAGTGTTAGCCGAGGCAGATGAGGCTAATGTAGCGTCCTCTGTTTCCTCATTTACGCCTAATGAGCTTAAGGCACTCCAAGATGGTTCATTGGCTTATCATACTCGTTTGGTAGCGCATAAGCATCCTCATTCTATTCTCACGTGATGTTGCTATTTTTTTGAGTCTCTATCGGGTCGTGCGCTGGCAAACACGCC
>CAYUEL010000060.1:0-13348 GCA_964443025.1 uncultured Gammaproteobacteria bacterium | reverse complement strand
GCGCTGGGAATAAACAGCATTCCTGAAATGAAGGCTCGTCTTCGCACGGTGCCACCTGTTACAACGGCCATTGCGGAACGTATAGAAAAAGTACCTGACAACGGTCCACCTTATGTTAGCCATCAAGATTTACAGGAATGCGTAGCACTTGCCTTAGGCAGCCCCACCCGGTTCGGAAATATGGCAGCACCGTTAAAATACTTCCTCGATACCACCGCATCCCTTTGGTTTTCTGGAACACTATCGGGAAAACCTGCCATGGTTTTCACATCAACCAGCAGCATGCACGGCGGTCAGGAATCTACATTATTGAGCATGATGCTTCCTTTGTTACATCACGGCATGATTATTGTTGGAACACCTTTTACTGAAGAACGGCTGGTTAACACCAAAACGGGGGGAACCCCTTATGGCCCTTCGCATACAGCAGGCGCAAAAAGTGATTTACCTTTGTCAGAAGATGAAATTTATTTATGCCGCAGCGCTGGGAAACGCTTGGCAGAAATTTGTAAAAAACTGTTCTATAATCTTTAGGGCGTAGCATGATGTTACCTTTATTTTATATGGAGATCTTTTATGAAAAAGAGTAAATTACTTTCCCTCGGAGCAGGCTTAGCAATAAGTTTATCAACTTTTGTTATTGCTAATGCTCATGCCAATCCTTTCCAAGCTGAAATGCTAAAAGCAGGTTATGACAATAGCGGCTTTACGATAACCAAAACGGCGGGTGATGACGGCGCTTGTGGCTCTGCAGATTGCAGCAGCGATATGAACAGTGTCAATGATATGAGCAACGTGAATGCTGATGATGCTGACGCCGATGACAGTGACGCCGATGACAGTGATGACGATGACAGCGATGACGATAGTGATGACGATGATAGCGATGATCTGAACGACGGTGAATTCGAAGATTAGGCTATTCTGAATAGTTAAAAAAGGCGGGATATCCCGCCTTTTTTTTAGGTTCTGCATTTGAAATTTTTCAACAAACACCTATAGTTAAAGGGTATTCGTTCATCGATGGAATTAAAGAATGCCGCAGGATATTAAAGGGATTGGTTTAGGATTGCGTCGCGAGTTTATTAATGAACTCAAAAGCATCATCCCTCATCCTGTAGATTTCCTCGAGATTTCCCCTGAAAATTGGATTCATGTCGGTGGACGACGTAAAAAAAACCTTGTTCATTATGCCGAACAATATCCCATCCTGTGTCATGGTCTTTCATTATCATTAGGTAGCCCAGCCTCATTAAATGAAGAGCTTATCGACAACTTAAAATCTTTTTTAACTCATTTTGATGTTCCTATTTATAGCGAACATTTAAGCTTTTGCAGTGATACACATGGGCAACTGTACGAACTATTACCTATACCATTCACTTATGACGCCGCAACCTATGTAGCGGGCCGTATAAAATATGTGCAAAATCGTCTCGAGCGGCGCATAGCAGTTGAAAACATATCCTACTATGCAACACCCGGTAAAAAAATTGGTGAGCTTGAATTTTTATTAACGGTACTTGCAGAAGCTGATTGCGATTTATTGTTGGATGTTAACAATGTGTATGTTAACAGTATCAATCATGGTTATGATGCTAAAGCATTTATCCGAAATTTGCCTAAAAAACGTATCCGTTACATTCATGTTGCGGGACATAAACGAATCAATAAAAATCTTATTATTGACTCGCACGGAGCGGATATTATTGACCCTGTGTGGGAATTGTTACATTACACTTATCAGCTGTTTGGCCCCATACCTACCCTATTAGAACGGGATAATGATGTTCCTCCTTTACATACATTATTACAAGAAACAAAAATGATTCGAAGACTTCAGGAAAAAGCAATGGAACCCTCATGCGCGCTGAGCATTTAGATTTTTTACACATACAAAAACAATTTACTGCCCGTATTCGGGAACCTAATCGTTACCCTGTTCCAGAAGGTGTTGATTCAGAACGCATGCAAGTTTATCAAAACTTATTATTTAATAATATGGATTCGATTTTAAGTAACGCATTTCCTGTTATTCGTCGTATTTATAGTGACCATGATTGGTTCCCGATGGTTCGTGATTTTTTTGCTAGCCATAAAGCTACTCGACCAATTTTTCATCAAATCCCCGAGGAATTTTTGCATTATTTATCTGATACACGTACAAGCCGCGATGATCCACCTTGGCTTTTTGAACTAGCACATTATGAATGGCTTGAAATTGCATTGGATCTCTCACAATTATCAATGGATGATGTAAATTATCGTTATAATGGCCAACTATTAGATGGTGTTCCTTGCATGTCTCCACTGGCCTGGCCGCAGTACTATCAATATTCCGTACATACAATTGGCCCTGAAAATATCCCTAAGAAAAAACAAGAAACATTTTTAATTGTCTATCGAAATCGTAATGACGAAGTTAAGTTCATGCAAATTAATGCATTCACATTGCAACTCGTGAATCTCATTAACAATAATGATAAAAAATTAACAGGCCGACAAATCCTTGAGCATATGGCCGTAACAACTAATCATCCCAATCCCGCGATTGTCATACAAGGCGGAAGCGCCACATTATCCACGCTATTGGAAAATGATATTATTTTAGGAACTTTGAAATAATATTTGTTTCACAAATGGAATTGTAATCTTGCGTTGATCGCGTAATGAAGCTTGATCCAACTTATCTAATGCTGCAAATAAATCATTCATATCACGCGAATAACGATTAAATAGAAATTGTGATACATCCAGAGGAATATTCATTCCTCGATTGCGCGCACGTAAATTGAGTGCGGCCATCTTTTCTTCGTCATTCAATGGTTTTAATTGGTATGTCAAACCCCATGCCAAGCGTGATCGTAAATCGGCTAATTGAATCGGATTATCTTGTAAGGGTGACGCTCCTGCAAATACAATATGCTTTTGTGCAGCGCGCACGCGATTAAATAAATGAAACATTGCTTCTTCCCATCGCTTTTGACCTGCAATGGCATCAATATCATCGATGCATACAATATCCATACTTTCCAATCCCTCACACATGGATGGATCTAGAAAGGCATGTTCACTTAAAGGAAGGTAACTCGCCGTACGATGAAATACTTGCGCTTCATGACACACCGCTTGCAATAAATGCGTTCGTCCTGTGCCTGTTTTCCCCCAAAGATAAAGACTATTTTCGCCTTTTCCCTTAGCAAGTTGTTGCAATGCTTGCAATGCAAACATATTTTCTTGTGTGTAATAATTGGCAAACGTTGCGTCATCACGCAGTGAGATACTTAATGTAAGTTGCGTACTATTCATATTTTAAGGTGTATAACGGTATATCACTGTGCTGCTATTATCTGCAACCAAAGTTGCATCATCGGAAGGTAACAAAAGACCGTCAAGCGATAATTTCTTTTCAAACGTAGCTAATCGACCTGACAATTTAATATCAAATACAACATTTGATGCCTCAAATTCTGCTAATTGCACATCTGCAACCGTATTAAGTTGTTTCAAATAAGCATATACTTTTGCATAATCTTGTACTTCATTTAACTCAGTGACAATCAATGTGGCGTGGTCAATTTGGTCAAACGCTTTTGCATACATATTTGCAGAAATATCCGCCATGCCATTCACAGGATCAGCCAACGCCGTCGTTAACATGGTGTTCATGCGGTACCCATTTTCTTTTTCACGTCCAAGGCTCGCATTCCAATCCACTTGATATTTTTCATCGGGAAGTGTGGTTAATTTGATAATGACTATTCCATCACTGTTATAACGTTTAGATGCTTTTTCAATCTGGCTATAAAAACCACCCCAAATATCGCTGGTCGTTACCATGCGACGATCACTTAAATCACCCAACGGAAAAATAATTGACATGCCCCGTTGCGCTGCTAGATCTTCCAATGCTTTGCGCAGTTCTACGGCTTGCGGACGCTCTTCACTTTGTGTCAGTAAATAACGCCGTCCATTTACATCAACCGCAGCCCAAACAATATTCACCGGACGAAACCCATCCCACACTTCAAAACCCGCCTGCGTTAATGCATGATTGACAGACTCTTCGTCGAAACTCACTGAGAGAAATAAATATCCCCCTTCTGTTTCTTCATACTGGTATTGTGAAATCATGTTATTGACTTGCCGTAAAGCCGGTTCAAGATCGGGATTATCCCGTACATTCATATCACCTGAAACCTTAACCAAAACATCATTCAATGCCTGTTCCATTGCTTGCGCACGGTCGGGCGTACTACGCGAAGCAACGGGCACTTTAGTCGTATAAAAGTCGTATGAAAAAGCAACAATGAAGTTAAAAAGCAAACAAACTGCGAGAAAGGATTGATATAAGATTCTACGCATGATGACCCTACCTTGTTGGCATTTTAACACAGTCGCACGATATGCGATATAATGACTTCTTACTTAACAGGGATATTCAAGAAATGACTAAAAAATCCACAACTTACGCTGATGCCGGGGTTGATATCGCAGCGGGCGACGCCCTGATTGAGAACATTAAACCTTTTGTAAAAGCAACCCATCGACCTGAAATGATTGGCGGTCTGGGCGGCTTTGCAGCTTTATTCGAAATGCCAGCAGGTTATAAAAAACCTGTATTGGTTTCATGTACCGATGGCGTGGGAACGAAGGTTAAACTTGCGCATGAAATGAATCGCTTTGACACCATTGGCATCGATTTAGTTGCCATGTGCGTTAATGATTTAATTGTTTGCGGCGCGCAACCACTATTTTTTCTGGATTATTATGCTTGTGGAAAACTCAATGTATTGCAAGCAACGCAAGTGATTAAAGGTATTACCGATGGTTTAAAACAA
The DNA here is from genome assembly GCA_964443025.1 of uncultured Gammaproteobacteria bacterium. Taxonomy (GTDB): domain Bacteria; phylum Pseudomonadota; class Gammaproteobacteria; order JABCZS01; family JABCZS01; genus JAJFKJ01. Next base: position 8,507 of record CAYUEL010000060.1, on the reverse strand, counting down.
TGCGGCGCAGCGCTGGTCGGTGGTGAAACCGCTGAAATGCCAGGTGTTTATCAAGCAGAAGATTTTGACATGGCAGGATTTTGCGTAGGTATCGTTGAAAAAGACGATATCATCGATGGAAGCACTGCAAAACCAGGCGATGTGCTTATTGCATTAGCATCTTCGGGTCCACACAGTAACGGTTATTCACTCATACGTAAACTCATCGCAAAAAATAAATCATTTTTACAATCGAATTTAGGATCACATAAAACATTGGGTGAATTATTAATGGAACCCACACGCATTTATGCTTCCACTGTTTTACCCTTATGCAAAAAAGGCTTAATTAAAGGCATGGCGCATATCACTGGTGGCGGATTAACCGAGAATTTACCACGTTCACTTCCAGAAAATACACGCGCACATATCGATGAAAAAAGCTGGGAATGGCCCGCAGTATTTCACTGGTTGCAATCGCAAGGTAAAGTTGAAGACAATGAAATGATTCGAACGTTCAATTGTGGCGTTGGTATGGTCTTAATTGTTGATCCAAAACATGTTGATGATGTTTTGCGCGCAACCAAAATTGAACAACCATGGGTATTAGGTTCTGTTGTTGCCAAGTAGGTTTTGATGATTAATATTGTTGTATTAATTTCGGGAAATGGTAGCAATTTGCAAGCCATCATCGATGCCATTGACGATCATAAACTTAATGCGCGTATTTCAGCTGTTATTAGCAACAACGCACAAGCCTATGGTTTAGAACGTGCGCGTAATGCAAACATCCCTATTTATGCGTTAACATCGTTTAAAGATGAACCCCGTGCCGCTTACGATGAACGTTTGCGCATGTTATTAATTGAACGCAATCCTGATCTTATCGTGCTGGCAGGATTTATGCGGATTTTAAGCAGGGAATTTGTGCAATATTTCAAAGGAAAAATCATTAATATTCATCCTTCATTGTTACCTAAATACCGTGGCTTACATACGCATGAACAAGTGGTTGAGAACAAAGATATTGAACATGGCGTGAGTATTCATTTTGTAACGGAAGAATTGGATAATGGCCCGATCATTGCACAAACAAGAATCACGGTTAAGAAATTAGATACGGCTGCATCGCTTAAAAAACGCATTCATAGCAGAGAACATAAACTTTACCCGCAAGTGATTGATTGGTTTTCACGCGGTCGGATTCACCTTGATAATAATCACGTATTGCTCGATGACTTAACGTTACCCGAACAGGGATTGCAGGTTAAGTTTTAATCTCAGTGTTACCAACTAATCAGAAACCATTGTGACTCAGTAGTAGGTTGGTTTTCCTGTTGCACCAATTCGCTTTCTTTTTGTTCCGGAATGATGGCGTAAGGTTCGCCGGCATCAGGTGTTACCACCACGGCTTGCTTTCCTGTTTCGGTATGGTAGCTTTGCAATAAAGGCTCATGCTTTTCTTCTGGAATATCCAGTTGAACATCAGGAACCTCTTCATCCACCCCTTCCGCTATGATCTCAGGCTCATCGGCTAGAGCCACCTGACCCAAGAGTAGCAATAACACGGCTAATATGGCACGCATGACAATCTCCTTCTCTATAGGTATTATCGGCTAAATTGGACTTCCCTTGAATGCTTTACCCCTAAAAGGGGGCAATATATATATAGTACTCGCCCCCTTTTAAGGGGGCAGATTCATGCGTAGCATGAATCGGGGGTTTTTCTTCCTTAATCAAGCCAGTGGTAAAGTTACCCCAGTCTGCCCTTGATACTTACCCGCCCGATCCAGATAGGAAATATCACATACTTCAGACGCTTCCATAAAGAGCATTTGGGCAATTCCTTCATTGGCATAAATTTTTGCCGGTAACGGCGTTGTGTTTGAGAATTCTAACGTAACATGCCCTTCCCATTCGGGCTCTAAAGGTGTGACATTGACGATAATGCCACAACGTGCATAAGTCGATTTTCCTAAACAAATCGTCAAAATATTCCGAGGAATTCGGAAATATTCGATTGTGCGCGCTAATGCAAATGAGTTCGGCGGGATAATACACACATCGGCTTTGACATCCACAAAGCTACTGGCATCAAAATTTTTAGGATCCACAATGGCTGAATTAATATTGGTAAATATTTTAAATTCATCGGCACAACGCACATCGTAACCATAACTGGATACACCATAAGAAATGACCTTCTTACCATCCACACTGCGCACTTGTTCTTTTTCGAAAGGCTCGATCATACCCAATTTTGCCATTCGCTTTAACCAACCATCTGATTTGATGCTCATTTGATGTTCCTTATTTTGCTGAATTTGAAGGGATTATACCATTTATTGAACCACTTACTGAACCACAATGGGGGGAAATTTGCTGCTGTGATCCACCTTCATGCCAGCAATCTTATCCTGAAGCTTGGTCGCTAACGCCAGGAACGTCTCGGTAATCGGACTCTCGGGTTCGGCTAATACCGTCGGTTTACCGTTATCGGCTTGTTCGCGGATATTGAGCTGTAAGGGTAATTGCGCCAACAAAGGAATACCGTATTGGCGCGCAATACGATCACCGCCACCACTGCCAAAAATGGCTTCCGCATGACCGCATTCAGAACAAGTATGAATAGCCATGTTTTCAATAACACCGGCGATATCAATGCCAACTTTTCGAAACATGTGGTACGCTTTGCGTACATCTAATAAGGCAATATCTTGCGGTGTTGTGATAATTAAAGACGTTGTAATCGGAATTTTTTGCGCCATCGTCAATTGAATATCACCCGTACCCGGTGGCAAATCAATCAATAAATAATCAAGATTATCCCACATTGTATCATTGAGCATTTGTTGCAAAGCGCCACTGACCATGGGGCCACGCCAAATCATCGCTGTATCTTGCTCCACCAGATACCCAATCGACATGGTTTGAAGACCATGGGCCATTAAGGGCATCATCTTTTTATTATCGAGCGCTGCCGGCCGTTGGTTCCCCACGCCTAACATCAGCGGTTGGCTAGGGCCATAAATATCAGCATCCAATACCCCCACGCGCGCACCCTGAGCGCTCAAAGCTAGCGCCAGATTAGCGGTAATGGTCGATTTCCCTACTCCGCCCTTACCACTGGCAACGGCAATAATATTTTTAATCGAGGGTAGCGGCTTTAGGCCGTTTTGCACTACATGAGGTTTAATCATAGATTCAAGCATAGGCCATTTTACCACAGCGTGAAATCACGGTAAAATAGCCTTTTTCAAGTGAGAGCCATTCATGAACAACCCCCGCACGATCGTTGCTACCTATGCCCTACCCTACGCCAATGGTTCTATTCATATCGGCCATATGCTTGGAATGATTCAAACCGACGTTTGGGTGCGCTTCATGCGTTTGCAAGGACATAACGTACATTTCTTTTGCGGCGATGATGCGCATGGAACACCTATCATGTTAAGCGCTGAAAAAGCAGGTATTCCTCCTGAAACACTCATTCAGCAATATTATCAAGAACATTCCAAAGATCTCGCTGATTTTAATATTGGTTTTGATAACTATTACACGACACACAGCTCTGAAAATGAAATGCTTTCCAAAGAAATATACACATGTTTAGAAAAAAATGGTCATATTGAAAAGCGAATCATTAAACAAGCCTTCGATCCTGAAAAAAATATGTTTTTACCGGATCGTTATGTTAAAGGCGAATGTCCACGGTGTGGAGCGCCTGATCAATACGGAGATAATTGTGAAGCGTGTGGCGCCACTTACAGTCCAACCGATTTAAAAAATCCTGTATCTGCATTATCAGGTGCGACACCGATACAAAAAGAATCTGAACATTATTTTTTCAAGCTAGGTCAATTTGAACAGATGTTAAAACAATGGACCAGCGGGGGTCATTTGCAAACCGAAGTCATGAATAAATTGAGTGAGTGGTTTGAAGGCGGGTTACACGATTGGGATATTTCGCGAGATGCACCTTATTTTGGCATTCGCATTCCCAACACGGAAAACAAGTACTTTTATGTTTGGCTAGATGCGCCCATCGGTTACTTCTCAAGCATGTTAAATTATGCTGAAAAAAATAAAGATTTCAATTTCGAATCAGTCATTCAAAAAGATTCTGAAGTTGAATTAATTCATTTTGTTGGCAAGGATATTATTTACTTTCATGCATTGTTTTGGCCGGCAGTATTATCAGGAAGCCATCATCGTACGCCTAATGCTGTTTATGCGCATGGGTTTGTAACCGTCAATGGATTGAAGATGTCTAAGTCGCGCGGTACATTTATTAATGCACGGACTTATCTTAATCACCTCAATCCTGAATACCTACGTTATTATTTCTGTGCAAAATTAAATCATTCTCTGGATGATATTGATTTCAACCAAGAAGATTTTACATTGCGTGTTAACAGTGATCTTGTCGGAAAGTTCATTAACATTGCATCGCGTTGTTCTAATTTTATTACAAAAAACTTTAATGGCAAACTATCGAATGCATTAGATAACCCTGATTTAGTTAAGAGAATTGCTTCGCAAGCAAGCGACATTGCGCAGTTATATGAAATGCGCGAATACAGTAAGGCGGTTCGTGAAATCATGGCGCTTGCGGATTTAGCGAATCAATACATTGCGGATGCGCAACCTTGGAAAAATCCAGATAATCAAGCCATTTGTACTACGGCGCTCAATGCTTTTCGCATCTTAACAATTTACTTAAAACCCATTCTTCCTAAATTGGCTCATGAGGTTGAACAATTTTTAAATTTACCTGAACAAACGTGGCATGATACCCAATCTTTATTGTTGAATCATACTATTAACCCTTATCAACCGCTACTACAACGCGTTGATCCTAATGAGGCTGCTAAAATGACCGAAACCCCAACAACACCTTTACCGAATCCTTTGTCTGATGAAATCACTATCGAGGATTTTATGAAGATTGATTTACGCGTCGCAAAGATTATCGAAGCGGAATCAGTTGAAGGTGCGGATAAACTCATTCGTATGAAACTTGATTTAGGTGATGGTGTAAGTAAACAAGTTTTTGCCGGTATTAAATCTTCTTACAATCCCGACGATCTTGTCGGAAAATTAACAATCATGGTGGCTAATTTAAAGCCTCGTAAAATGCGTTTCGGCATGTCTGAAGGCATGGTGTTGGCTGCAAGCAAAGAAGGTTCAGGTATTTATATTTTAGAACCTCATGAAGGTGCGCAACCCGGTATGCGTGTAAAATAATGCTTAAACAGTTATTCATTGTTATCTTTTCCACAGCGATTGTGAATAACTTTGTATTATCAAAATTCTTAGGTTTATGTCCTGTTTTAGGTGTATCAAAAAAATTAACTTCTGCATGGGGAATGTCATTAGCAACAGCATTTGTATTGACATTAACAGCAGGCTTAAGTTTTATTTTATATAATTATGTGTTATTGCCATTCGGACTCGAATATTTACAATTAATTATATTTATTATCAGTATCGCTGCTACCGTTCAATTTTCAGAAATCTTTATTCGCAAGGCCAATCCATTATTACATCAACGTCTCGGTGTTTATTTACCTTTAATTGCCAGTAATTGCGCCATATTAGGTTTGGCATTACTGGTCACGCAATCACAAACATCGTTTATTCACAGCTTATTTTATGGTTTAGGCGCAGCCATAGGATTTGGTTTAGTATTAGTTTTATTTGCTTTGATTCGCGAACGTTTAGATACCGCTGATATTCCAAAACCTTTTCAAGGCAGCGCCATTGCAATGATCACCGCAGGTTTAATGGCATTGGCATTCATGGGTTTTCAGGGGATGCTGTAATATGTTAGAAGCCATTACCGTAATGGGTATTTTTTCAGCCGCCATCGGTGCTGGCTTAACGTTGGCGAATCGTCATTTAAAATCTAATGAAAATAATTTAATTGAACAAGTGAATGGGTTACTCCCTCAAACGCAATGTGCGCAATGTGGTTACCCTGGATGTAAGCCTTACGCACGCGCCATCATTGAACAAAACGAAGCCATCAATCGTTGTCCACCCGGTGGCGATGCTACGATTCATGCATTGGCTAATTTACTTGATCGGGATCCTGTTGCGCTTAATTCTCAATTGGGCGATCATAAACCGCCTCGCATTGCACGCATTATTGAAGATCAATGTATCGGTTGCACCCTGTGTATTCAAGCCTGTCCCGTGGATGCGATTGTTGGCGCGCCTAAACAAATGCACACGGTGATTGCCGATTTGTGCACCGGTTGCGATTTATGTTTGCCACCTTGTCCGGTAGATTGTATTGAGATGGTTCCGCTTGAAGAGCCTGTTAACGCAGCGAGGCACGCTTTGGATAAGCCCTCGCCCTGTATTCGGTGTGGCGATTGCATCGATGTATGTCCCGCCAATCTTTTACCTCATGAATTGTATCGCTTCGCACAAGCAGGTGAATACGATAAAGCAGCGGAATTGCGATTGAATGCATGCATTGAATGCAACGCTTGTGCGGAAGTTTGCCCCAGTGAAATTCCTCTTACCGATTATTATGTCGATGCCAAATGGCATCTCGGTCAGGAGATTGTAACGACTCAACATCGCAAAATGGCTCAACAACGATTTGAGCAGCATGAATTACGTCTTGTACGCAAACAAGCTTTACAGCAATCAAAACACCTTGGGTCTGATAAACATGCCGCTATTCTCGCGGCGGTGAATCGTGTTAGGGAACGCAATACATGAAAACAACGGCTCAAATCATGCAATGGGTTTATATTAGCGCTTTACCCGCGTTACTATTGATCACCCTTTGGCAAGGTATATATTTTTTATTGCATTTGCTTATTGCCAGCATTTCAGGTTTGATATTCGAAGCTATTATTTTAACGTTAAGAAAAAAACCTATTTTACCCACGCTGAAAGATGGATCAGTATTATTAACCGCCATGCTATTGACCATTTGTATTCCCGCATCAGCGCCGTGGTGGATAACACTTATCGGAATGTTCTTTGCGATTGTGATTGCAAAACAATTGTTTGGTGGTTTAGGGAACAATATCTTCAACCCAGCAATGGTCGGTTACGCCATTCTTTTAATTTCATTCCCACAATATTTAACACAATGGCATTTCATTGATGCGGTTTCTTCCGCGACGCCGCTTGATTTACGCCAAACCAATCAATATGTTCGCGGCATGAGTTGGCAGCCATTTCAAGCCATACTTTGGATTAATTTAGCGTGGTCAATAGGCGGCTTAATTTTATTGTACAAAAAACTGATTGATTACCGCATTCCACTTGCCATGTTGATCGCCGTTATTATCATGAGCGTATTACTCGAGTTTTTTGCTCAAAATACCTTGCCTATCACGTGGCAATTATTATTTGGATCCACCCTGGTTGGCGCATTTTACATTGCAACGGATCCTGTCACGGCAAGTGCCACAAAAATGGGGCGTTGGATTTATGGCGCGTTGATTGGCATTTTATTGATATCCATCCGTCAATTCAGTGCCTACCCAGATGGATTAGCCTTTGCTATATTATTAGCCAACCTGTGTGTCCCATTGATTGATCATCTAACAGCCCGAGTGAAACCTTCATGAAACATACGATCCTATTTGTTGTATTTGCCATTGTGCTGGTTGCGGCGCTTGCTGTGGGTCACTTTATTACTGAACCTCTTGTAGAACAACAACTCTCACAAAAACAACGTGACTTAGCCCATCGCATGTTGAGTGGTCAAACCATCACAACTATCCAAGACATTGAATTACTCGCACCCCGCTACTTGCACATGAATGATACGCAAATAGCACAACGCGCCTATCTTAACGAAACACCCATTGCCGTGATTTTTACTGCATTAACCGATTATGCTTATGCTGGACAAATTGCCCTACTCATTGCCTTGAAATCTGATTGTTCTATTGCTGGTGTCGAAGTTTTACACAGCAAAGAAACCCCTGGCTTGGGCGATCAATACAAGAAAAACAATTATGCATGGTTAAAGAATTTTGAAGGTAAAAATATCGATAATGCCCATTGGCAATTAAAAAAATACGGCGGTGACTTTGATGCATGGACGGGCGCAACCATTACGCCCAAGGCCATTGTTGAATCATTAGAACGTACGTTAGCTATGTGTAACGCTTATTCAGCTGATTTATTTAGTACGCACGAGGTTGTTTACATTGAATATTAATTTTCTATTAGGTTTATGTCCATTACTGGCGGTCACAACCAGCGCTATTAATGCATTGGGATTAGGTTTATCAACATTAATTGTATTAATTTGTAGCAATGGTTTTATCGCACTGATAGGACGGTGGATCCCCGATCATTTACGCTTACCGATATTCGTATTGATCATTGCAAGTCTTGTTACACTTATTCAAATGGTATTGAGCGCGTATCGTTTAAGCTTGTATGAAAGCTTGGGCATTTTTTTAGCGCTTATTACAACTAATTGCATTATCTTAGGTCGTGCTGAAGCTTATGCGCACAAAAACCCTGTCAGGCTCGCTATTAAAGAT
>CAYUEL010000059.1:0-13458 GCA_964443025.1 uncultured Gammaproteobacteria bacterium | reverse complement strand
TCGGGTCGTGCGCTGGCAAACACGCCGTGAATACATCCCTGTAGGCTCCTCCTCGGCCTCCCTGCCTCGGAGGGTTTGCCATCACACGACCCGATACGCCTCCAAAATGGCAACATCAAACATCATGAGCGCCGGAGGCGCGCTCAGATGCTAGCCCCCCGTGTAGGCGCGCCTTTGGCGCGACAAACGGGGGGTTAAAAATGTAAAAATGATCAAGCCCCAGCGGGGCGTCACATAACAAATTGTCAACAACCCCTAATCATCTCAATTTACGGTAATATTAGCGTAACAATGGGGAAATGAGAAGTACAATGATGAAATTGCTTTCTTGGTTACAAGAACCTGTGACAAAGCTCACCGGTGTCGGCCCGAGCTTGCAAGGCAAACTTGCCAAATTGGGCATTTATACATTGCAAGATTGTTTATTTCATTTGCCCTATCGGTATCAAGATCGTACACATATTTATCCTATTGGAACATTACGCCCTGGGGATCAAGCGGTCATTGAAGGGAATATCATTAAAAGCCAGATTATGTTAGGTCGGCGCCGCATGTTGCGTGTGGAAATTCGCGATGGATCAGGATCTTTTTACCTACGGTTTTTTCATTTTAATCAAACGCAACAAGCTTCTTTAACTGAGGGTGTCCGCATTCGCTGTTTTGGTGAAGTCCGGTTAGTGGGAAGACAACTTGAAATGATACACCCAGAATATACAACCGGTAAATTAGGCGCGATGCCTGATGTGCAAGAAACCATGACGCCTATCTATTCTCTCACGGAAGGTTTAACACAACCTACGTTACGTAAATTGATTCATCAAGTATTGGTTATTTTAGAAAAACAAGAACTCAATGATTTATTGCCCGATGATATTATTCAAAAACACCATTACCCTGATTTAAAACAAGCGTTATTGTTTTTGCATCAACCTCCGCCCAATGCAGATTTGCAATCATTGTTAACGGGAAAACATCCTGCGCAACAACGACTGGCATTTGAAGAATTAACCGCACATCATATTAGTTTATTGCGTTACCGCGCACGTCAACAAAAACAACGTGGGTTGATTTGTGATGATGAAACATTGGCCAATCAATTAGAAAATAATTTGGATTTTACATTAACGTCCGCACAACAACGGGTTTTAGATTCGATTAAAATGGATCTTCAAAAAAATGTTCCCGCATTACGGTTGGTTCAAGGGGATGTGGGTAGTGGGAAAACGATTGTAGCCGCGCTTTCTATGTGCTTTGCAGTTGCCAGTGGTTATCAAGCTGCTTTGATGGCACCTACCGAAATTTTAGCGGAACAACATTATCAAACATTTAAACGATGGCTTGAGCCACTAGGTGTGAATGTTGTTTGGTTGGCAGGAAAATTAAGTTCTAAACATAAAGAATCAACTTACGATGCCATTGCATCAGGTAAAGCACAAATGATCATTGGAACTCACGCATTAGTGCAAGATGATGTTAATTTTCACCAACTTGCATTGGTTGTGATTGATGAGCAACATCGCTTTGGCGTGCATCAACGTTTAAAGCTGGTACAAAAAGGAAAAACACTTCAGCATTTACCTCATCAAATTATCATGACTGCAACACCTATTCCCCGCACGCTTGCGATGACAGCGTATGCTGACCTTGATTATTCAGCCATCGATGAATTACCACCAGGTCGTCAACCTGTTTCAACTGTGGTTATTAGCCATGATCGTCGTCACGAAATCATTCAACGTGTTCATGATGCTTGCCTACAAAAAAAACAAGTCTATTGGGTTTGTACATTGATCGATGAATCTGAAGCATTAATCGCCATTGCTGCTGAAAAAACAGCACAACAATTACGTCAGGCTTTGCCTGACATTTCGATTGGCTTGGTGCATGGAAAATTAAAACCAATTGAAAAAGAAACCGTCATGCAATCATTTATGAATAATCAAACCCAGTTACTGGTTGCAACCACAGTGATTGAAGTGGGTGTCAATGTACCCAATGCCAGTTTAATGATTATCGAAAATCCAGAACGATTAGGATTGGCGCAATTACATCAATTACGCGGCCGTGTGGGAAGGGGTCACGAGAAATCCTTTTGTGTATTATTGTATCATGCACCCTTGTCACAAACTGCACGTGAACGTTTAAGCGTGATGCGTGATACCAACGACGGATTTCTTATTGCAGAAAAGGACCTTGAAATTCGCGGCCCCGGTGAATGGTTGGGCACGTTGCAATCCGGAGAAATGCGCATGCAAATAGCGGATATCATTCGTGATCGCGCATTGATTTCACAAATCAAACCTTGCGCCGAATCGATCATGCAAACTTATCCTGGCAAAGCGGATGCGTTGATTAATCGCTGGATTGGAAGTAGGGCGGAGTATTCACAGGCTTAAGAATGTTGTCATTGCGAGGAGCCGTAGGCGACGAAGCAATCTATTCTTGTTAAGCAGTGGATTGCTTCGGCTTGCAGCCTCGCAATGACGAGATTAAAAGCAGCCTCGCAATGACGAGATTAAAAGCAGCCTCGCAATGACGATACAATCACAACGACACACAACATTTCAACGTTTCAATCACCAATTGAATCGCTTTTTCGCGAGGAAAACCTTCGCGATAGGCAATTGCAATTTCACGTTTGGGTCCAGGTTGTGCGAAGGGACGCACCAGAACTGAACGTTTAATTGCACCAGGAGCATTGCATGCTAATCGTGGTAAGACAGTAATACCCAAGCCGCCTGCAACCATGTATCGCAATGTTTCAAGCGATCCACCTGAAACCATCTGCGTACCAGCGCTTTTTTGAGTGATATCCGCACAATGCGGGCAGGCTTCTAATACTTGATTACGAAAACAATGTTCTTCACCTAATAATAAAATATTTTCATCTTTCAAATCCTTGGCTGATATGCTGCTTTTTTTAGCCAGCGGATGATCTTTCGGTAATAACACATCAAAAGGTTCTTCAAATAATACCTTTGTAACAATATTAGGTTCATTAAAAGGTGTTGAAACTAAAATAACATCCAAATCACCTGACACTAATTTTTGACGTAATACTTTCGTATAATCTTCAAAAATATACAAAGGCATTTCAGGTGCTTTTTTATGAAGCTTGGGTAATAGGTGTGGAAATACATACGGACCTACTGTGTATATTGCACCGACACGTAAAACGCCCTTTAATTCATCACGTCCACTGCTGGCCAATTGTTTAATCTTTTCTGATTGTTCTAATACACGTTGCGCTTGTGCGACGATCACTTCGCCAATGGGTGTGACACGAACATCTTGTTTATTACGTTCGAATATCGAAACATTGAGTTCTTCTTCAAGTTTCTTGATAGCAACACTGAGCGTAGGCTGACTCACGCAACAATGAATGGCTGCTTTTCCAAAATGACGCAAACGAGCCACAGCAACGATATAACGAAATTCCGTCAGTGTCATATGAATTAACCTGCCATCTGATCGCGATAAGCATTAATCAATTTTGCAGCTTGATTAATTTCTTCCATCGACATTTTTTGAGTCACTCGTGCCAAATCGCGGCTAACTGCCGGGTTATCAAATTGATTGGCGAGCGTCCACCACGCATATGCTTGCATATTATTAGCGGGAACACCCACACCTATTGAATATAAACGTCCCAATGTATATTGCGCGGCATTATAATTTTGCCAAGCGGCACGTTGAATCCATTCCACGGCTGATGTGTTATCGATGGGAATAAGTTCATCGCCATTTTATTTTATTAAGCCTAAACTGTATTGCGCATAAGGATCATTTTGCGCAGCGGCTTTACCGTACCATTTGATAGCAGTAAGAATATCACGTCCAACTACGTCCCCATGGAAATACCAATCAGCTAGGTTTAATTGCGCTTCTAAATCACCATTATTAGCAGCACGCTCATACCAACGGTACGCTTCTGGAAAATTGTACAATGCACTTTCGCGATCATTAAAGAATTGCGCAACCAACCGTTGTGCGCGCACGCGATCCACTTGTTCATTAGCACGCTTGAACCATATATTCGCTTTTTCAGCATCAGGCTTTTCTACCCAACCGAATTGATGACTTAACCCCATCATGTATTGCGCATAAGTCACTTCGTATTCACCGGCAAGGTTATACCAATACACGGCTGATTCCAGATTTTGCGCTTCAATCACACCCTTCGCGTAAATGTCGCCTAATATCGCTTGTGATTCCACATCCCCAGCGGCGGCAAACCAACGCAGGGTAATCACATCATTTTTTAAATCATTATTGGTGAAGCGTTCGCCGCCGGGATATAAGAAGTTTTCGCGCCTCGCATCTTCCTCGGCTCGGATTTCTTCTTGTTTGCGCAGCATAAGATCAAAGGGATCGGCTGCGAGCGCCGTCAGGCTGAATAAAGTTAGTGTAATAAGAAATACCAGCCGCATGCACATGGACGCTTCTCTCCGTTTGACCAGTATAGTTTAACACTAGAATTAGCCGTACCGCTTCTTTTCTACGTTTTTTTCCGGTGATCCCAATAGAGATCCCTTTATATCATTTCTAAACTGATCTAATGAGGAATAGGGTGGAAACGTTCCTTTTGCAAAAACAGCTTCTAACCTCCCTTTATCTTCCCGATTTGCTGGAAGGGTTAGAGCGGCCTCAAACAATTTATAAGCCGGCTCAATCTTTAAAGAAAATTCCTTATCACCCATTCTCATAATAAACACTAAATCTAAAAATCTTCCATTCACCGATGTTAAGCCAAAGATAGTATCCAGTTCTTTTCGGAATGTCTCATAGGTTCCAGAAGCTATTTTATAAAACTCAACCAATGCAAAGTTATTGCGATCATAGGTGTGAATGTTTTTTAAATAATTAATCTTTTTATCCGTCTCATTCGTCGCTAAATAAGCCGCACAATACGCATGAGTTTGTAGACTTTGAATGTATGTATTATTAAAAGGGTATCGGCTATCAAAAGCATATGTCTGCCCACAGCCAGATTGTTGATAAAGTTGATTAATATTCTGATGAATGCCCTCTAGTAAGCGACCCGTAGCAAACTCCAGACCCGCTATTTGTTTTTCTTTATTAAGAGCATCTAATGTGCTGGCAGCTGTAATTTTTTCGATGATAGCCGTTAATACTTCTTCGACACTCACTTAAACGTCCTTTTTTAAATCCGACAACTGTGGCGATTCTAACGAAATGAAATCTAAATGACAAGCCCTTATTTTGACGAAGATAAAAAAGTTCTTTTGTTTAAGACGGGCGGCATTGTAGATAAGCTGGTATTTTCTTCTTCTAGACCATCCTCTAGCAACTGATTACTATTATCCCATGGACGTCTCACCATAAGCGGGGGAAAACCCAACCCTATTGCTGTTGGCGCTGGAAATGAAGGTTCAACTTTCATTGTTACATGGTCGTGCAATTTCTGCATCTCTTTTTGTTCTTCTTCACGATAAAGTTTAATTTTTTCTTCTTCATTTTTCATTGTCACATGCACACTATTATAAAGTTCTGACAGGTTTTTTGTTTTTTCATGAAAAGAATCAAAAGGATTTTTTAATCGGAGAGTGTATTCGAGACCACGTGACTGTAATTTAATGAATAGCTTATTCATCTCAACATGAATGTTATCAGGCAAATAGCATTGATGCGCTTTTAAAGCGTCACAAATCTGATTGGAAGTAACTGGGTTTTTTAATTTTTGGTCAGCATTTTGATCGATTAAATTATTCAAATCATTTATGTATTGAGAAATGTACGATATCATACACTCTAATCTATTTTTATTTCCTGCCTTAATTTCGCTGACTATTTCCACTGATTCACGAATTTTTACTCGGATGGCATTCAGTCTTTCTTGACACTGGGTTATTTCATCATTGTTTTTCCTGCCGTTATTTCCACCCGCCCTGTCGGGTGAGTCCGCTTCAGTTACAGAGGCTCCCAAAAAATAGCCTTGTGGTGATGTAGTATGATTTTGACAAAAGTCTCCTATCACCATAGGATTTTTAATATGATTGGGTCGAATGGTAATTCTTGCGCCTTCGGACACACTCTTTTCAAGCGCTTCGTTAAGACCTTCTTTTCTTAATATGTTAAGCATTGGCTGATGCTTAGTTAAACTACTCGGTAAAACCCCTATCCAACCTTGGAAGTGATAAGCATTTGTTCCTGTTAAAATAAATTTCGGGAATATCGTCCCCATTTCTTTACTTTCATCTGCGTTCGCTTTTTTTGTGATGTCATTTACATAATGTAATAAGTTGCAACAATCGGCACAGCATAATATAGAAACTCCAATAATTTTATCAGCGTGTTGCTCGCGAAAGGATGGGCTATTTAAAAAATAATTAGCTACAGCCACTTCGCCATGGATAATCCCATCAGGAAATCCTTTCTCTTCCACCTTGGGTTCTATCATTACCTTGAAATTCCCTTCTTTTTGGAACGCATCTCCAAGGGCTTTGTCAAAATAAATTTTATCTAATGAATCCTCTTTAAAATAAGGGCTTTCTCTTCGATAGGTACTGTCACGTAATATTTTTTCATAAATTTCTTCTGCTTTTTCTTTACAATCAATTTCAGTTTTTAAATCATTCTCTATCATTTTTAAAATATAATTTTTATTATCTCGAATAAATGACTTCATCTTTGCGTCATCATCTTCTTCTTCATCGTCGTCGTCATTATCAACGCTGCGACCATCCGTCGGAAAAACAAAGGCATCTCGAACTTTAGAAAGATCAATTAAAATATCTTGAACAGAATATTCATAGGGTATTTTTTCTGTCTGACGAGATGAAAGCGCTAATTGCGATATCAATGGCCAAATCTCATCTATTTCTTCCTGATGATTTTTGCTGAAAAAGAATTTTCGCAATAAGTTCATGCGTTCTGCCACTAGAGCCGTTAACCTTAGAGTAGCCTCTTGAACAGATCCTTGTTTAGGTGAATTAAAACCAAATATAAACTGACCAGTTTTATAATCAAATGCAACCGCCACCACAGGTTCGCCCTTAAACTGAAACAAGCGAGCTAGGGCATCAAATCGTCGAGGCAAGCGAAGGCTATTGGGTGTTCCCTCAAGAGGACGTTGACCATTGTACTTTCTCCTTTTAGAAGGAGAGCCTGTGACACGAGAGGGTAAAAATAAGGTAGATGAGGATGAACCCAATGTTGATGTCAAACTCGGAGGTGTATCCACCATGATTTAAGTACCGCCCATAAAAAAATATGTCGGTAGAATAACCCAAATCTATGTGTGTGTCAATAGTTTGGCGATCGGGCTATTTTTATATCCACTTGATTTATAAGGACTTTATTCTAAATCCCCGCTTCAAAATAAATTATGTTATTATACTACCCATCATGATTACTCCCTTACCCAAGACCCTCGGGTCTTTTATGTTCCACTTCATTAAGCGCTACCCCTGGTCGTTTACGCTGTTTTTTATCGCACCCGTCTTTATGCTATTTGAAACAGCCATTCAACCTTACGCCATTAAATTAATGGTCGATGGCATTGCGCAAACTCCGCCCGCAGACGGCACAATTCCTAACGATATTTTATTAGGAACTGGATTATTTATTGGTTCTTATCTTCTTTTAGCCTCCGTTTTTCGTTTTCAAGAATGGTGGCAAACGTACATTATTCCAAAATTTCAAGCGGATATTCGCATGGGCGTATTGGATTATTTATCGCATCAATCGTATGGTTATTTCATTGATCGGTTGGCAGGAAATTTATCGAATAAAATATCGGATTTACCCAATGCGTTAGATCGCATTCGCATGATTATTATGTGGAGCATGATAGCGCCTGTTGCTGCCTCGATCACATCGATTGTGATGATTGCAACGGTTAATATGATCGCTGCATCGATCTTGTGTGGATATATTATCATTACGAGTATTTTGATTACAGGATTTGCACGCAATATCGATAAAGCATCGCACGTCAATGCCGAACATAAAAGCCAATTGTCCGGTTTAATCGTGGATATGTTAACCAACATATTGCCCATTAAATTATTTGCACGCCGCAATTTCGAGATGATGCATATCGGCAAAAAGCAAGACGAGGAAGTCGCCAGCAATCATCTTATGCTTAAACGGATCAATCGGTTGCGTATATTAATGGATATATTGATTGCGATACTGGTTTCCAGCATGATTTACACGGTGATTGCAAGTTGGCAAAAAAATCTAACCATGCCGGGTGATATTGCATTTGTCATGATGTGCACATTTGCGGTCGCCGGACAAATGTGGTTTTTGGCGCAAAGTTTAACGGACTTTTTTCGGGATGTGGGCGTTGCAAAACAAGCGCTTGCCATTATTCACGCTCCGCTCAATGTTCAAGATATTCCGAATGCGAAAGCCTTGAAAGTGAAAGGCGGAAAGATTGTTTTTGATGATGTGACGTTTCGTTACCATTATGAACATGCGTTATTTCTTAATAAAAACGTGGTGATTGAGCCTGGAACTAAAGTAGGATTAGTGGGATATTCCGGTTCAGGAAAAACAACATTTGTTCATTTGATTTTACGCTTCTTTGACTTGGTCGATGGAAAAATATTAATTGATAATCAAAATATTGCTGAAGTCACACAAGATTCTCTGCATGAAAGTATTGTGATGATTCCGCAAGATACAACGCTGTTTCATCGCACATTAATGGAAAATATTCGATACGGTAACCCTGATGCCAGCGATGCGCAAGTCATAGAAGCTGCAAAGCAAGCCCATTGTCATGAGTTTATTCAAGAACTACCTCAAAACTACAACACATTAGTAGGCGAACGCGGTGTAAAATTATCCGGCGGGCAACGTCAACGGATTGCGATCGCACGGGCCATGTTAAAAGATGCGCCTATTTTAATTCTCGATGAAGCAACGTCCGCGCTTGATTCCGTCACTGAAAAATTTATTCAAGCATCGATGTCGAAATTAATGGGCAATCGCACAACGATTGTAGTCGCTCATCGTTTATCGACATTAACCGCGATGGATCGCATTTTAGTCTTTGATAAAGGCCATATCATTGAAGATGGCACTCATTTAGAACTCATCGAACAAAACGGCAAATACGCCAAAATGTGGCACATGCAAGCGGGTGGGTTTTTACCGGTTAAAGAAAATTAGCCGGAAAATTTCTTTACCTTCGGTGCAATTTTCGTACCAGGATGTATAACCGAAGGCACACTGGTGCGTTTCCACATTTCACATGCCATCTTGTTAACACCCAAAGCCGTGTTACGGATATGATTCATCGGTGCTTGCCACCAAGGGCAATCACTCTCATGCATCACGGCGCGCATAGCATTTTCAGGCTCAGGACCGATGGGTTTTTTATATTTATCTATTTTTTCTTGTAAAATTGGAGATAAGAATGGACGCTCGATCTTATATTCATCTAAAATACGGTACCAATCACTCAAAATCTGAGTACGTTCCCGATAATGATACCGATGCTCCGTTCCATCTCTACCATAGATTGTGGTTGATTGTTCAGCTTCTATTATTTCTTCCAGCGCATCCAGTTGTTCTTCAGGTTTATCTGCATGATTGCAAGATAAATGCAAAGCGAGTCGTGGGTAAGCGTGTTTAAGTAATTCTTCTAAACCCGCACGCAATGCTTCTAATGCACGTACTTTTAATTGTTGTTCTGGAGTCAAATGCGTGAAGCCTCCGAAGGAAGCAATAATGGAGGTCTGACGACCATGTTCCGCTAAGAAAGCCCACACATAAATGTAACATTCACTAAACATCATACCTTTATGAGGGATCAACCGATGCACTTTATTCATTACTTGCTCTAGGCCCAAGTCAAAAAGTTCATGATCAGCAGAAGAACGTGCATTAATAATCATATCGGCCATTTTTAATAATCGAGGATGGTTGCGTTTATACATTTGCGAAAATGGAAAAGTAACATTTTCAAAACTTTCAAATTTAATCCCAGAATGACCCACCCATGGAACAAAACCTGCCGTGCTATTGTCTAAATCTGTTAATCCTGCTGGCCAAATGGGACCCTGTAGAGGAAAGTTATCTTCTCTATAATAATGACGGTAACCTAAAAATAGAATGCTTGATCCCATTAATGCTACAATAATGGTTATTGGAATAAAACACCATTGCATGGCCATATTATCGTTTGGAAGATGAGCAGAATTTAGATGCTGCCCCGGCACACTGGCCACATAATCAGAAGTGCCTATTATTTCCATTAAATATAACCGCTGATCCAATAGAATACGGGTAGGATGATCAGCTTTATTTCCGAATTTTTCTTTCATTTCTGATAAAGCACGAATAGGTTCCCTTAATCCATGGTACGGAGTGATATTTATTTTTTCATTTAAAATGTTATGGGCTTGCTCCGTTGTTCGTTCAAATGAAGGAATTGCAGTTCCCTTTCTTCTTGATGATATAGCTCGTTGAAAAAGATCGGGTCGTAAAACTTTTTTGATGGACTCATCTATATCCTTGCTCACTTCGGGTGCTTTTAAATTCATGCCATCATCTAAATAATAAACCATGCTATGTAACATATTGCGAAGATAGGGTTGTATTTCCGTAGCAAAATCTGCGGAACGATTAAAAAAATCTTTGGGGTTTGTACTGTATAAATAATCTATGATACTTTTTAATGCTGTTTCAATTTTTTTGGGCAAATTTTCAGGAAGGTGCATCGCAAGATTGCCCTTTTCCGTGCTGGATGCGATTCGACGAATAAACTCCCGCAAGCTTTCCCGTTCATTCGCATCACTCTCAAGCGCATGACGAATCACCACCCCAAAATGCCCCGAAATCACTCGGTCAATGGTTAGAGAATCAATATTCATCAGCATGACGACGCCCTACCTCACTAAAAGGGCTATCATACCATTAATCTAGTTTAGTAACAAATTATTACCGAGCAATGCTGCGAGTCACTTTCAAGACGGATTTATTCGCGCGAATGCCACGAATCACGCGGGCCAGATGTGCGCGGTTATGAACCGAGAGGATCATAGTGATGATCGAAAAGCGGTCGTCCTTGTCTTCGCTTTTCACCATATCAATATTAGAACCGGCCAATGCAATCGCACTCGCCAGCGATGCCAAAATACCCCGTTTATTATGTACTTCGATTTTAAGTTCCACTTGAAATTCACCTTCAGGTTGCACTTCCCATTGCACAGGCACCGTTCGATTGGGATCGGGTGCGAAACCCTTTACACGTCGGCATGTTTCTTGATGGATACTTAAACCTTGTCCGACAGACATTAAACCTACAATCGGATCATTGGGAATGGGCCAACAACACTTAGCAAATTTAATCACCATGCCTTCCGTGCCTTTGATGATCAATGGCGATGGTGCGGAAGGTTTAAGTGTTTGATGTGGAGTGTTTGCCAATTGTCGCGCCACCAGTGATGCGGAACGTTCACCTTTACCAATGGCTTCATGCAATGCATCTAAATCTGCACTATCGGATTCGCGTAAATAATCTTGTATTATTTCTGCTGGAATTTTTTCAAGACTCAAATTAATGGCACGTAATGCAACGTTCAATAAACGTTGTCCTAACAATATTAATTCTGCATGTTGTTGGCTCTTTAAAAAGTGACGAATGCTGGAACGTGCTTTCGCTGTCACCACAAAATTTAGCCATGCCGGGTTAGGTCGTGCACCTGTCGCACCGATGATTTCCACGGTTTGGCCATTGGCCATGCGTGTACTTAAGGGTGCTAATCGTCGATCAATCTTCGCGGCAACGCAATGATTACCGACATCCGTATGAACGGCATATGCAAAATCAACAGCCGTTGCATGAGCAGGTAATTCCATGATGTCACCTTTAGGCGTGAAAACATACACTTCATCGGGGAATAAATCAATCTTAACGTTTTCAATAAATTCAAGTGAAGAACCGGTACTTTTTTGCAGGGATAATAAATTCGTGAGCCACGCTTGTGCCTTATCCACACTACTGGCCGATGTTTTATAAAGCCAATGCGCAGCAATGCCATTTTCAGCCAGTCGATCCATATCTTGTGTTCGAATCTGAATTTCAATGGGAACACCGTAAGGGCCAAATAATACAGTGTGTAATGATTGATATCCATTTGCTTTGGGAATGGCAATGTAATCTTTAAATCGTCCAGGAACAGGTTTATATAAATTATGAACTAATCCTAAAACACGGTAACATTCATCAACTGTGGGTACAATAATACGAAATGCATAAACATCCATTACTTCGTTAAATGAAATATGTTTATTAAACATTTTTCGATAAATACTGTATAAATGTTTTTCACGTCCTTTGATTAAATTCTCAGGGATATTAGCATTCTTAAAACACTTTTTTAATTCTGTTTCGATCTTTTTAAATATTTGTTTTCGATTGCCACGTGCTTTACGTACATGTGACTTTAAGACTCGATAACGTTGTGGATAAAGTGCAGAAAATCCTAGATCTTCCAGTTCCACTCGGATATTATGCATGCCTAAGCGATTGGCAATGGGTGCATATATTTCCAATGTTTCCCGAGCAATGCGTCGTCGTCGCGCAGGTTGAAGCGCATCGATGGTGCGCATGTTATGTAATCGATCGGCAATTTTAATCAATATCACACGAATATCTTTCGTCATAGCTAACAGCATTTTACGAAAGTTTTCAGCTTGTGCTTCTTCGCGTGATTCAAAATGAATTTGCGTTAATTTACTAACGCCATCCACCATTTCTGCTACAGTTTCGCCGAATTCTTGTGTTAATGTTTCTTTATCGACAGGTGTGTCTTCAAGTACATCATGCAATATGGCCGCCATGATGGTTTCATGATCCATCCGTTGACCTGCGAGAATGCGCGCAACGGCAATAGGGTGTGTGATATAGGGATCGCCTGTGTGACGCTTTTGTTTTTCATGAGCCGACGCCGCAATGGCATAAGCCTGCGAAATTTGAGCCACTTTATCGTGATCTAAATACTGTGCTAGTTCTTCTCGTAAGTCATTGAATAGAAACACCCAGAAGCTCCATTTATCATTGCTGAATTTTAAGCAGGACCTATGCTAAACATGGATCGCAAGGCGTGTTTAACGTAGGTCCTGTTATGATTATAGGGTGTTTGGGAGCAGAGAGAAAGGGTCTAATCTTCCTCAAATGTTTCTGGTTCGTCTGTACCAGTACTTGAAGATGTTTCAATGAAATCATCATCATCCGCATCTTCATCCACAGTCACGGGTACTTCCACTTCTACGAACTCAACCTCGGCAGATTCACTCAAATCCATCATCATTTCTTTGGCATCGACCTGGGCAATTCTCGAAGCTGCTTGAGCCAGCATCATATGAGCATCCATATGATCAGGATGCCTAGAAGCTTCTTGCTGCTTCATAAATTCTGGGGTAATCAAGCCTTCGGCGATTTCACGAAGCGCTACCACGGTAGGCTTATCATTCTCC
>CAYUEL010000058.1:0-13605 GCA_964443025.1 uncultured Gammaproteobacteria bacterium | reverse complement strand
TGCTTCGGCTCTGCGAGCCTCGCAAAGACAGGGTATCTCATTTCATTCGCGGTTCAGAGAGTGGACTCAACATGCAATTCCGCCCTCTGAACCGCAAACGTCAGTGAGCGGATCTTCGAGACATAAACGTGTACGCCGTTGGAATCACGAGCAATGAAAAGATTGTTCCGAATAACATACCACCGATAATGGTCCAACCAATTTGAGAGCGTGCGACACTCCCAGCGCCAGATGCTAATGCCAAGGGCAATGCACCTAAGATCATCGATCCTGTTGTCATTAAAATAGGTCTTAAACGTACAACAGACGCATCAATCACCGCTTGAAATTTATCTTTCCCCGAATCACGTTCGCGATTCGCAAAATCAACAATCAAAATACCATGTTTGGTAATCAAACCAATCAATGTCACATAACCAATTTGCGTGTAAATATTATTACTACCTCCCGTGATTTTCAGTAACATGAGTGCACCAATAATAGAAAATGGCACGGTTAACATAATGACCAACGGATCCATGAAACTTTCAAACTGCGCACTTAATACTAAGTAAATAAATATCAATGCAAGAATAACCGTTATTAACATGGCGTTGCTGGCTTCTAGGTAATCTTTGGTAAATCCTGCCCATGTGGGTTTCGCATTAATAGGCAACATTTGCGAAGCAATGCTTTCTACAGCTTTTATAGCTTCATCTAAGCTATAGCCTTCCGCGAGATTGGCTTTTAAATTAGCTGAACGCATGCGGTTATAATGAGGCAATGTGTCAGGTCTGATAACACTTTCAATTGAAATCAACGCCGCCAACGGAACCATCTTGTCATTATTGGCACGTAAATAAATATTATTAAGCGCATCTGCATTGTTGCGCAACGATTCACGCATTTCCACCATGACATCGTAATTTTCACCACCTGATTCAAATTCGGTAATCTGGCGACCCGCAAATAAGATATTTAACGCTTCATTGATATCATCAAAATCAATACCTAAATTAGCAGCCAAATCACGATCAAAGCTAATATCAAATTGTTGCGAATCAATTTTTAAATCAGTTTGCACGCTTTCGAGCCCAGGGTATTCCGCAATGGCTTGTTGAAGGACATTCATCACTTCATTCAATTCTTCAAACGTACCTGAAATTTGAACCACCATATCAATAGGATTATTTCCCCCGCTCCCACCGCTGATCGGTGGTAATTCAAATGCCATAACACGTGCTCCCGCAATGCGCATAAGCTGCGGTTTGATGCTGTTTAATATTTCTGTTTGTGAACGTTCGCGTTCTTCCCAATCTATGAGCGATAAAAATGCCATCCCTGCTGCTGGATTATGACCACGCCCCGTAATAGAAATTGCATCTTGTTTTTCAGGAACACTTTCTAAAATAACATCCATCTGTTTGACTTGTTCATCCGTGTAATAAAAGCTGCTTCCTGTTGGGCTATCTAGCATAATCATGATGCCACCGGTATCTTCCATCGGTGCTAATTCAGAAGGTAATGATTTAAATAAATAAATACCCGAACCACCTAGTAATAAGAATATTAAAACAATGAAACCGCGTTTATGTAACATCTTTCCTAAAAAATGGCGGTATATTTGATTTAACTTTTCTAATTGATGATCGATCCATAATGTGTAGCGACTTTCTTGCGTGGCAGGTTTCATGATATAAGCACACATCATGGGTGATAATGTTAACGCAACAAAACCTGATATCACCACAGCGCCTGCTAATGTAAATGCAAACTCGCGCAAGATGTCGCCTGTAAATCCTTGTGTAAAACCAATAGGCGCATAAACGGCTGCCAATGTAAGCGTCATTGCAATAACTGCAAAGGTAATTTCACGGCTTCCTCGAATAGCTGCTTGCAAGGGTTTCATCCCTTCTTCGATATAACGGTGTATGTTTTCTAGAACAACAATAGCATCATCAACTACCATTCCGACAGATAATACCAATGCTAACAATGTCATTGTATTAATGCTGTAATCCAATAAATACATCAGTCCAAAACTTGAAATTAAGCAAAATGGAATTGTGATGAGTGGAATCATGGATGATCGAATAGATCCTAAAAATGCAAACATCACAATAACTACCAGAACAACTGCTTCAAAAATAGTTTTATAAACTTCATGAATCGAGGCATTAATATATATGGCATTATCGTAGGTAATATTAAAAGCCATTCCCATGGGTAATGAATTATCCAATGTTGATAAATGCTCACGAACACCGGCTGAAACATCGACCGGATTTGCAGTGGCTTGAGCAGTCACCGTCATCACAACCGCAGGATTTCTGTTCACGCGAACTGAGGAATCCGTATCAAGTGGACCAATTTCTACTTGAGCGATATCATTCATGCGTACACGTTTACCATCTTCATCACGTATAATTAAATTTTGAAATTGTTCAACATTGGTTAGTTTTGATTCAGGATTAATAGTAAAATTTCGATATTGACTTCTGATTTCACCACTGGGTAACGCCGTGTTATTGGCGATGAGTGTGTCACTGATATCTGTCACCGTCACGCCTGTTGCCGCCATTTGCAACGGATCCGGCCAAATTCTTACCGCGTATTCACGTTGGCCCCACACTTGTACAAAGCCAACTCCTTCTACTTGTTGTACTTCGGGCACAATGTAACGATTGACGTAATCAGTGAGTGCCATGGAATCACGTTTGCTGTCATTAAAACTAATGTAGATAATAGGAGATGCCGAAGGATCGGCCTTAATTAATTGAGGATCGTCTGCATCTTCTGGAATACTACGACGTACGCGCGATAATTGATCACGAATGTCGTTCATTCCTTCGTTAACATCGTAGCCTGTTGCAAAACGTATGACAATACTACTCGATCCTACAGAGCTTGTGCTTGACATGGTATCAACGCCTTCAACACCTGCAAGCATATTTTCAATCGGGATGGTGATTTGATTTTCAATGAGTTCAGCATTTGCACCACGATAATCCGTACGAACTTCCACGACAAATTGTTCCATGTTGGGAAGTTCCCGAACAGGAAGTCGTTCCAACCCGATATAACCCACAATCAATAAAAGCAAATTGATTACAATTGCAAATACGGGTCGTTTAATACAAAGTTCAGGCAAACCCATGGTTTATGACTGCTCCTCGTCTAATTCTAAAATTTCAACTTGTGCGCCATCACGCAAATTCTGTTGTCCTTGCGTAACGATGACATCATCTCCTTCAACCCCTTCAGTAATATGTACATATCCCTCGCGGCGAGAACCAATCTTGACGGACTTTGCATAGGCATGTTGATCAATGACTTCATAAATAGTGTAACCTGCAATCGTAGGTACCAACGCTTCTTCAGGAATGGTCATTGCATGACGAATTACGTACAACACTTGCGTGATTTGACCTGATAAACCAGGTGATAAGCGTTCATTTGCATTGTCAAAAACAGCCTCGATTAATAATGTACGTGTTTGCATATCAATGCTGGGGCTAATAAAATCAACTTGCCCCATAAATGCTTCTAAAGGAAATGCTGATGTAGTAAATGAAACAGGCGCACCCAATTCCACTTGCGCTAAATATTGTTGCGGAATGGCATACTGAATCTTAATGCGCGTACGATCAACAATATCTAACAACTTATCACCGGCTGAAACGTAACCTCCCACACTGATATTGCGCACACCCAAGCGTCCATTAAAAGGCGCTTTAATAAAAGTTTTATTGAGTTCAGCTTGCGCCATACTGACATTGGCTTGCGCGACTTTTAAATCGGCTTCAGCTTTATCTAATTCCTGTTTGGGTGTCGCACCTCGCGCATAAAGATTCTTTAAACGATCATAATCAATTTGTGCTAAATCTTCTTGCGCTTGCGCTTGTTCCAGTTGTGCCGTTTGCGTTGCATCATTAAGCTTGATCAACAAATCACCTTGTTTGACTAATTGACCTTCATTAAAGTGAATGGATTCAATCATTCCATCAACCTCGCTCGCAATGTTGGCGGCATCAATGGCCAGTAATTGTGCCAGAGTCACAATCGAGACAGGCATGTCTTGGATTTGCACATAATCTACTTTAATTACGTTGGCCATATCAGAAAAGTCATTTTTCTTGCTATTTTTTCCGAGCGTGTGATATCCCAATACCGCGATCAGTAGGAGACTCACAATGGCACCTACGCGTTTAGTGTGAATTTTTGAAAATGGATTTTTCATATATTTCCTCATAAGGGGGCCCTATATGATATCATTATAAATGTGAATAGGGTGAACGTTTGCCTTCACGTATAGGATTGTCGCAAGGAAACATAATGCAACCACTTATTAACACCATCAACGAAGCGTTTGCGAATATTCAACAAATCAAACCCGGTAATGTCGATCTGAACGTTAAGCAGGCTGTTCAATCTGCCATGGAATCCTTAAACAGCGGAAAACTTCGCATTGCCGAAAAACAGAACGGACAATGGCACGTAAATGAATGGCTAAAAAAGGCCATTCTTTTGTATTTTCGCACACATGATAATCACATGATTGAAGGGGGATACACCCGCTTCTACGATAAGATTCCTCTTAAATACGCCAATGTCGATGCGGAGACACTTAAAGCGTCAGGTGTGCGCATTGTACCTGATGCAATCGTCCGTTACGGTGCTTATGTGGGTGCCAATACCGTGTTAATGCCCAGTTACGTTAACGTGGGCGCATACATCGATACCGGTTGCATGATTGATACTTGGGCAACGGTAGGTTCCTGCGCACAGGTAGGGAAAAATGTTCATTTATCGGGCGGCGCTGGATTAGGTGGTGTATTAGAACCCTTGCAAGCCAACCCCACCATCATTGAAGATAATTGTTTTATCGGCGCGCGCAGCGAAATCGTCGAAGGTGTTATTGTTGGCGAGAGCTCAGTAATATCTATGGGAGTATTTATAGGTGCAAGTACAAAAATATTTAACCGTCTCACCGGTGAAATCAGCTTCGGATATGTTCCACCTGGCTCCGTTGTTGTGCCCGGTTCTTTACCCAGTAAAGATGGAACACATCATTTGAATTGCGCGGTTATTGTGAAACAAGTAACACCCGAAACGCGAGCCAAAGTAAGTATTAATGAATTATTGCGTGGATTGGATTAACTTCTCATAATCTTCTAATGTATTAATGTCTTGTTGAGGCGGAACAGCTGCGATATCGAGATAAATCTTTTCGCCGTACCAAAGTACTTTTAATTGTTCCAAGCTTTCAGCCAATTGAGTCGGTGATGGCGGTAAATCCGCCATTTTTAATAGAAATTCCGCTGTATAAGCATAAATACCAATATGACGTAAATATTCACCACCACCGTTGGTTAAAGCCACTCGTGTAAAATATTGCGCAAAACCGTGAGCATCTTGAACAGCCTTTACTACATTGCGATTATGAATTTCTGATTCATCCCTAATCGGAAATGCCAATGTCGCCATGCCCGTTTTATGCTGGATAATACAATTCGCTACTTGATTAATAAGAATCGGATCGATAAAAGGTTCATCCGCTTGAACATTAACAATAAGGGTACTTAACGGTAAATGTCGATAACGTATCGCCTCAATGATGCGATCAGTTCCTGATAAACAATCCGGTGATGTCATTTGAACATCTGCACCAAATTTTTCTGCTGCTACTTTAATGCGTTCATCATCGGTTAAAATAGTAATGCTTTTTGCATTGGATTTTTTACATTGTTCATAGGTGTGTTGTAAAATGGGTTTACCACGTAAATTAAGCAATAATTTCCCGGGTAAACGAACCGAAGCATAACGAGCGGGAATCATGACGTGGTAAGTCATATACAAGCATCCAATAATCGATCAAGCTGTTTACGAAACATCATGCAAGGAACAACTTCCAAATCAGCAATGTAAATTTCTTGCTTGAGGTTCATGTCACGGCATTTAACCCAATCTTTTTGCGTCATGATAATGGGTGTATTAATTGTTTCAAAATCGTTGGACGTAAAAGCATAGTGATCAGGAAAAAATTTAGGAACAGGGTTTAAGCCCACAGAAGCTAGTGAATCCATTAAGCGTTGCGGACGTGCAATACCTGTTACCACTGTTGTTGGAATACCTTTGAATGTTGTTGCATCCACTACATTACCTTCTTTATCCAAAATCCTGAAATTAAAATGAGCAATATGGCAAATCTCAGTGCTGCTTTTGGTTGTATCCACCTTGATATCATATTGTTCAAGTTGAGAAATAGGTTCACGTAAAGGTCCCGCTGGTAAACAATGCGTATAAGACTTGATCTCTTGATAAGGATGAAGAACAATAGTAATAGAAGGCTCTAGCGCTAAATGTTGTAATCCATCGTCACAAATAACGACATTACAGTGATGCTGCTGAATGAGGTATTCAATACCGCGAACACGGTTTGGATCAACCACAACGGGGCATAATAATTTTTCATAAAGCAAATAGGCTTCGTCACCCACATCCACTGCTTTATCTGTCTTTATTACATTGTGCGGAAACTGTGTTAACTTAGATTTATATCCATGGGACAAGATGCCTACTTTTAAATCTTTATCTAATAAGTAACTTGCTATATAAGCTACCATGGGTGTTTTATTAGCGCCACCTACTAATATGTTTCCCACTACAATGACAGGAATATCAAATTTTTTCCGTTTTAATATACCCGATTGATACAAGGATCTACGTAAGTAAATAATAACATTATAAACCCAAGAAAAAGGTAATAACAGATTAATCCAGAACGGTTCATTGTACCAGGCATGTTCTATGGTAGTTTTTATTTTCTCAACAAATGTATTCACGCCACAGCACCTTGATTTTGTTCGTATTGAAACTGTATTCGATGTAAACGTGCGTATAACCCATCTTGTTCAATTAATTTACGATGCGTACCCACTTCAACAATTTGCCCTTTATCCATCACAATAATTTTGTCTGCGTTTTCGATGGTAGATAACCGATGCGCAATAACAACCGTTGTACGATTTAACATTAAGTTTTCCAACGCTTTTTGTATTTGTTTTTCTGTAACAGAGTCAAGCGCTGATGTTGCTTCGTCCATAATGAGTATAGGCGCATCTTTGTAAATTGCACGGGCGATGGCCACACGTTGACGTTGACCGCCTGAAAGTAACACACCATCATCCCCTACCCATGTGTTCAAGCCGTGCGGTAAATGCTGAACAAAATCCATTAAATAAGCAGCTTCAGCCGCTTTTTTTATTTTTTCTAAATCGATATCATGTTCGCCGTAAGCGATATTATTGGCAATAGTATCGTTAAAAAGAGTCACGTCTTGTGAAACGATGGCAAATTGGCGGCGCAATGAAGATAAACGTAAATCACGAATATTAAGATTATCTAAAAAAATCTTTCCATCATAAGAATCATATAATCTTGGTAATAGGCTAATCAATGTTGTCTTCCCGCTTCCCGATTGCCCTACCAATGCAACCTTTTCATTGGGGTTAATATGCAATGAGACATTATTTAAAGCCAGCGGATGATCCTCGTTGTAACGAAATGAAACGTTCTCAATGCGAATATCCCCTTGTGCACGATTAAGCGTATACGTACCGTGATCTTCTTCTTTAGGCAAATCCAACACTGTAAAAATACTTTGAGCACCCGCAATACCACGTTGAATTTTACTGTTGACGGATGTTAGCTCTTTGATAGGTTTTAACAACGCCAGCATGGCTGTAGCAAATGTAGCAAATCCACCGGCTGTGATTTCAATGGCATGCGTATGTTGTGTTGCAATATATAATGTTAATGAAAGCGCACAACCACCCACTATTTGAATTAAAGGAACACTAATGGCTTTGGTAATAGCCAAGCTCATTTCTAATTTACGGTTTTTTTCCGTTACATTCTCAAAAGATTTTATTTCTTGTTCTTCACCACCAAATATTCTTACTTCTTTGTATCCCGTGATATTTTCTTCAGCAACATGCGTCACGTTCGCCATACTTCTCTGAATTCGATGACTGTATTTACGAAAGCGATAACTGGCTATTGAAAACAATGCGTAAATAACAGGAGCTGCGATAAAAAACCAGGCGGTTAATTTCCAGCTAATTGATATCATCACACCTATTAAGAAAATCGCTAAAAATCCATTACGCACAGAATCTAAAATTGCATCAGTTGTAGCCTTGGCAATTTGTTCAACATTAAAGGTTAATTTTGATAATAATTCACCCGACGAATGTTTATCATAAAAACAAGCGGGTAATTTAATGTAATGATTGAATAACTCCTGGCGCACACAAGTGACAATTCTGCGTGAAAGCCAGTTTAAGCTGTACTCCGATGAAAAGTTCATCAAACCCCGCGCAATAAAAATCAGGGGTAACACAATGGGAATCATCTTAATAACTGCTGGATCTTGCGCAACAAAGCCATCATCAATGAGTGGTTTAAGCAAGCGAATCATCGAAGCATCAATAGCCGAATAAAGTGCGCTCGCCGTGGCCGCAATGATAAAGATATACCAATACCGACGCACATAGGTTAAAAGGCGCTTATAAACTTCCCAGTCTGAATGGGGGTATTCTGGTATACGTTTACTGAGTTTGCTCATAGGGCATTCCAGGGATTAAAGGGGGATATTATAGCAGGTTAGGCTTCATAAAACCATTATCTGTAGCTTGTTATGTAATTGTAACTACTTGAATTTAAAGGAGAAAGTTCAGTTATGTTACAAGCCACAAATTTGTCTTGGTATCAATAATATTAATGTCACATAACTAACGCTTGCTTTCGCACTGAGTTTAAATTTACAATAGCACCATAAGGGTAACAAATAAATAAGCAAGGTAGCGCGGGGATGACAAAAGTTGCACTAACTGAGTTGCAAAAAGGCATGCTGCTAGATCTAGCGGCCCATCCTCAAATGCGCCACCTTTATGTAGTACAGACAGTCTTCGATCTGCAAACCTCTATTAACTTACCTTATTTAAAAAAATCTTTTCAGCAACTTTGCACTTGGCACCAGGCTTTGCGCTCAACCATCCAGCCTGATAATAGTGTTGAAATCGTAGATGAAGTTGAGCTGCCTTTTTCAATTGAAGATTTAACCGATATGCCAGATGCACACGAACATATCGATGCTTTTTTGCTTGAAGATAAACTTAAGGCGTTTGATTTAACTCAAGCACCTCTTATGCGCATACATGTGTTTATATTAAACCCAAATCATTTTAAAATGGTTTGGACAAGACATCATTTAATTTTAGATGGGCGATCCGTTTACCACTTAATCGATCAGTTGTTCGATCAATATTTAAATTTACTAAACGGCGGTATAACACAAAACTCAAACACTTTTCATCTTTGCACATCAACACCTTTATTAGCTAAACAATCTCATCTGGGTCAAGATTACTTTAAAAAGCATCTTGAAAAGCATTCACAAGCAGCACTCGCACCACCTCATTGTAAAGATTATAACTATCCCGCCTGTACCCAATCGGTTAAACAAATACTACAACCTCACTCCTTGCTTGAGCTAACAATGTATTGTGAAAAAAATGACATCAACTTTAGTTCTTTACTGCAATCGGCTTGGGCATTAACATTATCACGTTATACACAGACACCTACCGTTGCTTTTGGTTTTGTACGAAGCCAACCTTCTGAGACCGTAGAAAATAAAATCGGCTTATTCATTAATACACTACCCGTTTGTATTGATTTAAAAAGTTTTGAGACAAAATACCAATTATTAGATGCAATCAAAAATCATTGCTTAAAAATGCGCGAATTTGTTTCAACTCCTTTACATAGCATTCGAAAAGCCGCACAAATACCCATTGGCAATCCTTTATTTGAAACATTGGTTGACTACAAACCCTATTCAATTAATGAGTTAATGTTAAAAAAATATACACAGCTTCGTTGTCATATTGACGTCCATATTCAAACACATTACGCCGTAGTGTTAGAAGCAATTAAAATTCAAGATGGATTAATACTAGAGCTTAATTATCAAGGTTCGCATTACAACAGAGCCTATATGCAGCGAATGCTAGAACACTTTAAAACCCTACTATTTTCACTTGTAGATGAAAGTACTTCTAAACTATCTAAACTACCTTCTCTCCCAG
Organism: uncultured Gammaproteobacteria bacterium; assembly: GCA_964443025.1. GTDB lineage: Bacteria > Pseudomonadota > Gammaproteobacteria > JABCZS01 > JABCZS01 > JAJFKJ01. Next base: position 3,472 of record CAYUEL010000058.1, on the reverse strand, counting down.
CTTATGAATATGAGCAAGTGACAACACTTTGGAACCAAACAGACAAAACATTGCCAACCAATTTATTTGTGCATTCACTTATTGAAAATCAAGCACAAAAAATGCCTTATAAAACTGCTTTAATCAGAGGCGATGACAGGCTTACCTATCAAGCCATGAATGAAAAAGCCAATCAATTAGCACATTTTTTAATTAAACAGCGTGTTTTGCCTGGCGATTGTGTGGCAATTTATACAAATAATGGATTCGATCGCATTATTGCGGCTTTAGCGATACTTAAGTCAGGTGGTGCTTATTATGCGATAGATCCAGCGTTACCTGCAAAACGAATTGAATATTTACTTACAAATGCTGGTCCTAAGTATGTTATTCAATCTGAAATGCTAAATCTCCCCCTTATCAACTCTAATAATAACCACACAACGCCGATTGTCATTGAACATTTTTGGGAGAAAATGAGCAAGGATTTCCCTATTACTAACCCTTCTGCATTGATTAAATTTAACCATACAACACCGGCTTATATGATTTATACATCCGGTACAACAGGCAAGCCTAAAGGCGTTGTGGTAAGTCACCAATCGATGTTGAATATGATTATGGCTTGTGGAAAGGTTATGGAAATTAACGCAGAAAGCCGAATTTTACAAATTGCTGCCTGTAGTTTTGATGTCGCTGTTGCAGAATGGAGCATAGCATTATCCTTTGGCGCAAGCTTGCACTTTATCCCTGAGCAAGCCTTTTCACCTTTATACGTAGCCGAGACGATGCGCGCTGAAAAAATTACCAGCATCATTCTGGCAACCTCTATTTTATGCGCATTACCTAAAACCTCTCTTCCGCATCTAAAAACTATTTTAGCAGGCGGTGAACTCTGCGATTTGAATACTATAAATTTTTGGAGCAAAAAGCATACGCTAATTAATGGTTATGGTACTGCTGAATGCAGCGTATGCTCATTAACACATGTTTACCATCCTAATGAAAATGTTACGATCATCGGTCGCCCCTTAACTAACCATAAGGTTTATATATTAGATGAAACTCTACGCCCTGTTCCTATTGGCGTACCCGGTGAAATTTATATAGGCGGTGCTGGCGTGGCATTGGGTTACTTGGGCGAAGACAAACCATTAGTGCAACGGTTTTTTAACAATCCCTTTGTTAAACAACAAAACCCTTATCAACGCTTATACCGTACAGGCGATAAAGGTTGTTGGCTTGAAAATGGCGAAGTGATGTTTCTCGGGCGGATCGATAATCAAATTAAACTGCATGGGCATCGTATTGAGCCTGAAGAAATTGAGCGTTGCCTTGAAGGCCACCACGACGTAATTAAGGCATGCGTTTTATTACAAACGATTGCTAAACAAAAACGTTTGGTTGCTTATGTTCAAACAAAAAACGAAAATATTCTTGAACAAGATCTGCGCGAATATGCCAGTAGTATGTTACCCACTTATTTGATTCCACATCATTTTATTTCGATCACACAATGGCCATTAACTGTTAATGGAAAAATTGACAAACCATCTTTACCCTTACCAAAGTTACGCAAACCGACTACAGTGCTCGAATCACATACACTTTATGAAACTAAAATTATCCAAGCAATTCAAACGTTAGCCCCCTTTAATGCCATACCTTTGGATAGAAATTTTATTGCCTTGGGCCTCGACTCTCTGGACATGGTTTCACTGGCGACCTCACTCAGTAAATCACTTAAACAACCTGTTGAAGTAACAACGCTATTTACACACCCGAATATACAATTATTAGCCAAAGCTTTAGAAGCTAATAACCATAATCTTTCCCTGCTTCCAGATAAGCACATCACCCAACATAACTCTGACAATAAAAAACATGCTTTTGCGCAAAAACGCCGAAAAATGACTGAATCAACGAGCAGTCATGTCTGATAAAATGCACTTAGATGATGAAAATGCAGTTGCGATTATTTCCCATGCCTGCCGCTTTCCGAAATCAATAAACAGTGATATGTTTTGGAGTAATCTTGTTCAGGGAAACGATTTGCTTACCACATTTGATAATGACGTTTTACTTGCATCAGGAATTTCTCAAGATATTATCAAAAATAAAAAATACGTTAAACGTCGAGGTATTTTAGAAGAAATTGATCTATTTGACGCGCAAAGGTTTGGTATGAGTGCCTATGAAGCAAAATTAACCGATCCACAGCAGCGTATTTTTTTGGAATTATGTGACCAAGCATTGATGCTAGCAAATGTTTCAAGAGATGAGGAAAGTTCTATTGGTGTATTTGCAAGTTGCAGTGATAACGCTTATCTTGCACAAAATTTAAATAAAAATAGCGCTTTTATGCAGCATCAAATTTCTTATCAAACTTCATTAGGTAATAGCGCACATTTTTTAGCTACCCGAGTTTCGTATCTGCTTAATTTAACCGGCCCAAGCATAGGTATACAAACCGCTTGCTCGTCCTCACTTTCTTCTGTGATTATGGCTTGTCAGGCTTTATTAACCTATGATTGCGATGCAGCGTTAGCCGGTGGTGTTTGCATTCGTCTACCTCAAATGGCGGGTTATCTTTTCGAGACGGGTGGTGTGCTATCGCCGGATGGTTATTGCCGTGCATTCAGCAATGATGCAGCAGGCACAGCACAAGGTAATGGGGCGGGAGTGATTTTATTAAAACGTTTAAAAGACGCCCTTGAACAAAATGATCCCATTGAGGCTATCATCCGAGGATTTTCAATCAATAACGATGGTCATCATAAAGCTGGGTTTACCGCACCCAGTGTTCAAGGACAGGCGCGTTGCATTCAATCAGCATTGGCATTCAGTGAAATAAATCCCGAAACAATTACCTATATTGAGACTCATGGAACAGGAACAAAGCTCGGTGATCCCATTGAAATACAAGCGTTAACCCAAGCTTACCGTACTTATACGCAGAAAAATCAGTTTTGTGCGATCGGTTCAGTCAAAACAAACATGGGTCACGCAGATGCGGCTGCAGGCGTCGCTGGACTTATTAAAACTGTATTGTCGCTTAAACATAAAACATTACCTGCATCGCTTCATTTTAATGAACCTAATCCTGATATTGCATTTGAGAAAACTCCTTTCTATGTGCAAGCACAGACGCTCGCATGGAATCCGGCATGTGGTATTCGTCGTGCAGGTATTAGCGCCTTTGGTGTAGGAGGTACAAATACGCATGTCATACTTGAAGAAGCGCCGCATAAACCCAATCAAAAATTTCACACAAAAGTGCCTGCTATCAATCATTCTAAAAAAAGTTATTGGATTACCCCTGATCAAACACCAACCACTGATTTACAAATTTTTACGATTCGACAACCCTATTGGCGCATTAAATCCCTGTTAGAGCCAATTGCTCAATCATCGGTAAAGCGCGTTCTTATTATATCGCCCTCAGATGAAATCAATGCACTATCTAAGTCATCATTTAATTTAGAAAAATGTG
>CAYUEL010000057.1:1451-13620 GCA_964443025.1 uncultured Gammaproteobacteria bacterium | reverse complement strand
ACCCACAATACCAATGAGTAATAAGGGAATCACTTTAAGCACGGTTAAAACAATTTGAACAACACCGGCATGAAAAATACTGCGGATATTAATAGCAGTTAATGTCCATACCGTGATGAGCATCGCAAGCAAACTCAATGTAGAATCGGCGGCTAATCCAGGCAGAAAAAATGAAAGATACCCGACGAAAGCAACCGTGATCGCAGCATTACCTACCCATGCGTAAATCCAATAACAATAGGCGGCTTGAAACCCAACGAAATCTCCAAATGCATCGCGGCAAAATGCGTAGGGCCCGCCCGTTGCTGGTATGGCGCTCGACAAGCGCGCAAATACCAATGCTAATAAAATAGCGCCAATAGCTGTAAAACCCCAGCCTAATAAACTGATGGAACCAAAGGAAGCTAAAGCGGCAGGCAGTAAAAACACGCCCGAACCAATCATATTGCCAACGACTAATGCCGTCAGCATCCATAATCCTAATTTTTTGTTTGCGGTTGACATGGTAGGTTCCTAATGGGTAGAAGTTAATCGAAGAATTTATTATAACTAGTTATAATGATGATTGTAACTAGTTATAATAATTATTTGCAGGTATTTAATAAACTTGCAGTTTGTTGTTTAGCCAAAAACATACCGGTATCAAAAGACTGAAATTCGAGCTTGTTGTCCAATTGAACGCTATCCATATCCTCAGGTGGTGAAATTGTCTGACCTAACCAATCCTGTTGATTTTTTACCGCCAAGTCATCCGCTGCCGCAATTTCGAATTTGTAATTAAAGTAAGCGGCTAATGCTCCCAAGACACTCGTTGCAACGATTAAAAAGATATAAAGACTTGCATCTAAATCAAATAAACCCTCTTTACTATTCTGTGCAAATATCTCAATACTGATGTCGATGTAATAAAGAATAGAAGCTGCCATTCCAAAGCCGATGCCTATAAATTTAAGGGATTCTGTCTGATGATCAAAACTAAAATGGCTAATAGTATTTGCTTCTTTCCCTAAAAAATCCCTTGCTAGCATACGCAATGTTGAATCTGTCGTTGTTTGCATTCTTTTGGAGATATCCCTGCCGCCATAAAATGCACCCACCACCGCACCCAGAATGTAGATGAGAGCTTCTAAATCTTCATTCTTTTCGAAAAATATACTGGCCACGCCTACACCACCCGCTGCTACTAACCCCGCCATGGCTAACATCATCACAAGACCTAATATGATTTTTTTAACAGCCAGTTTATTACGAATAAACGGCTCGTAATTACTTAAACTTTCAAGCCCTATCGAAACGCCGGTATATTTATCTTCTTTAAATACTGCTTGTATTTTTTTATATTTTGACCATAAATCATTATCATCACCTACTTTGAACTTAGTCATGCTACAAGCCACAAAAACATTGACGATTAAAGCCATTTTTCTCTTTTCTATCCAGCCATCATTATAAATTTTATCTAGATAATACTGAGTACGCTCTTTATTAAAATTACCGTCTTGATCTGACATCAATCTTATGATTTCATCTGCAAATTGTGGGTAAACCAGAGGCTGGTGAATTTTTGTGTAAATTGAGGTAAGATCTCTTTGATCTTGTTCTGTCGTTGAAATACTACTTCTCCGTGATTGGGAACAGAACATTTCATAAACATGTTGAGCATTTTTTTTGCTGCGATGTTGGTTAAGCTGCTCGTTTATATATGTGTAAAAATTCTTCCAATTAAACTTTATATCATCTAAATATTTTTTATTATGCTCGAGAAATTTAATAAATTCTTGATGTCTATCTTCTTTTGTGGTTATTTGGTCGTCTTTGCGCCAAAAAGACATAATAGTACGAGAATGACCGTTCGCCAGCCTCTTATAGGTAGCTCTTGATGATTTTTGTTTATTAAAATTCTCATTCTCCTGTTCATCATCATTATTTAAAACATAGTTTACGTAAGCATCAGAAAAAAACTTTTGTATATTAGATTGATCTTCTTTGCATACCTCCCACGTTGTCATCACAGAGTTAGTAGGGGAAATAGCTCTACATTGATATAAGACCTCGCTATCAAACTTTATCATAGGTAGATGTGCAGTTGGCGGCATCTCAATAATTGCCAACCCACCGTTGCTCGTCGACGACTCTTCTAATATGGCTTTGAGCGTTTTTTGTGGCACTGCCTCTGTCCTATCACCAATCTATTAACTGAGTATATCATCTGATTCGAAGGCAAATCTATAAATAGATGAATTAGTTATTTAGCTATGTTTCTTCTACACCAACAAAACTGATTTGAGCAATGTCTGCGTATAAAGATGTTGGGGATGACGTAAAATTTCTTCGGTCGGACCATATTCAACGATTTTCAACGATTTTGCCAGCGTTCATCACGGCAATACGATCGGCTAGGTAAGCGACCACGGCAATATTGTGGCTGATAAAAATATAAGACAATCCCAGCTGATCTTGCAGCCTTTTTAATAGATTAATGATTTGTGCTTGCACGGACACATCCAGCGCGCTGGTCGGTTCATCGCAAATAATGAGTTTGGGACTCAACGCCAATGCACGAGCAATGGAAATACGTTGACGTTGGCCGCCTGAAAATTCATGGGGATAAAGATCTTTGCAATCCTCAGGCAAACCGACTTGTTCCAATAATTCATCGAGACGTTTTTCACGTTCATTGGCTTGAACAAACATATTTTGTGCATTCCAACCTTCTGCAATAAGATCCCGCACAACCATTCTTGGATTTAACGAAGAAAAAGGATCTTGAAATACTATTTGCATTTGCTTTCTTAATGTTCTTAATTGTTTTCCGTGTGTATTTGAAAAATTATTTCCATCAAAAATTATCTTTCCTTGAACACCTTCAATTAAATGCAATAATGCTTTGGCAATGGAAGTTTTACCGCAACCGGATTCGCCGACAATGGCCAATGTTTCACCGGGGTATAATTTAAAATCAACGCCATCCACAGCTTTAACGTAACCCACGGTACGTTTCAATACCCCCTTTTTAATAGGATAATAAACGCACAAATCATTAACGTCCAACAAAGGTGACTCATTAGAATAGATTTTCTTATTTATCTTCAACACTTCTTCTTGTTTAATCATCGGTTTGACATGGGATTTATCGGTATATAAATGACAACGTACTTCTGTTTTTCCATCCAGCAATAATTCAGGTTTGGTATGTTGACATAACTCCCACGCATAAGGGCAACGCGCACTAAATCGGCAACCGTGATGTGGTTTTTTAGGATCAGGAAGCCGACCCTTAATCACTTGCAATGGTTTGTCTCTTCCGCTTAAACTCGGCAAACAGGCTAATAACAACTGGCTATAAGGATGTTTTGGTTGCGCAAAAAATACATCGCGACTTGCGGTTTCAACAATTTGGCCCGCGTACATTACGGCAACTGTATCTGCCATTTGTGAAACAATACCCATATCATGGGTAATTAAAATAATCCCCATGTGTCGATTATGTTGCAATGATTTAATAAGATCCAATACTTGTGCTTGAATCGTTACATCTAACGCCGTTGTAGGTTCATCGGCAATTAAAACATCCGGTTCTGTGGCCAATGCCATTGCAATAACTACGCGTTGTTTCATGCCGCCCGATAATTGATGGGGATAATCATTAACGCGAATACTGGGCTCGGAAATACCTACGGAATTTAATAGTTCAATGGCGCGCGCGCCTGCTTGTTGTTTCGTGTAATTTCCATGCAACCGCAACACTTCAATGATTTGTTGTCCAATGGTTAATACGGGATTAAGCGATGTCATCGGTTCTTGAAATATCAGAGCAATTCTTTTGCCACGAATCTCACGTAAACTGACTTCAGGTAAATGAAGCAGATCTACATCGCCCAATTTAATTTTACTTTCTTCACTAAACGACGCATTTTGCATTAATTGCAAAATAGATAATGCAGTCACGGATTTCCCTGACCCTGATTCACCTACGATGCAAAACACTTCTCCTGGATGAACAGCAATATTTATATCATCTACTGCATAAACCGTTCCTTGCTGGCTTTGCAAATGAATGGATAAATGATCGATGTTTAAAATAGGTTGTGTCATTGTTCAAGCCGCCTTGCTCTAGGATCAAATGCTTTTTGGATCACATCCGCCAATAAGTTCGCGGCTAATACGAGGATAAACATGAATACAAAAGCGGCAGTGAGCGACCACCAAACCACGGGTTCTCGCGCTAATTCTAAGCGTGCGACGTTAATCATGTTGCCCCCGCTGAATGTGGTCGGATCAACACCCACGCCGATATAAGCTAATATCGCTTCGGCTAATACGAGGCTGCTGAAATCGAGCGCGATGGTGATAAATACAATGTGCATTAAATTCGGAGTGATGTGTTTTGCAATGATCGTCCAATGAGATGTGCCTAAGGCAATGCCCGCTTGTACATAATCTTGCTCTTTTAATTTAAGTGTTTCCGCACGCAATAAACGGCACAAACTTGTCCAACTGGTGACCCCCAAAATAACGCATAGGGCTAATAGGCGAATATCCGCACGCATGGCAATATCATTCACAATGCTGGGTGTTCGCTCAATGATTAAATCCAATACTAATACAGATGCCACGATTAATAATACATTTGGAATAGAACTCAATACGGTATAAATGTATTGAATAATATCATCGATCCAACCTTTAAAATATCCGGAAAACATGCCAAAGATCATGGCGAAAGGCAATAACACCATGGTGGTCAATGTGCCAATAAGAACGCCCGTTCGAATACTTTTCATTGTTTGGTAAAAAACATCCTGTCCTATTTTATCTGTTCCAAAAACATGATAATCACGGGATAAATAAAATAACATTGTAAACAGCGTAATGACGCACATCAATGTAATGAAAAATGTTTTCTGCTGGGGTATTTTAATGTGGGCGTATTTTAAAATAACGCATATCATGAATGATAAAGCAAATCCAATGATTAAACCTACCAGTGTTTTTTGAATAACGTCTTGTGGATTTGCATCTTGAAATGGGGATGAATAACTCGTCACCAAAATTTGATCGAGTGGTGACAAAATCAAATCCAGTAACGATTTCACGTCACCATTATGCGGCCTAAAATGAAGCGAATCTAATAGGGTTATGGCAATGTAAAACATAACGATCACAACGGTTGACATAGCCAGTTTAGATTGCCACACATGCGACCAGGCTTGCTTAATGTGCCTGGGTTTTGGCGTAAAAATAATGAACAACGTCATGGCGATCAGCAACCAAAACAAAATATCTGTCCACAAAAATACAAGTTTCATTGAAGCCTCACGCGCGGATCAACCAATGTATAAGAGATGTCGGTAATAAGCAGGCCCACAATGTATAAAAATGCGCCCAAATAAACCATGCTTCGGACAATGGCAAAATCCTGACTTCGAATGGCATCGATCGTATAACTACCTAAACCTGGAATAGCAAAAAATGATTCGAGCAATAAACTACCCATAAACAATGTTGGAATAACAACAACCACACCCGTTAAAATAGGAATCATGGCGTTTTTCAACACATGCGAAAATAAAATGCGCATGTTAGATAATCCTTTTGCACGTGCCGTACGAACATAATCCTTGTTGACCTCTTCCAGGAACAACGTTCGATACCATCGCGCACCCGATCCCAACCCTGCCAACACGCTGACCGTTACGGGTAAACAAATAAATTTAAGCGCCGTCCAACCATCCAGATATCCCGATATAGGAACCCAATGGAAAATTTTACCCAATAAAAACTGTCCCATGATAATGTAAAATAAGCTCGAAATGGACATTAATGCTACGCAAAAACTAACACCGTATAAATCTAAATAACTGTGCCTAAAAAATGTGAGCAATAATGCCACGATAATATTGGTCATCATGCCGAACACCAGGGCAGGAATAGCTACCGCTAAACTGGGCCACATACGATCAAGGACATCTTGCCCAATATCTCGTCCCGTATCAGAAGTACCAAATTGAAATAGAAAAAGTTGTTTGGTTTGTTGAAATAACAACGTGTCACTTATTTTTGACAAACCTTCGGCATTAACATTATAAAATCGAGGCTTATCATATCCATGCACTTTAATCCATTGTTCTACTGCTTCTTCGTTCGTGTATTTATCGCCCAAATGAACCAATGCCATATCACGAGGAGAGTTCACAACGAAGAATAAAATAAACGTAATTAAATTAACACCAATCAAAATAGGAATGGCATACAAAATTCGTCTAATGATGTAATTAAACATTATTCATCCTTATAGCGTTTTTGCGCATCATGATGCTCTTTATACCAATACGACACAACAAGGGGAAGTATTAACAATAATAAAAACAATGCAACTAAAGCAATTGGCCAATAAATAGGCTTGTTCCATTGTATTCGCTGATCTGCGCGCAACAATGGATCAACACGGTAATATTTTAAATTACCTCGCACCATTTCGTTGATATTGACGTTATAAATCCAATCCTGTTTCAATATGAAATCTTCAGGATGATATCCCCAAATCCACGGAGCGTCCCTGTGTAAAATATCAATCATTTCTTGAATGATTTGTAAACGCTCGGGTGTGCTTTCCATTCGCATCATGAGGTTAAATAAATTATCCACTTGTGGGTTATTATAATTGCTGGAATTAACGCCTCCTTGCAACGCTTTACTATTACTTCCGTAAAATAAAAATAGAAAATTTTCCGGATCAGGGTAATCGGCCACCCATCCCAAACCATAAATTTGTATCTGACCTTTTTCTAGCTTGGATCGAAAGCGATTCCAATCAGTTCCACGCACATTTAAATCAATTCCAATTTTTGAAAACTGTTTACGCATCCAACCGTACCGTGCTTTCTCATCGGGGTCGCCTCGTGACGGCACATCCAAATTTAAAACCAACCGTTGATCTGTTTTAGGATCGATACCCTCAGGATATCCCGCTTCGCGCATCAACTGTTTTGCTTGGTTAATGGACTTGCGCACAGGCTTTCCATCGACAGTATCATAAACATAGGGATTGATTCCGCCTGATCCAAATACGCCCGGTGGTAATGGTCCTTGCGCTGCTATTCCTCGATCATTGGTAAAAATCTGAATAAATTCCTCTATATCAAAAGCAATGGAAATCGCTTGGCGAAGTTTTTGTTGTTGCTCAGAATATCCACCGACGGTTTCGTCCAACATATTAAAACCCCAATAAAAATTGGTTAATTGCACTTCTTTTAACAGACTAATACCCTGTGCTTTAAGTTTGGGTGTAATTTCCGCTTCTCCATTTCCCGTTTGAATGGCTTGATCAAAATTATCCGATGCAATACCGGATGCATCATAATAACCTTGCAAAAATTTACTCCAGCGTGGAATATTTTCCTTCTCTAATGTAAATACGATCTTGTCAATAAATGGCATTGTCTTTCCTGCGTCGAGTAATAATCCATTTTTAACATCTTCTGGTGTTCCTTCGGATGGATACAGTTCGCCTCTAAAGTTTGGATTTTTTTCCATGACTAAACGTCGGTTGGGATTATTCTCCGTCATCATGTAGGGGCCTGTTCCTATCGGAAACCAATCTAATGTAATATTCTTTTTAATCAACGGCAATTGCGCATAAAATACATCGGCCTCCCAAGGCATCGGAGCAAAAAATGGCATGGCTAACCAGTAACGAAATTGCGGATAATTTCCGTAAATCTTAACCTTATAAGTATAACGATCGATGACTTGCGCACCTTTGAATGATATATCACGCACATCGATATAATCCAATTGCTTTTGCTCAAATGTTTGCTTATCGTAAATAGTTTGCAATTGTTGATTGAGTTCTTTCAAACCTACAATGTAATCGCTCATTAATCCATAAATGGGTGAATTAATCACGGGACTCGCCAGCCGTTTAATTTCATGAACATAGTCTTCTGCGGTTAATTCACGCGTACCTGCTTCTTTAAAATCATTTAATGTTTCAATACCACGCATCTCTTTTTCGTTCATTGCATGATACAAATATTCCCCTTCAGTATTTTTTGCAAACGCAGGATGAGGTTGATATAAAATGCCGGGTTTAATTTTTATAATATATTCACTGTAAATAATATTCCCGTTATCATCATGAATATATTCTACTTTGGGCATTTCCGTTACAGTTAATGGAATAAGCTCAAAGGGCCGAAGTAAATAATGGTATTGTAAGGGTGGTTCATAAATTTGCATCACAAAAATAGATTGATCGGTCGTGTAAGATTTTGCGGGATCTAAGTAACCCGGTTGAATAGAAAATGCGGTGTAATAAATATTTTCTTTTGCTTCGGATGTGGGGTAAGGGTTATTCGGTGTGGCGCCATCGCATGCCCATAAACATAAGCAAACCAAACAGGCTATTCCCTGGCGCATTACTTTCACGCATAAATCCATGTTAAGATAGTCTCATCCAGTTTTTCCGAGCAGCTTGGTAGATTACTAAGTCCCAGGCTGAAGTCATCATACAGAGTATATATTAAAGAGGTCAATATGGATTTTTTAAAAGGCAAACGCGCACTTGTGATGGGTATCGCCAGCGATCGCTCCATTGCTTTTGGTATTGCCGACGCGTTGCACAAAGGCGGCGCTGAACTTGCGCTCACTTATCAAGGCGACAGAATTAAAGAACGTGTCGAAAAAATGGGACAAGAATGGGGTACAAAATTAGTTCTCCCTTGCGATGTCACACGCGATTCAGAAATTGACAATGTATTTAATGAAATTGAAAAAAAATGGGGACATCTGGATATCCTCATTCATTCATTGGCTTATGCACCGCGCGATCAAATTGAAGGTGATTATGCAATGAATGTGAATCGCGAAGGTTTTGCAATGGCCATGGATGTGAGCGCTTACAGTTTAGGCGCCGTGGCTAAAGCCAGTGCTAAATTAATGGAAGGACGTAATAGTGCTATTCTAACGCTCAGCTATCTGGGCGCTGAAAAAGTTGTTCCTCATTATAACTTGATGGGTATTGCCAAAGCCGCATTGGAAGCCAACGTTCGTTACTTAGCGAACAGTTTAGGTCCCAAAGGCATTCGCGTGAATGCTATTTCCGCAGGCCCTATTAAAACATTGGCCGCCGCCGGTGTTGCTAATTTTCGCACGATGCTCAGTTATAATGAAAAGGTCGCCCCTCTTCGTAAAAACGTGACGATTGAAGAAGTCGGCAACGCCGCTGCGTTTTTATGTTCCGATCTGGCTTCCGGTATTACCGGCGAAATCCTGCATGTCGACGCCGGCTTTAGTATTGTTGCCTTTCCCGAGCCTTCTCAGGTGAAAGAATTATAGACAATCAGTCTTGCCAGCCTCTGCTTAATATGGTATTTTGCAAACTTAGACTGCCTATTACCATAAAGAGGTTATGATGCCAAAAACGAATCCTTTCGCCGACCGTGCCTTTTCAGCTTACCAACAAACACAAATAAAACACGGAATGACAGTTCTGGGGGTTAATCTACCTTCCAATAATATTTCTGTGCAAATGGTGCAGACGCTTTTAAATCGAAACTATTTAATCGACCTTCCTGGCAATGCCAACAATGTGCAACTTCATTGCCCAGAAGCCATTCTGAACGAATTTAAATCTATTTTAAGTGACAGTAGTGAAAGCGGTCTTTTAGGTTGCAAATTTGAAAACCCTTACACGGGCGAAATAGAAACTATTCCTGAAGATGCGAGCGAACTTACCGCAAGACACCTTCAAATATTAGCTCGAAATGAATCGGTTAATACAACCGGCCATATGAAGACCGAACTTTACAATAGCGAATTAACTGCGGTTAACATTGCTAAAATACGTTGCTTGGTTAAAGCCACCGTGATTTCAGGTGTAACAATGGCATCTCATTGGGGCGGTTATGGTTATGGAAATCAAAAAACTGCTTTTGATAAACCAGAAAAAGTCATTATTATCGATCAAGCAGGTTTGCAGTGGCAAAATGATTTTCGCAATACTGGGGGTATGTTCTTTTACCCGGACAGCTCTTCATCCGATAATTTGCCTGCTGGCTTTTCCGAATGGCAAACACCCATGTTTAAAGCAATGTATGGAATCGAACGCCCGAAGACTCCTTCTGAAAATACAATCAATGTTACATGGTCCGCCAGCAAAGCAAACAACTCCGTATTAGTGTCAGGTCGTATTGATCTGGATCAAGTTAAAAATGCTATCGATGTAGAATTCAGTCAAGCGCTCGAAGCGGCCATTGTTCAAGGTAATTTGGAACTTGATGAAAATGAAAAGATTAATTTTAAATTCTTAAAAGCTGGGATGGGGTTTTTTTCGTCAGGTATTACAAGTGGCGATAGACCGAGCCTTGAACAACTGGAAATTGCTCGATTACAGGGAATTGAACAAGCGTTACGTCGTTTGAATAATTTACCTAAAGAACAACGTGCAAAAATGTTTGGAAGAGTAGCGCGTATTGAGCTTCCTTTCAGTTCATCTGAACATGAGCGTCCTTATGTTAAAAACATTCAAACACTTGTAGAATCTTTAGGTTTAACTTGGGGTGGCGCACCTAATGAAGATTGCTTAAAACCGCGCGAAGGTTACGTTAACGCTCTTACCAATTGCGCCGATCCTCATGCCGCAATTGGCAATGAAGGGGGTTATAGTAGTGTTGATGCGGCTATCTCTTCGAATGTGGTTGTTGATCATTTAATTGCGGCTGCAAATTTAAATATACAGTGCAGAGCGTCCACTCGCTTTTTACCCTATAATAGTGGCGCATCCACTGCAAGTAGTGTTTTAAATTTATCACGTAATGCAAGTTCAGCATCGTCGTCATCATCAGCTTCTACTACAAGTAAAACCTATACGCTTATTGAATACATTCAAGAAACATGCAAAGCTCACGCAATTTCTCGCGGAAAATGGGTTTTGGTAAATAGAAACGCTTATATTGAAGTAGGAATGGGTAACATGACCGGTAATCTAGCTATAGCAAGTAAGGAATACCATATTGAAATACAGGGTAATACATTGGTTATTTTCGATAAAATCAATAAAGGTTCGAGTGGTCAGTTTACCAAAATCACTGATTCTGCACGTTGCGAAAATATCATCCAGCAGTTTGAGGGTAACATTGCTGGGGTTCAATTTCAACCAGCTGCCAAAAAAGAAGAAAATGCCTGTTTGGTAAAAACCGGGTTGTAGTTTTACACTAAAAAAATACATTACAACGCCAAATGAATTCGTAGGGCACGATCAACTTTTTCTAATGCGGATACATTTAATTGCCCTACTACTTTTTCTTCAATAATACGTAACTTAGAAATTGTTCTAATCTGATGGCATTGCGCTTTAGATTCTTTTGTTAATCCAGAATATTGTTTATCCAGATAAACTTCAAAAGGATAAACTTTTTTTACGTTGGATGTAATAGGTACAACAGTCACTGTTTCTGAATAACGATTATTTGCATTATTACTAACAATTAAAACAGGTCGAGTGTTTTTAATTTTAGCGCCCACTGTTGGATTGAGATTTGCGAAATAAATATCACCACGTTTTATCATCATCAAGTCCATCCTGTATTGTTATATCCCATTCTGCTGGTTCTAGTTCTTGATTGGCTTGTTTGTAACAAGCTTCTAATTCTACCCTTTGCAACAACTCTAATGCCATAGCAATCACTTCAGAGCGGGTTTTGCACGCATGTTTATCTTGATAATTGCTGACAAAAGTGTACAAATCATCTGATATTGACACAGAAAGCTTGTGACTATGCATGATCCAATCCTGGTATTACCTAAAGTAGTAAAATTAGTATTACCACTATAGCATACTTTTTTTCGCTAAGCAATTTTGCTTGATAAATAACTCGAATCCATTTATAATACCCCATTAAACTATTTTATAACTATTTGATTTTAATCAGAATAGGCCTGCTTATGCCCGATCTTTTCCGTCGTGCCAAAGACTCAGACTTTGATTCCATCTATGAAATTTGGATGCAGGACCACGTACTTCCTTTTACCAGCCATGAAAAAATGAGCAAAGATGACTATAAGCCTATTTTTAACGATATTATGGCTTCAAGCGAAGTTTATGTCATTGAGGCTGAAGGGCAGATTGTTGCTTCTAAGCGGGTGGTATGGGGGGCTGGGGAATGTG
>CAYUEL010000057.1:0-1441 GCA_964443025.1 uncultured Gammaproteobacteria bacterium | reverse complement strand
ACCGGGCGCTGGGAAACATGCTCATGTGGTAGAGCTGGGGTCATTTGCTGTTCATCAAGATCATTGCGGTAAAGGCTATGGAAAACGTTTTTATGAGTTGTTATTTAAGGAAATTAAAACAACAAGGCCTGAAGTTGTGCGAATTGAGATTGGACAAGAAACAGATAATACTGTTGCCGAAGGATTGGCTAAAAAAATGGGCTTTGAGGTTGAGGCAATATTACCTGATTGGATACGAAGAAATACAGGCTCAAAAAAATATGTGGGCAAATGGAATATGGGTAGTCGCAATATGGCTTATATTTATGATCCAGCCATTAAAATCCAATCCATTAAAATTGAAAAATATGCTCCAAAAATTCCTGCATTAAAAATAGACATCGCTCATGCTAAATTTGAAATGGATGATAAAAACGGAAAAGCCATTCTTTATTTTGATAATAAAGAAATAGGGATTGTTCACTTTCACAAAGGTATTAAACGATATGCGCATATTGATTTTTGGGATATTCATTTAAATCAAGATTGCAACATTAAAGAAGCAGAAGCCGCTATTCGAAAATTAGCGGTTTATAAAAAAGAAAAGGAACAATGTGGAAAAATTGAAATAGCTGTTTCAGACTACGAAACAGATCATCTAATACAAAACCTTGGTTTTCATTGCGCTGGTATAAAAAAAGCATCTTGCAAAATAGGTGATCAATATTTTGATGAGATCAGCGCTGATTTAGGTTTTTTCAATATCCATGATGCCATTGAATTTATAAATGGGTATTGTGAAGATTCTTATGATAACGTTAAAATTTCTTTAGCGTTGTTAAAATGTAAAGCGCAGATTCACGCACTCATTGATAATACAATGGATGATTACACTGCTTTATACCTGGAAAACATGGCCTATCAAATGACACGAGAAGGATTAGGTGAAAAAGCGATTCATCGCTATGGTGAAGAAAGGCTTGATCCACAACCTTGGAAGAATCTCATCAATCAATTACCTGATAATCTAAAAATAATTTTTACTGAATTGGGCAGCGTATTAAAATTAACTGCAAAAGAAACAAGTTCGCCGTTACTTTCTAAATGGGATTTACCTTCCTCACAACCATTCTACCAACACAACAGCACAGGTTTAAAACCGTCGACTTTCCAGCTCATTTAAAGCATTATTGAATTGGAAATTCAAATTTGCAAGGATTTTTTGAATTACAGATTCAAAAAAGGCATTCAAAATGGAAATGATTCGTCGACTTTTCCGCCAAGCGCCTAACCGTCATCCCGACGTATCCTCCGTCCCCGCGCCCCTTTGTCATTCCCGCGCCCCTTTGTCATTCCCGCGAAGGCGGGAATCCAGTCAAATCAAATCTTCATATAAATCCTTCCAATCTGGATTCTTCTCTTCAATCAATCTCAACTTCCAAGCTCGATTCCACTTTTTTAT
>CAYUEL010000056.1:0-13742 GCA_964443025.1 uncultured Gammaproteobacteria bacterium | reverse complement strand
CACCTTCACAAAACACACCGGGCGCAAGTACCTTGATTGTTGTTGTTGATCAAGATTTGTTTGAAGGCTCCGTAACGTCCGATAATCGTGGTACGAAATACATAGGACCTACGGAATTTAGCACCGTCTTAGCCCTCAATAATATTTTCCAGCATGTTGCACAAACATCCGTGGATGCAAAAACAACCAGTTCAACACGTGAATTGCAATCGGTTAATTTACGGCATGCGGCCAATGTGTTTGAAAATGGTTCAACACTCGAAGGCAGTATCACGTATAACCATGTACAACCTGGAAATACTTTATCTGATTTAGAAATTGATGGTACCAGTACTACCTATGCTTTGCTTTACCGTTACCCCGTGATGCGTACCCGTCGTACGAATTTATCCGTGTATAGCACGTACGATTATTTGAACAGTGAAACAGATCTCTTGAGTGATTTGTTCACGTTGGATCGCATTGAATCGGTACGTGCAGGACTTATCTTTGATGCGTTGGATGCATTTCAAGGGATTAACCTGATCGTTCTTAGCGGTTCACAAGGCATTGAAATGCTTTCAGGGGAAAACCAACCACATGATTTGCGTTCACGTTCAGATGGTACGAAGCTTTACACTAAAGCAGATGCGACTTATACGCGCTTACAATACTTACCACAACGTTTTTCATTGTTTTATTCGATGACAGGACAATATGCGTTTAACGCGTTATTATCAGCTGAAGAATTTGGTTATGGTGGTGCACAATTTGGTTCAGCGTATGATTCGTCAGAAATTGTGGGCGATAGCGGTTTTGCTGCGAAATTAGAATTACGTTATGATTCTGATCAAACAAATGAATTCTTCCGTACGGTTCAATATTACACATCCTATGATGGTGGTGTAGTTTGGGATAAACATGAATCTGCAAGTGTGGGCAAAGAAAGTGGAACATCTGCCGCTGTGGGTATACGTGTAGGAATTGTCGATCGTGTCAGTGGTAGCTTTGAAGTGGCGAAGCCGTTGACGCGTAAGGTAGCAGCGTATGATAATAAAGATGCGCGTTGGTTCTTTACTGTTACTGTTGATTTAGGCCGGTAGTTGTGACAGCCTTTTTATTGCGATCAAATTTTCGTTTTCCCATCAGTGTGGCTTTCTCAGTTGCAGTTCATGCATTACTTATTCTGGGATTGGTAAAAACCGTTCCGGATATGTTTCATCGCATTCCTCAAGTGATGAGTCTGGATGTAATACTTGCACAAAAGCCAAAGGAACAACCACCTGAACAAGCTTACTTGAACTCAGATGTTGCACAATTGGGCGCGCTCAGTATCACGGCTTCCTCAGCCAGTACAAATGCCCGACATCAAGGTTCGCCTGTATTATCAGCAGAAAGCAACGCGCAATTTGTGGTATCACCTGGATTTCGTGATGATGATTTATGGCTTAAATACCACGATAGATCAGTAAAAAGACGGACCGTATCTGCTGCGAGTCATGAAGCAAAAGATGCTGCTTATTTAGCACGTTGGCGCGAAAAAATTGAACGTTTGGGTTCAAGCGAATACCAGCAGAACTATCATCTAGGCCAAGGCGAAGTATTGATGTTGGTGGCAATTGATGTTCAAGGTAACCTGATTGAAATTCAAGTACGTCGCTCTTCAGGAAACGAGGCGTTAGATGCTCTTGCCGTTTCCATTGTGGAACATGCTGCACCTTTTGAACCCCTGACGGCCGAGATGCAAGGAGATACGGAAGTGCTTGAAATTATTCGGACATGGAAATTTGCGAATGCAATGGGACCCGCCTAAACAGTTGCCTGACGGCATTATCCTCGGCTTTGATTTTGGTATGAAGCGCATTGGTGTTGCGGTAGGCCAAACAGTCACGAAAACCGCCAGTGCCTATGGAATGTTAAAAGCCGAACAGGGTGTTCCCGATTGGCAAAAAGTACAACGAATTATCGACGAATGGAAACCCATTGCGTTGGTGATTGGATTGCCTTTCAACATGGACGGATCTAACCAAGCCATTACCGAAAAGGCACAGGCCTTTGGAGATGCGTTGGAATCCCGTTTTAAATTGCCTGTTTACGGGGTGGATGAGCGATTAACCACCATCGAAGCCCGTGATCGCATTTTTGAGAAGGCAGGTTATAAAGGCTTACAAAAAGCTTCCGTGGATGCCATGGCCGCGAAGATTATCCTCGAAGCATGGTTGCATACGCTTGTGATATAATCATGGGCATGAAACATTTACTGACCATCGACCGGTTAACCCCGAATCAAATCACCGCTATTTTAGATAAAGCGGAAACGTTTATTCAACCCGATGGGCGTATTCATGCGCAGCGTCCTACCCTAACCGGTAAAACGGTTGCCAATTTATTTTTTGAACCCAGTACGCGCACACGTACCACTTTTGAATTGGCTGCGAAGAAATTGGGTGCTTGGGTGGTTAATCTTAACATTGAAACATCCTCAGCCAAAAAACGTGAAAGTATTAAAGATACGTTTTTAACGATGTTAGCAATGCAATGCGATGCGATTGTCATTCGGCATCCTGTGGCAGGAACAGCAGAATATTTGGCCGAATTAATTGAATCTAGGCGCATTTTCGGAGGACCAATTGCGGTGATCAATGCGGGTGATGGGGCACATGCCCATCCTACTCAAGCATTATTAGATTTATTAACCATTCGTCGCAACAAAGGCTCGTTTGAAGGGTTATCCGTTGCCATTGTGGGTGATGTATTACACTCGCGCGTTGCACGTTCGCAGTTAGCGGCTTTGAAAGCCGTTGGGGTGAAAGATATTCGCGTGGTCGCACCTGAGTTTTTATTACCTGAAGAAATTCATCATAAACATGTGTCAGTTCATCATGATTTAGCTACAGGATTAAAAGATGTCGATGTGATTATTACCTTACGTTTGCAATACGAACGCATGGAACAGAATTTAATCAAAGACGAGAAAGAATATTTTCAACAATTTGGTATCAAGCAAGAAACATTAAAATATGCGAAACCGGACGTCATTGTTATGCACCCTGGCCCGATTAATCGTGAAGTGGAAATTGCCAGCGAAGTTGCCGATGGTGTGCAATCATTGATTCTGCAACAAGTGACCAATGGTCTTGCCATACGCATGGCCGTGATGGAAATGTTACTGGGTTAAGTTCTCGTTTTCTACATCCGCTTGCTTCGCGCGCGGTTCTGATGGCGAGATGATGCGCTGAATCTTCTATCAGAACCGCGCGCGAAGCAAGCGGATGTGATAAGCGTGAATGCAAAGGTGTGAATCAAAATAAATTAACGGTATCATTTAAAAAACGTTGGCCTAATGTTGTTGTAACAATCGTTTCTTTTTCTCGTATTAAAAGACCTTTTTCAATTCCTAATGCAATTGATTGTTCTAATGAACTAATAGGCAATCCCGTACGTTCGGTAAATAATGAAAGAGGAATAGATCGTTGTAAACGCAACGCATTCATCATGAATTCCAAAGGTAATTCATCCGGTGTTAATAAGCGTTCCCCACTGGTATAAGGCAGATGAGGGTCAAGATAATTTTTAGGCAATCGTTGTTTATTAAAACGTTTGATTACACCCTGCTGCATATTTGTAATTTTGCCATGAGCGCCAGCTCCAATACCCACGTAGTCACCGAATGTCCAATAGTTAAGATTATGCTGACATTGCTGCTTGGGTCGCGCATAAGCCGAAACTTCATAATGTTCTAAACCTTGTTCGGAAATAAAATGTCGACCTTGTTGTTCAAGTTCAACGATAAAATCATCATCCGGTAAATTTTTAGGTGGGTGTCGATAAAATTGCGTATTGGGCTCGAGGGTTAAATGATACCAAGATAAATGCGGTGGTTGAAACGTTAATGCTTGTTGCAAGTCTTGCATCGCTTCACTCAAGGATTGATCGGGTAATCCATACATTAAATCTAAATTAAAACTTCGAAGATTCAATTGTTGTAACGCTTCAATAGCGCGACACGCTTCCAAACCATTATGAATTCGGCCTAATGCTTTGAGCTTTTTATCTTGTAAACTTTGAATACCGAGTGATATACGGTTAATTCCTGCTGTTTTAAAATCAAAAAACTTTTGATATTCAAATGTCCCAGGATTAGCTTCTAATGTTATTTCCGTATGATCAAAGCTAAATGGTATCAATGCTTGAACACCCTGTAATAAAGTCTCGATCGATTTTGCTGAAAATAAACTCGGTGTTCCGCCACCTATAAAAATGCTGGTTAATCGACGCCCCCAAATATGTGGCATTTCCTGTTGTAAATCATCGATCAATGTGTTGATATAAAGATCTTCTTCGATGGGTTGATGATCAACCGCGTGTGAATTGAAATCACAATAAGGGCATTTTTTCATGCACCAAGGAATATGAATATAAAGCGATAATGGAATGGAATTGTTAAACTTAAGCAAAGACATGTTGTTCTTGTTGGATTAATTGTAATAGTTGTTGTAACGCACGTCCACGATGTGAAAGTTGGTGTTTGCGCGTGGGCGTAAGTTCAGCGCTTGTGCAACCCTCTTCACGTACGAAAAAAACAGGATCATACCCAAATCCATTGATGCCACGACGTTCACGCGTAATTTCACCACGCCATGTGGCTTGTGCAATCAGTGGCGTTGGATCTTGTGCATGACGCATTAATACCAGCACACAAACGAAAGAAGCGCCGCGGGAATCATCAGGTACATCTTTTAGATTATCGAGTAATTTCTTTGTGTAAGTAATTTCATCCGCACCCACGCCGGCATAACGTGATGTATGAACACCAGGGCCACCTTGAAGTGCATCTACCACAAGACCTGAATCATCAGCTAATGCTGGAAAACCCGTTATTTTCGATGTATTTCGTGCTTTGATGATTGCATTTTCGACAAACGTTGTACCGGTTTCTTCAACATCAAGTATATTCCACTCGCTTTGTGGCTTCACGCTGATGTTAATCGTTTTCAACATTTGCGAAAATTCTTTGATTTTCCCGGCATTATTGGATGCGAGAACGATAGTGTTCATATCAAGCGTATGTGTCTTCGACATATTTTTCAACAATGACCTTGAATTCATTGGCGATATTATCACCGCGTAATGTATGTGCTTTTTCACCGTTGATAAATACAGGTGCGACGGGTGCTTCACCTGTTCCAGGTAAACTAATACCGATGTTGGCATGTTTGCTTTCACCAGGACCATTCACAATACAACCCATGACTGCAAGTTTCATATTTTCAGCGCCAGGATAAGTGTTTTTCCATTCAGGCATACGTCCACGAACATAACTTTGAATCTCGTTCGTGAGTTCTTGGAAATACGTGCTGGTTGTGCGCCCACATCCTGGACATGCCGTAACACTTGGCGTAAATGCGCGCAACCCTAATGATTGTAAAATTTCCTGGCATGTACGTACTTCGCGCGCGCGATCGCCACCAGGCTCGGGCGTTAATGATGCACGAATGGTATCGCCAATACCCTGTTGCAATAAAATACCTAAACCTGCTGCAGTTGCAATAATCCCTTTATCACCCATACCTGCTTCGGTTAAACCTAAATGCAACGCATAATCGCATGAACGTGCAAGCTCTTGGTAAAGCGAAACAAGATCTTGAACACCACTGACTTTACAAGCAACCACAATCTTGTTTTTGCTCATGCCTAATGATTCAGCGTATTCAGCGCTAGTAATGGCTGATGTAATCAATGCTTGACGTGTAATGTCACCCAAAGGTTTGGGAATCGCTAATTTCGCATTTTCATCGAGCAAATGCGCTAATAATGCTTGATCCAAGCTTCCCCAATTTACACCGATGCGTACGGGTTTATTATGCTTTAAAGCTACTTCAATGATTTGTGCGAATTGTGTATCATGCTTTTTACCAAAACCTACGTTGCCTGGATTAATACGGTATTTATCGAGAATGGCGGCACACTCAGGATGTTCATTGAGAAGTTTATGGCCATTGTAATGAAAATCGCCAATCAATGGGACGTCAATACCCAGGGTATCTAGTTTTTCACGGATATAAGGCACGGCTTTTGCCGCGTCATCATTGTTAACGGTCACCCGCACCAGTTCTGATCCGGCTCGTGCAAGTTCCGCTACCTGTTGTACGGTACGTTCAACATCAGCTGTATCCGTGTTTGTCATGGATTGTACAACGATGGGCGCGCCTCCACCAATGGTCGCATGCCCTACTTTTACAGGGATGGTTTGATGACGTTGTATAAGGCTTTCAGTGAGTAACATAGGAACTCCCCTAGATGGGTATGGGTAGATTGTATCAAAATGAGCCATTACAATCTAGAAGTCTTGTTCACGTAGAGGTTATTGCACGCATAATTGAAGGCCCGCCTGGTAGTTCTCTTGGGCTTTGGTTTTATCCCCCATGTTTTCATAAACATGACCTAGGGTATAGTAGGTTTCAGGGTCGGGAAGAATGCTAATGCTATTTTGCAGTAAATCACGGGCTTGGCCCCAAATGGCCTTTGCGGTATATAAACGACCTAAGCAAAGCAATAAGATGGGATCGTCATGATGCCGTTTCAGCCAAGATTCAGCTGTTTTAATTTGCCGGTCGATATCATGAATATGCACGCGTCCATAAAAGCGAACCAAACGCGTATCCCATGTTTTATGCAAACTGTGTTTAATCAATGATTCAGCCGCTAACATGTCTTGACTGCGTATTAACACGGGCAAGTATTCAACGAGCAAATCAGCATCCATGCGTATGGAAGCGGGAATACGTTGCCAATAAGTTCTTTTGTCAGCATCACTAGGACATTGTTTGAGCAAACCTAAATAAGCTTGCTTTGAATAAGTATTATAAATTTTTGGATCAACGATGTGGCGCTTATGCAGCAAGGGTAAAATATCAACCAGCTCTTGCCAATCATTCAACTGCACACACACTTGCGCAAGCAGTTCCAAAATATAATCGTGATCAGGTGCAATACGGTATAAACGTTTAAGCGTCGCGAGACTTTGTTCATTTTGCCCACATTCCAATTGTAATCGCGCTTGTGTAATACCGATGGCAAGATCGGCGCGATTATCTGCTTGGTGCGCAAGTCTTAAATATTCATCGCGTACCTCAATTTTACCTTGACGATGAGCCGCCATCGCGGCACATAAATAATTGATTAATGCCGTATGACGTTTATCACTGCTACTCGCCAATAGATGTTCAGCATCTTTCCACCGTCCTTCTGCTAAAGCAATATAACCTCGCACGGTACGTCTGCGTATTTGTTGTAAACGTTTATTCAATATCCAACGACTTGTGGCCCCAGGCGCATGAATTAAAGCGATAATTAACCGTGCCAACAAAATGAATAAATAAAGTCCAACCAATAAAGTAATAATGCCCAACCACAAAGGCATTTCGACGGTCCATTCTTGATATGCGACTAATAAATAACCCGGATCTTGTGCGATTGTCAAACCGATCAATACAGAAGCAGCAAGGAAAAGTAAAAATAATACAGTTCTCATGGCGCCTCGCTATTCCCGCTATTGATCAAATACTGATTCCAAGCTTCTAAGCTTTGAAATGTTTGTGGCATAACAGGTGCTACAACTTGAGTATTTATTTTCTGAAGAAATGTAATCGTATCTTGAACATCAAGATTACTTGTATCGTAATATGTTTGCAACCATTTGATCGCGATATTGATTTGTTGTGTATATAATCCTTGTTTATTTTGTAATGCTGCAAAATTAGCTTGTTGCAGGATTAATTGTAAATTTTCATTAATCAAATAACGTTGATCATTGGAAATATAGGGTGTAATGGGTTCGCCATGCCTGCGAATTTGTATCAACCCTCTTAATTCGTTCAACGTGGTTTTAATTTCATGCTTCCAATTAAATTTACCATTGGTAGTGCTTGCATCATCTTTTGCTAGATTATTTATTTCCAATGTTTGTTGTGGAAAATTAGGAACCTCTTGAATAATGACATTGATCGCTGAAGTGAGTTCGGTTTTATCAACAGGCAATGCTTCAAGTAAGGCGTTTTTATCGTTATTAATGGCGTCATTCAGGGGTGCCAATTTTGGATCATTCAATTGTTGTATTTGATATTGCGCAGCACTTAATAATTGAAACGCAGTCTTTGGATCTTGCATCAGTGAAATTTCAACCATGGCTTGTTCGATATAACTTTGTACTTGTACGATACGCCATGTTTGATTGTCTTGGTTGATTTGTTGGCTTAATGATTTAATTGCTTCCACTAAATCATTACTGTGTTCAGCAATTTGTGCAAATTGTTGATCATGCGCTTCTATCATGCCAGTCAGTGTGTTCAAGACTTCTTCTTGTGACTCCAACGTTTTAACCAAAGCTTTCATATGAGCACTTTCCGCATGATCCGTATTTTCTTTTTGCCAGACGGTAAAGCTTGCAATGGCAATCATGGCAATCCAAGTGAGTAGCCAAAGTGTCACATTGCCAGAAGGTTTAGCTTTGGGAGTGGCTTGGGTTTTAGTGTCCTTATGTGTCATGGGAAGTCCTTGTTTGCAACCAGGCGTCGATGCACGCAATGATAGCCTCATCACTGGCATCTTTCGCTAATAGTATACGACGAAAGCCCAACGTGTGGGCAATATTCTCGATACGCGGGCTGATAACTAACACAGGAATAGCCAATAGCATTTGCACAATGGCGGGGGCCAACAGCGCGTATAATGCACTTAGCGCTTCCCCGCTGGTGATAATAATCAAATCAACGGAGCCTTCATTAATGGCGTGTGCCAGCGGGCGAGGGTTATTTTCCGTACGTATGCGTTGATAACACATGAATTCGGTGACTTGTGCGCCACGTTCGCGTAACCCCGCTTCAAGTTGGTCATTACCGCTATTGCCTTTAAATACGGCACATGTTTTGCTCTTTAAATCGACAGTTTTAAGCTTATCCAATAAAGCTTGTGCGCCCACGCCATCTTCTGGGTAAACCACATCGTAAACACCGTAATGTTTTAGCATGTCGTTTGTACCAGCACCCACCGCTCCCCATTGGCAAGGTAAATCCGCCATGGCATGATGCTTTAAAATAGCCGGCATCGCGTGTTCAACCGCATTAGGACTGATAAAAAATAGCCAATCAAATTCTTGAATCCTTTCAACTTGTTGTTCAAGTTCGTAAGGATGATTGATGGGTTGAATGGTTAACGTGGGAAATAATAACACCGATGCTTGATGTGCATACAACGCTTTAATTAAATCCTGCGCACGTTCTTGTGGACGTGTCACTAAGATATGTAAGTGTGGCCAGTTCAATTCATGATCCTTGTGTAGTCAGAGTCGCTGTAGGGTACACGGTGATGGGTTTTTTGCTCACGGACCTTCGGTCCTGAGTGTTCGCAAAAAACATCCCCGTATACCCGACGCGCTCCTCTGACATTAAATCAGTTCCCTCTCCCGCCCAACAATAGTTTGAAAAACTTAAATACTGAAGAGCGGGAGAGGGTTAGGGTGAGGGTCAAAGACAATCCTCAATAATCTTCATCGCACCTTGATCAATCAGATCATGGGCAACGATTTCACCTAATGTAACAGCGTCACGGATGTTCCCACCGGCTTGCGAGCGTACGATCGTTTCGCCATTTAAACTACCCACAAGCCCTTGCAAGTATAGACGATCGCCGCGAATCTCCGCATGACCAGCAATGGGTACTTGGCAGCTGCTGCCTAATAGATTTCCCATGGTACGTTCAGCGAGTGCAGCTGCGAAACTGTTGGGATCATGTAGGGGCTTTAATAGCGCCTTCACGGTATCATCGTCTGCGCGGCATTGAATGACCACAATACCCTGCCCAATGGCGGGTAAACATTCGGCTTCAGATAACACGCAGCTGATATATTGCTCAAGCTTTAACCGTTCTAATCCGCAAGCCGCTAGTACGATAGCCTCGTATTCCCCACCCTGAAACTTCTTAATCCGTGTATCCACATTGCCGCGTAATAGCTTGATTTCCAGATCCGGACGTAAAGCTTTCAATTGTGATTGGCGGCGCAAACTGGAACTGCCCACAATGGCGCCTTGAGGCAGATCGTGAATCGTTAAAACGCCATCGCCCGCCACTAACGCATCGTTGGGCGTTGCACGCGGCAAGAAACACGTGAGCTCCAAACCCTCAGTCCCTTGCACAGGAACATCTTTGAGTGAATGCACGGCAATATCCGCTTCGTGATTTAATAAGGCTTCTTCGAGAGTTTTGAGGAATAATCCCTTACCACCGACTTTGGTCAGTGATACATCGATAAGTTCATCACCGGGGGTGGTCATTTTAATAAGTTCAATGACGATATCTGGATAATAAGCTTTGAGCTGCTCGCTCGCCCATCCCGCTTGCCAAAGCGCCAGGGCTGATTGTCGTGTTGCAATACGTAGAGTTTTCATGGGGGGATTATAACAGACCCGTTGTCCTTGCGAGCCGCGTGGCGGCGAAGCAATCCATTCTGTTTTAGCATGGATTGCTTCGGCCTAACGGCCTCGCAAAGACAATAGCCATCTACAAATTGTTACATTTGAGCGAGTGACAGGCGCTGGGATTTTGACTATACTACAATCATAGGGAAGGTATCAGTTGTAGTTGAAGGAAAATCCAAGTTAAATCAATAAGTTATAACTCGTTGATTTCGCGCCGGATAAACCGCTCAAATGCAATATAGATGTTGACATGAGTCATACATCTTGATACTATTCCCGATATAGGTTTAATTTCTTATGGCAACTTGAAGTTGCGGTGAGGTTAAGATGGCAGCAAATTTACCAACAAAAGCACCAGTTTTACATGGTGGGCTTAAGTTGCATGTTGCAAAGCAACATGTAGATTCTTTTACAGCAAATTCTTCTAAGGCTTCTATAACTAACCAAGCTTACGAAGGTGTTACAGCTATTCACGCTTTATCATCAACTGATAAGTCAGCTTATAAGAATAAACAACTCGATTTGCACAACGCTAACGTTTGGAGTAAAGCTGCTCAGCAAAATCGTGCAAAAACAGCTCCAAAAGTCGGTATACCAGCAAACAGAGAAGAGTTGGGTTATGATCAGAAACCAACTATAGCTCCAAGAAAACCTTAATAGTTTTTCAATAAATTAAAAAACCCGGCCATTGCCGGGTTTTTTATTTTATAATCCCTTCATGGATATTGAAAAATTCTTCAACAAAGCATTGGCCAGTCAAAAGGACGATAACGATGAATTAGCCATCACGTTATATAAACAAATCTTGCAAGAAGATGCATTTCATTTAGCCACACTTTATAACCTAGCGACTCTTTACGGTGAACAACATAACTACGAAGAGGCGATCTATTACTATGAGCGGTTGCTCGAACAAGAGCCTGATTTTGTACGTGCGTATCATAATTTGGCGATGTGTTATTTGCAAATCCGCAACATTGATCAAGCGAAACATCTCTTGGAACAAGCGGTTAAACTTGTGCCTGAATATGCTGTAGCGCAACATTTATTAGGAAGTATCCTATTTAAACAACGTGATTTGTTTAAAGCATCGGAACATTTGGAATTAGCCATCAAATACGATCCGACATTGTCAGAAGCATTTTGTCATTTAGGTATGTTGCGTTTGCAACAAGAAGATTTAGAATCTGCAAGAATTTATTTAACACGTGCTATTGAAATACAACCCGTGCATGCCGAAGCCCATTACCATTTGGGTTTGATTTACCTTAAGAAAGGCGATGAAACGAAAGCTGAATCTTTTTTTGAAGGTGCCATTGATCGCGATGAGAATCATTTTTCTGCATTGTATAATATGGGATTAATCAAAAAGAAACAACATTTTAATAAGCTGGCAGATGAGTATTTTCAGCGAGCGCAACGATTACAACCCGATAATCAGCATGTTCAATTCATGCGTGCCACGTTGGATGCGAATAATAATCCTGATCATGCGCCCGAAACATTTGTTATGGAACTCTTTGATCGTTATGCGCGTTATTACGATGTTCAAATGAAAGAAGGGTTGCATTACCAAGTTCCCAATAATTTATTAAATCTGTTTCAAAACCATGTTCATCCTCGTGAAAGAAGTCTAAAAATAGTGGATCTCGGTTGTGGTACAGGCTTAACGGGTGAAGGGTTCAAGCCCTTTGCGAAAGAAATCATTGGTATTGATTTATCCGAATCCATGTTAGCTAAAGCGAAAGAAAAAAATATTTACGATGAATTGATTCATCAAGAAGTATTAAGCGCTGTTCAAACCATGTTAGATCAAACCATTGATTGTTTTATTGCGGCTGACGTATTGGGATATATCGGTAAACTAGATGAACTATTTTCTCTTCTGGAACAAAAGATTGTTCCCAATGGATATATATTATTTTCAATAGAAACTTACACGGGTGTTGAAGATTATGTATTAACCGAACATGCGAGATTTGCACATAATCCAGCTTATATCCATCGTTTGGCAACATCGTTTCATTTTTCTATCGCAGCTGAACAATCGGGCATATTACGCGAACAAGATCAACAATCCGTTCAAGGGCGTTATTATTTATTAGTGAGCGGATGCGGTGGCTCTGATATAAAGTGAGACAATTATGCAAACAGATCATTTACCCAAGCCTTCAGCAGATGCATTAGCACATTCGCAGAAATTGGTGGAACATATTCGAGAAATGATGCAGGGGAAAAGTATTTCGTTTGCATCCTACATGCAAGAATGTTTGTATGCACCCGGATTAGGTTATTATTCTGCCGGAAGTGCCAAGTTTGGTGAAGCGGGAGATTTTGTTACAGCGCCCTTGGTTTCACCGTTGTTTTCTTATACATTAGCGCAATCGATCCAGCCCGTCTTACAGGAAACAAAGGGTTCTATTTTAGAATTAGGTGCTGGAAATGGGCAAATGGCAGCGGATATATTAACGTTTCTGAAGCAACAGGGTGATGATGAAACAAAGTATTTTATCTTAGAAGTCAGCCCCGATTGTCAGAATCAACAACACGAGACATTTAAAAAACAAATACCTGATTTATTACCACGCATTCAATGGCTCAATAAACTGCCTGAAAATTTTTCAGGAGTTATCTTAGCCAATGAAGTATTGGATGCAATGCCAGTACATTTATTTTGTTACCGTGAACAAGAATTATTTGAAAGAAGGGTTATATGGAAAGATGATCGATTTGATTATGTAGATGAACCCATGCAAGATGATATATTACGTAAAGCCATTGAATCATTGCCATTGACCAAACAAGACAAGCAAAATTATATTTCAGAAGTGAATGTCATGTTGCCTATTTTTGTGCGCTCGTTAATTGCCAAATTGCAACAAGGTTTGATCGTGTTCGTGGATTATGGTTTTTTAGAAGATGTCTATTATCATTCGGATCGCAAACAAGGAACGCTCATGTGCCATTACCGTCATCATGCGCACGAAGATCCGTTTTTATACCCAGGTTTACAAGATATTACTGCACATGTGGATTTCACCAAGGTAGGTGAAACGGCCATGAACAGCGGTTTACAAGTCAGTTTCGATTCGCAAGCAGAATATTTATTGCAACACGGATTATTAAATTTAGCGCTGGTGGATGATGAAAAGCAACAATTGCTTTATTCACAACAAATTCAAACGTTGGTTCAACCCCACGAAATGGGCGAATTGTTTAAGGTGATGTGTATAAATAAGTAGAGAGGGTTTGTCATTGCGAGGCCGTAGGCCGAAGCAATCCATTAAG
>CAYUEL010000055.1:0-13843 GCA_964443025.1 uncultured Gammaproteobacteria bacterium | reverse complement strand
TGCAGTTTATCCATCGCACTTGCAAATAACGATTCGGGTGTGATTTTATCTTCGTATTCATGCCAAAGCGCCATCATTTCATCGGCTTGATTTTTAGGCAATATATTGAAGATACGATCCGCGCCGGCTTGTTCTTTACGGCGTTTTTCTTCAGGGTCGTAATCATCGTAGGTATAAATATCACCCGCATCGATTTCAATTAAATCATGCAGAATCACTAATTTTAATACCTTTGCCACATCCATATCGGGCGTTGGTGCATAATCGATGAATGTCATCACCATCATGGCCAAATGCCACGAATGTTCGGCATCATTTTCCACACGAGAACCATCTAAAAGAAGGGTCTGTCTAAATACTTGTTTAAGCTTATCGATTTCACGGAAGAATGCGAGCTGCGCCTCAAGGCGCTTTGAATCAACTCCTGACATTGTTTTTATCCTTATCTAACTTAGTTTTTTCTTTTGCGCAAAGCTAAGTATAGACAAGCCTATGTTGGAAAGCAAACAACATGTCATTTTTCTGGCAATATCTTCACCGTCTTGATCTTTTGTTCTTGCATAGCAATGATTTCCATCGCATACCCATTTATTTTCAAGCTCAGGTTCGCCGTAGGCATGAACTCCAGGGTTTCAATGATAAGACCGCTTAACGTTTTAGGACCATCCACCGGCAAATGCCAGTGCATCGCTCGATTAAGTTCACGAATATTGGCACCACCATCTACCCAATAAGATCCATCCGCTTGCGGATGAACATCTGGAATGGCTGCTGCGATATCAGTCGTAAATTCACCGACGATTTCTTCTAAGATATCTTCTAACGTAACCAGCCCTTGAATATCACCGTACTCATCAACCACCATCCCCATGCGCAATTTCTTAGTCTGAAAATTAAGCAACTGCGTTGTTAATGGCGTTCCTTCGGGTAAAAAATAAACATCACTGGCTTGTTCGCGTAACATGGCTTTACATGCATTTTCATCATGCATGATCTCATCGCTTAAAAAGTTAACGACATCGCGCACATGAATAATCCCGATGATATTTTCAATACCATCGTTATACACAGGTAACCGCGTATGTTGTGCATGACGTAATTGTTGCAAAATAGCTTCCCAACCTTCGCTAATATCAATACCTGTAATTTCATTACGAGGCACCATGATGTCATCAACCGTCATTTCTTTTAAATCAAGAATACGTAACAGCATGGTTTTATGACGTGAAGGAATGCGACCGCTGGCTTCTGCAACAACAGTACGTAATTCTTCTGAGGTTAAATGTTCTGCACTACTCGAAGGTTTATCCACACGGCAGAGTTTTAATAAACCATTGGAAACGCCGTTAACGAGAAATACCACAGGATATAATAATATTAATAATCCATACAAAGGCCAGGCGACAATCAAGGCTAATGAATTGGCTTTCATTGCGGCCAATGTTTTGGGTGCTACTTCACCTAAGATTAAAATCACCACGGTTAATACAATCGGCGCTACCATTAAACCCACATCGCCCCACACTTCCACCGCAATAATTGTTGCCACCGTGGATGCAAGAATGTTTGCAAAGGTATTACCGGTTAATATCGTGCCTAATAATTTATCGGGTTGTTTTAATAGTTTTTCCGCTAAAATAGCGCTCTTTTTACCTTCTTTGGCTTGATGACGCAAACGATAACGGTTCGATGCCATCATCGATGTTTCAGACCCCGAGAAAAAAGCCGAAAAAATAATCAATATTACAAGTATGACGACTAATGCTGTTACTGAAAGTTCTACAATCATAATATCCTAGTTCCAAAATAAGCCAAGCTTAAACCCACCCATGCTAAGATCGTCCAAAGCACCGCAAGACGCAGTTTTAAACCAAATTTATAATAGGCTAATAATAGACCGAAATAAATAACCCAGGCTAATAAGCTCAATCCA
Source organism: uncultured Gammaproteobacteria bacterium (assembly GCA_964443025.1). Lineage (GTDB taxonomy): Bacteria > Pseudomonadota > Gammaproteobacteria > JABCZS01 > JABCZS01 > JAJFKJ01. The sequence goes on along the minus strand of CAYUEL010000055.1, from coordinate 11,910 downwards.
CCTTTGCTTACATACAATTGACCACCCTGTTCAGCAAATACAAAACCTAAACTCATGGCGATGGTAAAGACTAACATGCCCATTAATAATGTATTGAACATGAGTTGTTGCATACCTTCTACCGGCGGCATTGCTTGTAAATACCGTTTCCCAGGATGTTTGCTTAACCATTGCAATTGCAATCCCAACACACAAGCTTGCAAACACGCCACACCAAAAATGGCATAGGCTAATAATGCAAAGATGATATGCCACAATTCCGCGGGAGATTGTGCTAAAGGGATCACTGTTTGACCAGCGTAATATTTCACTAACAGAATCGATAATACATTCATTGGGATAACAATGAATAAACTACTTTCTATTCGCGTCCGTATGCAAGAAATCAATGTAATAACCACCCACAACCAGGTAATGAAATTAATTAAATTAAAAACATCGAGGTTCTGTCCTGTGGATGTATCAATCCAAGCATGCAATAACCCCATTTGCAGCAGCGCTGCTACCAACGTAGTCGACAGGGTCATCACTCGGTAAATAGGCTTATACGCGCGTAAATACTGGGCTTGCGCCACAAAGGCAGCCAGGTAAAATAAAATGCAGATGGTTAAAGTCATTGGGCAAGTTTATCACAAATTAAGCTGGGTCAGGGGGATCAGCTTTTTTATCCTTCAATGTTTGAGCCGCTTGTTTGGCTTGATAACCAGGTCTGATATTAACATAGGCTTGATAAGCGCTGACGACTCCGCCCGCAGTACTAGCAACCGCTGCAACGGCTCCTAAATTATTTCGGTCATTAACAACCCATGATTCTATCGCTAAACCTGCTTTATAAGTATCCACAAATTCTAATCCAGCAAGCGCAGAAAATGTGAGCAACGCTAATCCTAATACTAACCATGCAGCTCCTTTCCACATTTGTTTTTTTGCGGCTGCTTGTAATGATGTTATTTCAGGCATTAGGGCATTAATATGGATACCGATGGTGTATAAATCTGGACTTGATTTTTCCGCTTCTTTAATAATTTGAATCACCGCATTACATTCATATGCATCTATTTTTTCAGCCAATATACGCAACGCTAGCAATATGGCAAGAATAGTCCCTGCCGTATTATTTGAATGTTGCGAACTCCTGGGATCACAGTACCGTTGATAGCGTTGGCATTGTGCGTTAAGAACGTAATTGATTATTTTTTTACGTAAGTATTTAACCTGAGCAACATCGACCATGTGTTTATGTTGCGCCATAAAAACTCGTGGGAAAGGATTTGATCCTTTCATGCTTTCAAACACATAACCTTGCTCTTCAACGTAGCGATAAACAGAAATCATATGGCCTGGTATGGGTTTTGCTTTTTTATTTTCTGGATCACCCGGGTCCGTTGCTAATGTTAAATCCTTTTCAATGACCACAACGTATTTTCTTCCTTCTTGTTCATATAATCCCATGGCTGCTGTTTTGGTGGGAATTGAATAATGGTTGTCTTTTGAGTCTTCTGCTTCATCCTCAAGTATTATTTTTGAATTTCTTAGATCAGGGCTTGAAACCTGTTTTGCAAGCTCTAGCGTTTTACCATGGTTACCCATTGCCTTGCCAATCTCAGAGAACGGACGCAACCAGTGTTGCCCATAGTTCTCTAAGTGCCAGTCGCTAAAGTTTTGTTGAGAAAAGCTGTTATCGGCATTTTCTTTAAGTGTTGTTTTTTGTTCATTCACATACAATGGTACTTCTTCAATTCCTTGCGTACCTGATCGTGTAAAATCTTTTTTAATATCGTTTATCGTTGATGCTTGTGCGCTTTCTATGCTTGAATCAGTCAGATAAACTTGATGGTCTTTGCAGGCCAACAAGGTAACAGGCACGATTTTATCTGTGTTTATAAATTTTACATATTTTTCAATATCATCCAATGCAACCACATCGGGCGCCGGACCTAATCCAACCTTCCCAGCAAGCCAAGTTGCATACTCGTGCACATTTTTAAATGAACTGCCATTGCCCATAAAATACCCTTCTTTATATTATGAGTTAGTTTTATAGATTTTACAATAGCCTAAGCCCTTGATTTCAAATCATATCCCACTGTATCCTAAAGATGCGATACAATAGGCGGGTCTCTTTTTACCCAGGTGAACCATGTTTCAGCAGCTTTCAGAACGCTTAAGCCAAACCATTAAAAAACTGTCCGGTCAGGCGGTTCTTAACGAAGATAATATTAAAGATAGCCTGCGCGACGTACGCATGGCCCTGTTGGAGGCCGATGCCGCTCTACCCGTTGTAAAGGAATTCATTGATCAGGTACGTGAAAAGGCTTTGGGCCAAGAAGTGCAAAAAAGCCTATCACCCGGTCAAGCGCTGATTAAAGTCGTGCATGACGAACTCACACGCATTATGGGTGAACATAATGATGCACTTAATTTAATTTGCCAACCACCCGCCGTGATATTGATGCTTGGTTTACAGGGCTCGGGTAAAACCACTACAACCGCTAAACTGGCACGTAAACTCATACAGGAATCTGGTAAAAAAGTGATGTTGGCATCGCTGGATGTGTATCGTCCCGCTGCGATCGAACAATTAAAAACACTAGCAACACAAATTGATGCACATTGGTTTCCCAGTAGCCTTCAAGATAAACCTGTAACCATCGCACAGAACGCGATCGATGCAGCGAAACGTCAAGGCTATGATGTTGTTATCCTTGATACCGCTGGACGTTTACACATCGATACTGACATGATGAATGAATTGCAAGCAGTTCATCGCGCCACGAATCCGATTGAATCATTGTTGGTAGTTGATAGCATGACGGGTCAAGATGCCGTGAATGTTGCGAAATCATTCAGCGATTTAATTCCAATCACGGGTGTTATTCTCACGAAAGCCGACGGCGATAGCCGAGGTGGTGCCGCTCTTTCTATTCGACACGTGACACAAAAGCCTATTAAATTTATGGGTGTGGGTGAAAAGATTCATGCATTGGAAGCGTTTCATCCTGAACGTGTGGCATCACGTATGTTGGGGATGGGCGATGTATTAACCCTGATTGAAGAAGCACAAACGAAGATCGATAAAACACAAGCTGAAAAAGCAGCTAAAAAACTACAAAAAGGTAACTTTGATTTATCTGATTTTCGCGATCAAATTCAACAAATGAATAAATTAGGCGGAATGCAAGGGATATTAAGCAAACTCCCAGGTGCGGCGCAAATGCCGATGACAGGCATCGACGATAAAATGTTCGTAAAATATGAGGCTATCATCAACTCCATGACTCCACAAGAACGGCGTTACCCAGATATTATCAAGGGTTCACGCAAGCGTCGTATTGCAGCAGGATCAGGTAATGATGTCGCTGAAATTAATCGTTTACTGAAACAGTTTATGCAAATGCAAAAGATGATGAAGAAGTTTTCAAAGAAAGGTGATATGAAGAAAATGATGCGGCAAATGCAAAGTCAAATGCCGCCAGGTTTCCCTCAATATTAAGGATATAAAGATATGATGATGAAAAAATGGTTATCTGCATGTTTGCTTTCAACTCTATGTTTTACCGCATGGGCTGATCAACCGGTGAATGAATTGGCTGCAACGATTGATAATAATACGCCGGTTACGCAACAACCCGAACCCCAGCTGAATGAAACGACCGCGATCGTGAAGCCCGAACCTACCGTTGAGCCTGAGCCCGCTTCTAATCTTATTACATTTAATATCATTGATAACGGCACAATGAGTGGCGCCAAACAAGATAAAGCGATGTTACATACATTCACAAATGAACAAAACTGGGTTACATTTTGGAAAAAACACATGACTGTGGTTCCATCTCCTCCCGCGCCCGCCGTTGATTTTGAAAAACAACAAGTATTTGCCATCATTGATAGCGATCAACCGAACAGCGGTTATTACATTCGTATTGAGCGTATTGAAAATCAAAACGGTGAATTGTGGGTTTATGCGACGCGTGAACAACCGGGCGCGAACTGCATGAGCTTAGGCATGATCGCACAACCCTATGTGATCATCACCATTGATAAAACAGATCTCCCTGCAAAACTATTACTTTCTACACATACTTATGGTTGTTAAGGTGAATCCCGATGCAGTTCAACGTTATTCGCGGCATTTAAGTTTGCCGGAAGTAGGACCTGCGGGACAAGCCAAAATTAGACAAGCTAAAGTACTTTGTGTGGGTGCGGGTGGGTTGGGTACGCCGGTCATTACGTATTTAACAGCGGCAGGCATCGGTGAATTGGGGATTATCGATCCTGATAGGGTTGAATTATCCAATCTGCAACGCCAAACTATTTTTGAAACAGCAACTATCGGCGAACTTAAAGTCGTATCCGCTGAACGTTGGATCAATCACCATAATCCTGATGTTCGTGTTGTCACTTATCAACAACGCTTAAATGCCGACAATGCGTTGGATATTATTTCTCAGTATGACATCATCATCGATGGCACCGATAATTTTAGCAGCCGTTATTTAATTAATGATGCATGCCACTTTGCAGGAAAACCTAACATACAAGCCAGTATCTTTCAATTTAAAGGCCAGATATCAATTTTTTGTACACCACAGGGTCCCTGTTACCGTTGTTTATTTCCTGAAATACCTGCAAAAGACGCTATTCCCGATTGCGCCACCGGCGGTGTATTAGGCGTATTACCAGGATTATTTGGCGTGATGCAAGCAACTGAAGCATTGAAACTGATCATTGGTTGTGGCGAACCGCTGATTCATCGACTGTTAACGGTCAATACCCTTAATATGTCATTTAAAACGATCCATATCGGTAAAAACCCTGACTGCGCTTTATGCGGCCAGCATCCTACTATCACTCAACTGGAGGAAATCATGCACACTTGCCATCATCACCCACAACCGTCTCAACATGCGATTGATGCCGCCACCTTGCGTGCACAATTGCAACAAAATCCCCATTTAAAATTGATTGACGTACGTGAACCTTTTGAGTTACTTGAAACGGGGATAATCGGCAATGCCGTGAATATTCCACTCAATACCCTGCCCGATCACCTCGGTAAGCTTTCCAAAGAAGAACATTATATTGTTTACTGCCGTAGTGGCGGTCGAAGCGGTCGTGCGGTCGCATTTTTGAGGGATTTGGGCTACGCTTGTACCAATCTTACCGGTGGAATCACGGGATTCAATGAAAACGCGACATAACATTGCTATTGTATTGCTCACCCTGCTTGCGCTGCTTGCCGGATTCTACATTAACGCATTCATTGGCCCACAGCATGATCGTAAAGTTTTGGGTCGTGTTGAAGCAGGATATATTCTAAAGCATATCGACGAAGAGCAAGTGAAATTGAATATCCGCATGGATACTGGCGCGCTTACATCAAGTTTAAGCGCCCACGATATCAAACTCATTAAAAAAGATGGCAAAAGGTGGGTACGTTTTGTTATCGAGCCTGAGCGCACGGGCGGGAAAATATACCAGTTTGAATTACCCTTAAAACGCATGGTAAAAATCCGTAAACGCGCTTCCGAGATGAGTGAAGATGACTCTCTTTTCGATCGACGTCCTGTCGTTGAAATGCATGTGTGTTTAGGGCATGAAACACGACTTATTGAAGTCAGCCTTACGGATCGCTCTAATTTTGCTTATCCTATGTTACTAGGGCGCAGCGCCATGGAAACATTCAACGTATTGATTGATCCCACACTTGTATTCACAACCAAACCTATTTGTCATGGAATGATATCGAATGAACTATAAAAAACATTTAATCATCTTAACACTATTACTCAGTGGTTTAGCCCTGTGGATGTTCATATATAAAGTAACGGTATTAAATTTACCTCTTTTTCCCTTTGGTGCCAGCACCGTTTGGACAGTCGAAGCTCGTATCAATTTTGTTGCGGATGGTCGTCCGGCAAAAACTTCATTTACCATTCCTCCCGATCAGCCCGGATTTGCACGCATTAATGAAGATTTTGTATCACGTAATTATGGCTCTCATATTGCCAATGAAGGAGATAATCGCATTGCCACGCTCAGTATTCGTCGTGCCAATGATATTCAAACCGTGTATTACCGCACACAACTTTACGTTGATCCCGAACATATTCATACGCTCTTATCCAAGCGACCCAACGTCAGTCGCCCAAAATATGAAGGTGCAAAATTAACTGCTGCAGAAACATTAATTACCAATGTGCGTGAAACTTCCGCAGATAGTCTTACTTTTGCAACGGAGATCATCAAGAGCTTATTAAACACAGAAGATGGTAACACGGCAATATTATTAGATCGTAACTATTCAACAGAAAATATTGCAAAAACAGCGGTGGATTTATTGATTGGTCCCGATTCATCGTTTGGGCCAAACATTACCGCACGTTTAGTGTATGGTTTTCAACTCACGGATAATGTGAAATCGCGCCATGACATTCCACTTGATATTTATTTAGGCGTGCGCGATTCTTCCAGCCATGAATGGAATTATTTAAATCCTGAAACAGGAAGTCCTGGATTGCCTCATGATTTCCTGATATGGCAATACGGAGAACGTCCTTTGATTTCATTAGAGGGCGGTGATAATGAAACCATCACATTTGCCTTTACACAACGTTTGCAAAACACATTAGACATTGCGCAAGAAGCAGCGATTCAATCAAAATCTTCTTTAATGAGTTATTCGTTATTTAATTTGCCATTACCTACGCAAGTAACGTATCAAATTTTAATCATGATCCCGCTAGGTGCATTTGTTATTTTGATCTTACGCAGTCTCATTGGATTACAAACATTCGGTACATTCATGCCTGTGTTAATTGCATTGTCATTCCGCGAAACACATTTATTAGCAGGTTTGATCATGTTCACCGTGATTGTTTGTTTGGGACTCAGCGTACGTTTTTATCTTGAAAAATTAAAACTGTTATTGATTCCACGTTTAAGTGCCGTATTATCCAGTGTTATCATTATCATGATACTCATTAGTATTTTCAGTTATCATTTAGGATTTATACATGGTTTATCCGTTGCGTTATTCCCAATGGTTATTATCACCATGACTATCGAACGCATGTCGATTGTGTGGGAAGAACATGGCGCATGGGATGCAATTCAACAAGCGATTGGTAGTTTAATCGCTGCAGTATTAGCGTATCTTGTGATGAGTAATACCTATGCAGAACACATGTTATTCGTGTTTCCCGAATTAATATTCGTGATCGTTTCAGGCATGTTGTGGTTTGGTCATTACCATGGTTATCGACTCACCGAGTTATACCGTTTTAAAGACTTAATTAAAGAGCGTTAACATATGATCATTAACCCTTTTAAAGTCGCAAAACAATTACGCCAATTAGGCATTCTTGGTATGAATCAACGCAACGCTGAATTTATTCAAATGTATAACCCGCGTAAATATTATCAACGCGTGGATAATAAACTTGAAAGCAAAGCATTGGCCATGCAAGCTGATATCGCCGTACCTGAGTTATATCATGTGGTAAAAATTGAACATCAAATTCGCGATTTACAGACAGCATTAGATGCGCACGAAAGTTTTGTCGTTAAACCCGCACAAGGCAGCGGCGGCGATGGCATCATTGTGATCATGAAGCGTCGCGGCAAACATTATTTGTGTGTCGATGGTACAATCTTAACGCAACAAGAACTTGATTTTCATGTTTCCAATATTTTAAGCGGCATGTATAGTTTGGGCGGCCAGCCCGATCACGCCATGTTTGAATATTGCGTAATATTCGATCCGATTTTCGAAAACATCTGTTACCAAGGTGTTCCTGATATTCGTGTGATTGTATTTCAAGGTTATCCCGTGATGGCGATGGTTCGTTTGCCTACACGTCAATCCCATGGAAAAGCCAATCTTCATCAAGGTGCGGTAGGTGTTGGCATTGATCTGAAAACCGGCATGACGCACACAGGCGTATCACACAATCACATCACACATATTCACCCCGATACCGGCAATCCCATTCAAGGTGTTCAAATTCCCGGTTGGAATAACTTGTTACGCTTTGCCGCCAGTTGTTACGATCTGACAGGTCTGGGATACATTGGTGTGGATATTGTGCTCGACAAATACAAAGGACCCTTGATGCTCGAATTGAATGCACGTCCCGGTCTTTCTATTCAAATTGCTAATCAAGCAGGATTATTGCCCCGCCTCGAAAAAGTCAAAGCCGCGAAAGGGATTAAACGTACCGCTGCAGAACGTGCCGCATTTATGTTGGGATGACCTTGCATCTTTAACAGCCTTGCGTATATACTCAAATTTATATTTAGTATTTTAACTTCGGGCAATGATCTCATGGGCAAACTTACCTTAGATGAGCTTAAACAAAAGATATTGAATAATATTATCAGCGCTGAATTATTCAATTTAACAACCAGTACAATAAGCTATTCAGGCAATAAAATTATCAATTACGTATATGCGGCTGACGATAACAATGCTGCAAAATTTGTACTTTTGATTGAACCACTCACGCTTGCAGAAATACAAGCTTTTTTAAGCATAAATGCATTACACCTGAAATTAAATAAAAATCGTGAAAAAGATGACCACCGTGAACGGGTTGTTTTTTTCCCTATCATAGATAAGTATGACAAAATTATTGGATACCTTGAATTGCGGTACATAAACGGTGACAACAATTTTACAGGAGTTTACATGCGCCCGCATGGAGTTGCTAATAATGGATTAATTCTCCCTCATTGTTCAAATATGCAATACCTTAACCTAACTTTTAATCAAGGTAGGATTGACGATACATTTTATCAAAATTGTGCGAATGAATTTGCATTAAGAAACATTGAGACTTACACCTTCAACCCTGATATTTTCAAACTCAAAAAAGCCCATCATTTACAACATGCTAAAATCGCGCTGTTTTTCACGGTTGTATTTACATTGGCCTTTGCGGCTAGCTTGAGTATTTACACGGGTGATACGCATTGGATAAAAGTCTTAGGTGACCTCGCTGAAGGATGCGGCGAAAGTGACTTATTAGATTACGATAAATACACCGATACCACTAAGGGAGTTCATTGGGCATTTGTAGGTATTTCGGGAGTCGGTACATTAGCAGGTAGCGGAACAACGGCTTATCAAGGTTACAAACTCAAATCAGGTTAAAGTTTTCAAAATATCCTTTACAACGTCTCTTCACTAGTGCTACGCTGGATGCAATTGACCTACCACTGTTTCCTGGAGAATGATATGAGTAATATTGCGATTATCAGATCGAGTACTGTAGAACAAACACACCATGTACTCACTAGCGCCATTACGCTCAACCAATTAACTGAACTTGCCAACGAACTTTATGGCGGGTGGAATTCGCAGCTTGCTAAGAGATTATGGGCAAAAAACAGCGAGTTGACCTTGCTGCAACTTATTATCCCCATCACAAACCATGACAAAGAAATTGGATATGCTGCTGTAAAAATAAGCCGATCCGATGATAAAAATGACACCATAGATCTTTATGGCCCGCAATTTCAACAAAATATCGCTGCCTTCGATGGCTGTAACTATGGTGTAAGCATTATCCCAATGTTACACGCAGATAAACCCAACTCTCTAGCAGCCTATACTCAGGCAACATCGGACAGTGGTTCAAACAGAAGCGATTCAAGCAATAACTCTCAAACTGGATTATTGGGTGGCTATCAAATTCCCGCAAAATTTCACCTTGCATTGTGGGGTTTTGCAACACTCGCCGTGGTGGCATTCACTGTTGCGTTAACGCTTGCTACCCTATCTACCTTTTCCTTAACCTTTGACTCTGTGGGTTACGATGCGGGTAATGCGCTGGATGGTCTTAACCTGTTTGACCAGTTCTTTGATACAAACTGGAGCGACATTGATGTCAAATGGGCAGATAAGGGTAAACATGTTGAGAAGTTCGTGGGATCGGCACTAGCTACTGTAGCCGGTGCTTGGACTCTTTGGAAAGTTGCGCCTGCTGCCCTAAAAACTACCTATGACATTACTGAAGCAGCTTATAATGTAGTTCAACTAGAAAAGAATAAGCCACATTAATTTGTCTAACTAAAATTGTGCATTCTCTTTACAACTCTTCTTAGTTAGTGCTACGCTAAACGCAACGACCTATTACTGTTTTAAGAGGAGGCTGCGATGACTATCTCTTTCAAACAATATGTGATTGATAGTAATAATCAGGTAGTGTATGGATTAGTCAACGAGACCCTTACTTTAGCGGAGCTTATAAAAGAGCTTAAAGGCAGATGGGCATCTCCTGCTGCTAATGAATTAAGAAAGCGCAGTAACGAAAAACTACCAAACCCTTCTAACTTAATTCTTTACATTCCAATGCAAAACAATGCTTACGTTGTTGCCCAGATTGGTTTAATAGCAAAGGATATTAATATTAAATCTTCCCTTACCCCTTATCACTCAAATCGCGATGTCACAACGGAATATACAGCAGAAGACTTTGTAGGCTATGAAATTGAAAACACTCAATATACAGATCAGTCTGTATCTACTGCTTTCAGTAATAATAACCAACGAAACAGAACTGAAAGCACCTCTGCTCCGGAGTCACCCCTAGCAACCGAGAGTAACTCATCACAAGCGCTTATCAATTTTGAATCAAAAACATATGATAGAACAATCTACGCACAAGCAACGATTTCTCTCTCCATTACAGAACTTGCTAATCAATTGAAAAATGGATGGAATTCAGTTGCTGTTAATGTATTATTGGGAAAGGAAAAGCCAGAACAACCACCATCACCCCCGCTAATATTATGTCTTTTCATCCCAATTAAAAACACGCCGGGTTTTGCTCAGGTTAAAATAAACAGCAATAACAAGTCTAACTCACTTACATTTTGTATGCCCCCCACAGAAATGCAATCTTTCAAGTACAAAAAACTGGATTTTGATAAAGACTATACCGCGGGAAAACAAGAGACGACCCTGTCTATACAAGACATGTATGAGAATGCACATCAGGAAAAACCCTCTGCTAACTTTGAAATTCCCACAAAATACCAAGCAGCACTATGGAATCTCGCAATCATGCTTGCGGTCGTTGTTTATATCATGGTCGCGTTAATTGCCCTTTCTACTCTTTCTTTAACCTTCGATTCTGTGGGTTACGGTGCGGGTGATGCGTTAAAACCTATCAACCTATTTGATTCCATCTTTGGTACCCATTGGAGCAACATTGATGTCAAATGGGCCAATGACGGTAAACATGTTGAAAAATTCGTAGGATCAGTCCTAGCGACCTCCCTATGTATATTTGGGTTCGGGTACACAGCTCATTCTGCTTATACGAATACCCACGCTAACACTAGCTCAATGCAAGCAAAAAACAGTTCAAATTCCCTTTGAAATTGTGTAGAATACCCGCTCCGGAGGAAAAGTATCCATGGTAAAAATTAGATTAGCCCGTCGGGGCAAGAAAAAATCGCCGTTTTATGATGTGGTTGCAGCGGATGAACGTTGCCCACGCGGTGGCCGTTTCATTGAGCGCTTAGGGTTCTTTAACCCCATCGCCCAAGGTCAAGCAACACGTTTACGGTTGAATTTGGCACGTATTGAATATTGGTTAAGCGTTGGCGCACAGGCATCTGATCGCGTCCAATCGCTCGTGAAAGAACATCAGGCTGCAGCGAAATCTGCGGCTGGGGCAGCGTAAGTTGCCATGCATGTGACCACGTTGGTCATTGGCAAGGTAACGGGCGTCCATGGGGTACAAGGCTGGCTTAAGGTAATGCCTTATACCCAGGAAGCTTCAAGAGCTGCCGATTATCAACCCTGGTTGATTGATGGAAAGCCCGAACTCGTAAGTGAATGCCGGGTTAATGGAAAGGGTCTGTTGGTCAAGCTTAAAGACCTTGACGACCGCGAACTGG
>CAYUEL010000054.1:0-13877 GCA_964443025.1 uncultured Gammaproteobacteria bacterium | reverse complement strand
TGATTTCAAAAGTGAAACCTCGGCAAGGAAAATATGCTAAAGCATTACCTGCCATCATCACGGCGATTGTGTATGTGAATGTGTTAATTTTTGCGCGTGGATTATACGAAGATACCACAATACCACAGTGGCTCGGTTTATACTGGGTTCCTGCGTTAGGCGCATTGATTGCATTTTTTGGTGTACGAATTCAAGCGAAAAAATTATGAAGATATTGCAGCGATACATTGCAAAAACATCACTTGCTTTAATCGCCATGGCGTTATTGTTGGTATTAGGCGTAGATTTTCTATTTGCTTACGTACATGAGTTGGGTGGTACGGGACGCGGTGATTATGGTGCAAGCGCTGCATTAGCTTATACGGCGCTTACATTGCCTGCACGACTTTATACTTTATTTCCCATGGCCAGTTTAATTGGTGTGTTATTGGCATTGGGTTTATTATCATCACGAAGTGAATTAATCGTGATGCGCACAAGCGGTGTTTCCATTTGGAAAATCACTTCGGCCATAGCAAAAGTAGGTTTATTATTGGCTGTCGCTGTTACTTTGCTAGGTGAGTTTGCCGTTCCTAAAGCAGAATATGCTGCGGAATCATTAAAAATACGCGCAAAAAGTGCTGGTCTTGCGATGTTAACAGCACAAGGAACATGGATGCGCGAAGGAAATGATTTTGTTCATGTGCAAACATTATTGCCGCGTCGTGTTTTACAAGGTATTACGGTTTATGAATTTAATGATGATTATCAATTGCAAACTGCAACATTCATTGCACAAGCAAAATACCGAAAAGATCAGTGGGTTCTCGAGGGTATTAGACACAGTCACATTACACCGGAACAGGTTACAACCAGCTTCGAGGCCTCAGCAACATGGCCCGAACTTATCAACCCAAACTTACTTGACGTCTTATTATATGAGCCTGATGATCTTTCTTTATTGGGATTGACCCAATATATAGGCTATTTAAAAGCAAATAACTTAGATGCGGGTCATTATCAACTGATTTTTTGGAAAAAAGTCTTGCAACCTTTTTCGGTTATTGTTATGGTGCTGTTGGGTGTTCCATTTGTTTTTGGACCCTTGCGTAGTGCTTCGATGGGGTTGCGGATGTTAGCAGGTATCTTGTTGGGATTCGCATTTTATTTAGCGAATGAAATTTTTGGTCCTTTAAGTATCGTGTACCATTTCCCTCCCGTATTAGCCGCCCTGGTCCCACCCTGTTTGTTTGCATTAATAGGTTATTTAATGATGAGACGGTTATAATGAAGAAACGTTTTTTAGATCCTGTATTTTCATCTGTGTTAAAAAAGAACGCGTTTGAAAATTTTCAAGCTTTATGGGGGCACGAAGGGGAACTTGTTGAAGAAGGCAATAATCGAATACGATCGGGTATGTCTCATGTGGTGCGAATGAAACTTGACGATACCACAAAGACATGGACGGTTTACATGAAACGTCAAGAACATCATTTGTCTTTGTTCACACGTCTTTTTTTACGCCCAAAATCGATTTGTGCACGCGAACTTCGCAATATTCAGCTTTGGCAAAAAATAGGCATTCCTACAACGCAGCCGTTGTATTTCGAACAGATGGAAAATCCCATTCGAGCCATTTTAATTACCAAGGGTCTTACGGATTATGTATCATTGGAAGAATGGTTGAGTAAAGTAAGCGATCATAAAAGAAGGCAACGTGCATTCGCATTAACAGCACAATTGTTTAGTCGCATCCATCAAAATGGATGGGTTCATCGTTGTTTTTTCCCCAAGCATCTTTTTATTCGTGAATGTGATGGTGCAATGGATATGCGCGTGATTGACTTGGAAAAAGCAAAGCGATGCTTCGTCACCAAACGCCGTGTAGTCAATGAATTGTCGACATTTATTCGTCGTTGTGAATGGCAAGATCAAACCGAAGTCCTTCAGTTTTTAAAAGCTTATTGGAATACGAAGAAATTTGATTTTGCACATCGACGCATGTTAAAAGGGATTGAGAAGCGAATTGAATACAAACGAGGGTTATACAAGTAAGGGTTATGATATTACGGTAGTTTAATGAGCCGAGTGTTTGACCACTTATCATGCCAACGAAAAACAAGCCCCAATCCTAAGCAAGCGATGCTGATTATCCCGCCAAAAAAACGGACGAATGTTTGTGTCCATGTGACTGGGTATGAATATTCCGATACCAATCGGATTTTCCAGGCTTTCATGCCAAGGGTTTGGCCGCCCTTGCGCCAACAATAGGCAAAATACAAATACACGACGGTAATAAGATAAAGCGTGTAAATAAGCGTTCCTGGCGGAATGGCGCGCCCACCCGTGAAGGGCAACAATATCGCTGTGGCAACCATCATGATGGCGACAATAATCAGGCTATCATAGAGGATCGCGGCTAAACGACGTGCAAGACTGGCTAGTTTCATACAAAGAATTTTACACTATACTATGGTAAAATGCATCTGACACTCATGGAACAATAATTCTACTATGGCAAAAAAACCAAAAGACCCTCACCATCAGCGTGAGGCAGAGAAATACGAAAACCCTATCTCCAGCCGCGAGTATATTCTTGAACAACTTAAGGCATCAGAAAAACCGCTGACATTCAAGCAAATTGCAAAACAGCTTGATCTGGCAGATGACGCAGTTGCGCGTGAAGCATTGGATCGAAGATTGAACGCAATGGTGCGCGATGGTCAAATCATGCGATCAGGTCGTAATCATTATAGTGCGATGGATGATAAACAGCTCATCAAAGGTTGTATCATAGGGCACAAAGATGGATTTGGTTTCTTAATGCCAGATGACGGCAGTAAAGATCTTTATTTGTCGCCACGAGAAATGCGACAAGTGTTTCATGGCGATCGTGTTAGCGCACGTGAAGTAACTGCATTTCGCAAAGGTAAAAAAGAAGGTCAAATTGTTCAAGTATTAGAACGAAACACGCATCAAATCGTGGGTCGATATTTCTATGAGCAGAAACAGGGGTTTGTTCGACCCGAACGTACGAATATTCAACAAGATATTTTAGTTAAAGAAAGTGAATTAGAAGTAAACCCAGGGGAAATGGTAGTTCTGGAAATTACTTCGCCGCCTACGCTACATCGGCAAGCTGTTGGGAAAATCGTTGAAGTGCTGGGAAAACACATGGCACCTGGAATGGAAATCGATGTTGCCTTACGTGCACATGATTTGCCACACAATTTTCCTGAAGCAGTTAAAGCAGAAATTCAGCATTGGACAGAAACAGTTCCGGAATCCGCTTATGCTGACCGAAAAGACATTCGAGAATTATCTCTGGTTACTATTGATGGTGAAGATGCAAGAGATTTTGATGATGCGGTGTATGTAGAAAAAACAAAAGGTGGTTATAGTTTATTTGTCGCTATCGCTGATGTTAGTTATTACGTAAAGCCAGGAACGGAGCTCGATAAAGAAGCATTGGTACGCGGTAATTCTGTTTATTTTCCTGAACGTGTTATCCCCATGTTGCCTGAGATTTTATCCAATGGTTTATGTTCGTTAAAGCCGAACGTTGATCGTTTATGCATGGTGTGTGAAATGCACATCAGTAATGCCGGCATTATTAAACATTCAGAAATCTATCCTGCTGTTATGAATTCAAAAGCACGTTTAACTTATACGCAAGTGGCTTTGATGTTAGCGGGAGAAGCGCATGAAGTTCCAGAGGCATTAATTCCACATGTAAAAATGTTATATCAGTTATATCAAGTATTACGTACTCAACGTGAAGATCGAGGTGCCATTGATTTTGAGAGTCAAGAGACGAAAATTGTATTCGATGAATTTAAGAAAATTCAAAAGATTATTCCGGCAGAACGTAATGATGCACATAAACTCATTGAAGAATGCATGTTAAGTGCCAATGAAACCGTGGCATTGTTTTTGCAACAACACAAATCTCATACGTTATACCGTGTTCATGATTGTCCTGGTGTTGAAAAAATCGAAGAACTTCGTTTATTTTTAGCACCGTTTGGATTGCAATTATCCGGTGGATTAGAACCCAAACCTAAAGATTATGCAAAGCTCATCACCAATATTCAAAAGCGGGATGATAAACATTTATTACAAACGGTGTTATTGCGTTCCATGAGTCAGGCAATTTATACACCCGATAACATTGGACACTTTGGATTGGCCTATGAAGTATATGCACACTTTACTTCGCCCATCCGTCGTTATCCTGACCTTATTGTTCACCGTTGTTTGAAAAATATTTTGAATGATAAAAAAAATAGTTACACAAAAGAAAACATGTTTTCAATGGGCGATCATTGTTCCATGACAGAGCGACGTGCCGATGATGCAACACGCGATGTTATTCAATGGTTAAAATGCGAATACATGCAAGATCGCATTGGCGAGAAATTTATCGGTATTATCAGCGGCGTCACGCATTTTGGTATTTTTGTGGAATTGCAAGAGATCTACGTAGAAGGATTGGTTCACATCAATAATTTGCGGGATGATCACTATATTCATGATGCAACTCATTATACATTAACAGGCGAACGTACTGGACAAGTCTTACGTTTAGGTGATAAAGTCGAGGTCTGTGTTCAATCTGTTAATTTAGATGACCGGAAAATTGACTTTGCCTTAGAGCGGCAAATAACCGCACAACAGAAAACCTTGAAGCGATCCAAATGAACATCTATGGCATTCATGCAGTCATGCAATTTTTAAAAACGAACCCCGAGCGTTCCAAACAGCTTTGTGTCCAAAAGGGTAGAGCGGACGATCGCATTCAAGAAATTTTATATGTGGCGCAAGAGTATAAAACTCCTACCACGTACCATAGCAGGGAAAAACTTGATGAGTTTGCTAAAAATGAACATCATCAGGGTGTGGTTTTAACCATCGCACCTACACAATTGGGCGATGAAAGATCATTTAAAACTTTTTGCGAAAATTTATCGGATAATGCAATCATACTTGTTTTTGATGGTATTAAAGATCCTCATAATTTAGGTGCCTGTTTACGTTCTGCTGCTGCTTTTAATGTTAATGCGGTTGTATGGCCCAAAGATAAACAAGCCAGTATTACCCCATTAGCGCGCAAAGTTGCGAGTGGTGCCGTAGATATGTTGAATTTATTTGCTGTCACAAACTTGGTTCGCAGCTTAGAGCACATGAAAGAAGCGGGCGTTTGGCTAGTAGGTACGGTATTAAATGAAGAAGCGCAGCCGCTACAATCGATTAATTTAAATGGCAATGTAGCGATTATCGTTGGTTCGGAAGAGGAAGGCTTGCGCCAACAAACCCAACGAACTTGCGACCATCTTGCGTATATCCCCATGCCCGGCATGATTCAAAGCCTGAATGTATCCGTTGCAACGGGTATCGCTCTTTATGAAGTTCAGAGACAGCGTTCATAGTTTTGCAATATTCCCCTCTGTCATTCCACAGCAATTTCAGCAAAACCTATCACTGACTAGGAATTAGTTAAGCTTGCCTTCCGAATCGTTACACGGTATCATACCTACTTAAATTTACCCTTGCCATACTATATTAGTTAGATGGCTTAATCCACAAGGAGCTAGATTATGATGCGACATTACGAAATCGTATTTCTCGTCCACCCTGACCAAAGCGATCAGGTGCCTGATATGGTCGAGCGGTACCGTAGCATGATTGAGTCAACCAACGGTAAAATCCACCGTTTAGAAGACTGGGGTCGCCGTCAGTTGACTTATCCCATCGACAAAGTTCATAAAGCACATTATACGCTCATGAACATCGAGTGCGACCAACCCACATTAGAAGAGCTTGAAAAGGCGTTTCGTTATAACGATGCCGTTCTACGTAAATTAGTATTGCGTAGAGACGAAGCTATTTCCACTCCTTCTGCCTTGTTAAAATCCAAAGACGATCGTTCTTATGATGATGAAAGAGCAGGCAAGGGCAGATCTAAATTTGATGACGATACAATGGATGATGAATTAGCATCAGCGTAACCGGAGAAATAAATCATGGCAAAAGAGAAGACATTTCAACGCGGTGGCAACAATAAAGGTAGCGGCGGCGGTGGTGGCGGTGCTTTTCGTAAAAAGATACCTGTTAAATCCGTAGAATCTATTGATTATAAAGATTTGCAGATGTTGAAGAATTACATCACTGAAAGTGGGCAAATTGTACCGAGTCGCATTACGGGTTCATGTGCTCATTTCCAACGTGAAATGGCTAATGCAATTAAATTAGCGCGTTACTTGGCATTGCTACCTTATACGGATTAAGCGCCTTGATTAAGCGTTTATTGGAACAACAACCGCTTTTGGGCATCTTATTGGCTACAGGCCTGGCGTTGTTACCATTATTGAATTGGGTTGGCATGCTTATCATTGTGTTGATGGTATTGCGTTGCCCCGGATGGCTTCCCAGCGTTGGCTTTGTATTAGTTTCGCTAGCAAGCTATTTAGGCTTTTCTGGTTATAGCATTGAGTTTGCATGGACGGATTGGTTGGGTGTGGTCGCCATGTTTTTACCTTTGTGGGTAATGGCATGGAGTTTGCGAACGACTCGGGCATTGAGCTTTGCGTTGGAATTAGGTTTTGCAGCGTTAGTACTTTGCCTGTTATTGCAAGTATTGATTTTTGGCCAACCCAATGTGCAAACATGGGTCGATTTTTTCCGTTGCCGATTGGCCGCTGTAGGTTTAAGTGAGACGGACTTAGTTCCGATGCTATCGGGACAAAGTTTTGAGCAAGCGGTGCGTGGCATGATGTTAGGATGGCCATTTGCATTTTTCTCATTGCAGATAGGCTTGTTGATGTTGGCGCGGTGGTGGCAAGCGAAGCTTTACTACCCAGGTGGTTTTCAAACGGAATTCCATCAGATGCGATTGCATAAGCCAGTTGCATTGGGAATGGCATTTATATTGTTGGTGTTGAGTGTTATTGGCATACAACAACCGGTATTGATTCAATTTGCAACGGTAGGGTTATTGTTGTTGTTGGTACCTGGTTTAGGTTTTGTGCATTGGTACTTGAAGTTTAAAGCATTCAGCCGTTGGTGGCTGTTATTAGTATATGGCATATTATTTGTTTCATCGTTTGCGGCTTTGCCCGCATTGGCGATGATTGCGGTGGTGGATTCAGGTTTGGATTTACGTGTAAAGTTAAGTAAACAGAGGTGAAAAATGGATATCATTCTATTAGAAAGCGTTAATAAATTAGGCGGACTAGGCGATAAGGTTCGCGTTAAATCCGGTTTTGCACGCAACTTCCTTGTGCCACAAGGTAAAGCTGTGTTTGCAACTAAAGTTAACATTGCTAAGTTTGAAGCACGTCGTGCAGAATTAGAACGTATCGAAGCAGAGAAATTAGCTGCAGCACAAAAACGTGCAGAGCAATTGAATGCATTAATGATTACGATCCAAGCAGCCGTGAGCGAAGAAGGCAAGTTATTCGGTTCAATTGGCACGCGCGAATTGGCAGATGCGATTATGGCAGAAGGTGCTACAATTGAGAAAAGCGAGATTTCCTTACCAGAAGGTGTGATCCGTTTCATTGGCGCCTACGATATACGGATTAATTTACACAGCGCTGTACATGCGACGGTACGTGTAGAGATCACGCCAGACACAAAAGGTTAATTGGTAATTCAATCTCAACCTAGCGAATTGCCCTATCCAGGACTTGTACAAAGGATATGTCTACTCAAGCGAATAAAGCACGCATCGACGAAGAAGCGTTACGTGTACCACCCCATTCGATAGAAGCCGAACAATCGGTCTTGGGTGGTATCATGTTGGATAATCAAGCTTGGGAAAAGGTGCTTGATCGCGTCGAAGAAAAAGATTTTTATCGTTTTGAACACCGTCTTATTTTTCGTGCGATGCAGCAATTGACGGCCAAACATCAACCGCTTGATGTCATTACGTTATCTGAATGTTTATCAGAGATGAACAAGCTGGATGATGCAGGCGGGCTGGCACATCTAATTGAATTAGCAAAAAATACACCCTCAGCAGCGAATGTTGTTGCTTATGCAGATATCGTTCATGAACGATCCGTGTTGCGCCAATTGATTCATGTAGGTACGGATATTGCGAGCAGTGGTTATACACCGGAAGGTCGCGATTCGGTTGCGTTACTCGATGATGCAGAACGAAAAGTATTTCAAATTGCCCATCAAAAAAGTTCAAAAACTTCTGGGCCGAATAATATTAAAACGTTATTAGCGCGCGCTGTTGAACGTGTGGATAAGCTTTTCCATGCGGGTTCAACGGTAACAGGGTTATCAACGGGTTATCATGATCTTGATGATTTAACCGGTGGCTTGCAACCATCCGATTTAATTATCATTGCGGGTCGACCATCCATGGGTAAAACCATGTTGGCGCTGAATATTGTAGAAAACACAGTGATTAAAGAAAAAAAATCTGCATTAGTATTTAGTATGGAAATGCCTGGCGATCAATTGGCGATGCGTTCGTTATCATCACTTGGACAAATTGAACAACACCGTTTACGTACGGGTAAATTGCAAGATGAAGATTGGCCGCGATTCAGTTCAGCGGTTTCGATCATGTCAGAAACAAATTTATTAATTGATGATACACCGGGTTTAAGTCCTGCGGAGATCCGCGCGCGTGTGCGACGCGTGGTACGTGAACAGGGTGAATTAGGCTTGGTGGTGGTGGATTATTTACAATTGATGCAAGTGCCGGGTACGAAAGAAAATCGTACAGCGGAAATCTCAGAGATATCACGTTCATTGAAGTTGCTTGCAAAAGAAATGAATGTGCCAGTCATTGCGTTATCACAGTTGAATCGTGAACTGGAACACCGTCCTAATAAACGTCCCGTCATGTCGGATTTACGTGAATCTGGCGCGATAGAACAAGACGCAGATGTTATTGCATTTATTTACCGTGATGAAGTTTATAATCGAGAATCTCCCGATAAAGGTGTTGCTGAAATCATTATTGCTAAGCAACGGAATGGTCCGATTGGAACAGTGCGACTAACGTTTCGTGGTCAATATTGTCGATTCGAAAGTTTCGCAACCAGCCATACGGCGGAAGGGTATTAATGATGTATTCACCACTGGTTGAAATTGATATCCCTGCATTACAACACAATTTTTCGATCGTTAAACACCATGCACCGAAAGCTAAAATATTAGCCATGCTCAAAGCCAATGCTTATGGACATGGTGCGATTGCCTGTGCAAAAAATTTAACTGGGGCAGATGCGTTTGGTCTTGCACGTGTGGATGAGGCCATGTTATTACGTCAGGCAGGAATTAAACAACCGCTTGTATTGATGGGCGGTGTGTTACGCGCAAGTGAATTAGATGTTATAGCGGAATATGATTTTGACATATTGGTTCATCATCCTGATCAAATTGAAATGCTTGAAAATTACCAAGGCAAACATGCGTTTTCAGTATGGTTAAAGATTGATACGGGATTACATCGTTTAGGTTTTTCGCCAGAACAAGCCAATGATGCTTATGCACGGTTAAAAAAGTGTTCTCATGTTCGACAACCGTTTCGTGTGATGAGCCATTTTTCAGCACCTGAACAATTGCACCGATCCATTACGCAAGAGCAGTTAGATCAGTTTCGAGCCATTACAAAAGATTGGCCTGAAGAAAAAAGCTTTGCAAAAACAGCGGCCATCATTGCACATCCAGAAACCCATTTTGATTGGGTTCGTCCGGGGATTATGCTTTATGGTGTTTCACCCTTTCCGGGCAAAACCGGTTTGGATTTAAACTTAAAACCCGTCATGACGGTGCGTAGCCACTTGTTGCGGGTAGATTATCGTCAAGCGGGTGATTTTTTAGGTTATGGTGGAACATGGCAATGTCCGGAAAACATGCCGGTAGGTGTTGTGGCCATGGGGTATGCAGATGGATATCCGGGTTATTTACGTGAACCTGCGCCCATTTTAGTGGGTGGTGAAATTTGTAAAGTAGTGGGTCGTGTCGCCATGGATCTACTGATGGTTGATTTACGTGAGAAACCGAGTGCCAAAGCAGGTGATGAAGTCGTGCTTTGGGGTAAAGGTTTGCCTGTAGAAAAAGTAGCGCTTGCTGCACAGTCCGTACCCTATACGTTAACGACTGCAATAAGCTTTCGAGCCAGCCGAATTTTATTGACAGATTCTCACGCGCAAAAGCAATATTCATGATAGTCTTATGAATATGAAACACATATCATTATACATTGCGCCTATTTTCAGCATTATCCTGCTTGTGTTGGGTAGTGGTGGTGTGAGCATGACTCTAACGACGGTTGTCATGGATCAACACGGATCCAGTCATCTTGCCATTGCGTTAGTTTCTTCTGCCTTTTTTGTAGGCATTATTATGGGTGCTTGTCAGTGTCAAAATTTTATTTTTCGTATTAGTCATATTCGTGCATTTGCAGCTTTAGGTACATTGTGTGCAGCAGCCACCTTGGCCCAAGGATTATGGTTTAACGTGTTTTCGTGGGTATTTTTGCGATTTGTCATAGGGTTTTCGTTAGCGGGTTTGTACGTTGTGATTGAATCGTGGTTATTGGGGTTAAGTACAGCTGAGAACCGGGGTCGAGTGTTAAGTGTATATTTAGTTGCATTTTATGCAGCGCAAGCATCGAGTCAATGGTTATTGGAAATACCCCACGATAATTTTTTAGTTATTTTTGTATGGATTGCATTATTCACTGCACTCAGCGTGATTCCCTTAGCCATCACCCGTTATACAGCTCCTATGCCAGAATCACCTGAAGTCATTTCATTGCGTTTCTTATGGAAACGTACCTCTTTAGGAATTGTGGGTTGCGTTATTTCGGGATGTATTTTATCCGTGATCTACAGTTTCTTACCAAAATTTTTAGTGGATGTAGGCTATGAAAATCAAGTAGCAGCTGCGATGTTTTCCGTTATTTTAGGTGGTACGTTATTGCAATACCCTATCGGAAAATTATCAGACATCATTGATAGACGTAAAGTACTGGTTGCCATGTGCATTGCTTGTGTGGTTTGTGCGATAGGATTTATCCAGTTTTACCAACACATCTATTTAGTTTACGCATTATGTTTCTTATTAGGGGGTACAACATTTACGATTTACCCTATTAGTGTTTCGCACGGGGTTGATTTTGTGGAATCACACCGCATTATTTCTGCTGCCGCTGTGTTGTACATTGCCTATGGAATAGGTTCAGTCATGGGGCCTTTGATGGTGGTTCCGTTTTCTTATTTCTCGCCTAATGCAGGGTATTTCATTTACATGATTCTATTTAGTTTGTTATTGGCAGGATATGCTATTTTTCGAATTATTCGATTGCCTGAAGTTGTACGTGGCGTGGACAATCAATTTATTTCCATGCCTCAAGCATCGTTCGAAGCACAACAGCTTGATCCGCGTGCCAAGGATTTAAAGCAAACTAGCTTTGACTTTTAGAAACACCCTTGCGTCTCCCTAAATAATATGACATGCTGTATCCCTCATAAAAGCAACCGGTTGGAGCATTATGCATACATGGGTCGAGATGGTAGAAGCCGTAGCTGCTTTCGCACGGGGTTATCCGTTCATCATTTTGTTGGTAGGTTCAGGTTTATACTTAACGTTCCGCCTACGTGGCATTCAGTTTTCCAAGGCAAAACAGGCGTTTCATTACCTGGTTAAACAACCAGACGATCAGCAAGGTCGTGGTGAAGTGTCAAACTTCGGCGCTTTAGCGACTGTTCTTTCAGGTACCATCGGTACGGGTAATATTGCCGGTGTGGCAACCGCGGTAACATTTGGCGGCCCAGGTGCCATATTTTGGATGTGGGTGACCGCATTAACAGGCATGGTACTCAAGTATTGTTCTTGCACATTGGCGCATCATTACCGTCGCGTGGACGATCAAGGTGAAATCGCAGGCGGCCCGATGTACACGCTTAAATACGGTTTGAACATGCCGATGCTCGGTATGTTTTTTGCTTTTTGTGTGTTGTTGGCGGGTGTGACAACCGGTGGTATGGTTCAGGCTCATTCTGTTGTAGATGGTATTATATACGTATTGCCTCGTGCCTATGACTACAAACTTTTTATTGGATTAGGTATTTGTGTTTTAGTAGGTATCGTGATTTTGGGTGGCGTTCAACGGATATCTCACGTTGCAACGATAGTAGTTCCGTTCATGGCGTTGGCTTATTGTGGTGCAGCGTTCGTTATCTTATTATTAAATGCGGATAAAATTCCAGGTGCATTTGGGACGATTTTTAATTACGCATTGAATCCTTCTGCGGCAGGTTGGGGCGCTTTAGGTGCTGCTATTCAATACGGTGTGGCACGTGCATTGTTTGCCAGTGAAGCAGGATTGGGAACGGCACCCATTGCATTGGCTGCGACAAAAACAAACTATTCCGTACGTGCAGGACTCATTGGTATGATTGGCCCTTGGTTTGACACAATGCTTATCTGTACCATGACAGCATTAGTGATTATTGTCACTGATCATTGGGGTGAAACATTACCTGAAGGTTTAAATGGCGCAAGTTTATCTGCTTCAGCTTTTTCAGCAGGGTTAAGTGGTACGTTTGGATCAACCGCTGGTTTATTAGGTGCAATTATCGTTGGTTTTGGTTTGATATTTTTTGCATACACAACGATCATTGCATGGGCGTATTACGGTGATCGCGCCATTCAATTTTTGTTTGGATCAGGCGCCATTATGCCATTTCGTTTTGTGTTTATCGGACTTATCTTAGTCGGCGCAATGGGACCTTTAGAAATTGTTTGGGCATTAGCGGATATATCGAATGTGTTAATGGCGGTGCCAAATATCATCGCGATTATATTATTGGCGGGTACGGTCGAAAAATTATCGAACGACTATTTCCGCGATAAAGTACATCTCAAACCTGAAGAAGTATCGATACATCCTCCGAAAGAGGATTTGTAGCGCGCAAAAACCCCCCGCCTCGCACAGCGAAGCTGCCCCCTTAAAAGGGGGCGAGTACCACAATGAGAACAGCTACGTGAACGTGAACGAAGTGAGCGATCACGCCATTTTTAATATCGCGTCCCATTCCTTCGCTGTAACCGGGGTAATCGACAAACGGCTTCCTTTCTCGAGAATCCGTAATGTTTTGAGTTTAGGATTTTCGCGTAATTCGCTGATCGAGATCAAGCGATCGAATTTTTCTATGAATTGAACATCAACACGAACCCAACGTGGGTTATCATCCGTGGCTTTTGGATCAAAGTATTTTGAATTAGGATTCAAGGCTGTGATATCTGGATAAGCGGCTTTAACGATTTTCATGATGCCAACAACGCCTGGGGGTGTGCAATTGGAATGATAAAAAAATGCGAGATCCCCGACCTGCATATCATCGCGCATCATGTTACGAGCTTGATAGTTACGTACGCCTTCCCAACCATCCGTTTTACGAGGCAATTTAGCCAGATCGTCAATGCCGAAGGTGGTGGGTTCCGATTTCATCATCCAATAGTTCATGGGGTTATTGTATCTTGATTGAAGATACTTTAATATTCCCGGATGTCTGAAATTATCCCTTTCTTTGCAAATTGTCCTAAGCTCGTTGAAGGCTTATTAGCTGCAGAACTAATATCTTTGGGTGCCGTTTCTACTAAAGAAACAACCACAGGGGTGTATTTTCAAGCCAACCTCGAAACCGCCTATCGTATATGCCTGTGGTCGCGATTAGCCAATCATGTGCTCTTACCCCTAGGTGTCTTCGATGCGACCACGGTGGCGGGCTTACAAAAGGCTTTACAGGGTTTGGACTGGTCTTCGCACATGACGCCGGAACATACGTTTCGAGTAGATTTTACCGGGCAATCCCGAGAAATACATCATACGCATTATGGGTCGTTGATGATCAAAGATGTGATTG
>CAYUEL010000053.1:0-13884 GCA_964443025.1 uncultured Gammaproteobacteria bacterium | reverse complement strand
AAGAAAGTCTGTCATGCTAAAAGTAGGAATGTTTTTATTAAAAGGAAGGAATAAATGGCTTTCCCCGACTTATTAGGATACTTTAATAAAATCATTGAGCATGTGGGAATAGTGCTTAATAATGATGAAAGTCGCACAGAACTTATAGAAGACCTTGGCAATGCTAAAGCGATCTTTGAAAATTTAAAATCACCTTTAATTGAAGACCCAGCATTCAAAAGACAAGCGAAACAATTTCAAAAAAACTTGACAGACATTGAAACTGTTTTAATTGAAATAGCCCCCCAAGGGGTGCTAGGGATTTCTGATAACATTACAAAGGCAAAAGATATTAGTAAAAAACTTGAAGATTGTCATTCATCATTAAAGAAGAATTTACAATATTTGATGGATGCTCAAGCCGTAGCGAAAAGCAATCTGGATACTCAGCAAGACAATCAAAATAAGCTATGGCAAAACAAAACAACAAATCAAATAGGTAAAATAGCGGCCCAGCAGCACGCGAACGTTTTTCCAAAAAAAATAAATCCTCTTACGCCTGAAAGAGCCTTGAAAGTTTTAAGCGATCACTATCTAGCTCAGCGAATAAAACCTTTATGCATTGATTCTCAGGGGTTCGATAAGTTTTACTGTCCTTTAAAAATCGTACACAAAGTTAATGAACCCACGGTTAATCAAGACCCTATTTTTTTAGAAAAGCAAATAAAAATTGAAGAACTTTTTTTGCCTGCCAATCAATTAATGGCTCAGGGGGAAGCAAATAACGAGCATACACCTGATAAAAAACCGAATTTTTTAGTAGTTTCAGGACAGCCTGGGGTCGGTAAGACAACGTTTGTGCAATACATAAGTTACCAATGGGCGGGCGGCGTTCCCAGTAAATCAAAACTATGGGAATCTGAATTTGAATGGCTTTTTGTTCTCCCTTTACGGGATTGGCATTCCAGTAAGTTTAAAAAGGAATTTGCTGATGAGACAGGAGTATCAAGACCATGGTCATTGTCCGCATGGGTGTATGAAGTTTATTTTAGCAATCGTACAGACAGTGGGTGTGACTTCAATGAATTTAATGACTTTTGGGAAAATGAGATTGAGCCAAAATCTCGAGAAGGCAAAGTCTTGTTTGTAATAGATGGCTATGATGAGAAACCCAATTTATCAAATGAAAATTTTAAAGAACAGGATGATAAAACGCAATCTGAAATTTCATCAGAACAATTAGATGAGGTTTTAAAAGAATTATTATCCAGTAGTGCATGTAAAATTGTTACATCACGCGAATACGCATTGACTGGCATATTGTCAACTCATGGTGCTTTATCACATCGACGCTTAACTCTTACGGGCTTTGGGCCTAGTGAACGTAGCTATTATGTGAATAATTTTTTCAAAAAGAAAGGTTGGATAGCAGAGATTGTTTTAAATAACATTGAGAAAAACCCTTATCTTTGGGATAGCGCAAAAGTTCCATTATTGTTAAATGCCATTTGCGGTGTTGTGGTTAACGCAGAAACTCCAGGAATGGCATTTAGCAAAATGCAGACTATGGGTCAACTTTATCAAGAGGTAGAAATTGCATTACTTAAATGGGCGTACTGTCATACGGGAGATCCCGATCTAGATAAAAAACATGCTGATAATCTGCAAAAGCCACTTGAGGGAAGCGAAGAAGATCATCTTAAAAAAATATATGAAAAAGAGCGAAAATACATGACTGCTATTGCTCGGAAAAGTGCGCACACTACGAGCGGACCCAATTTAAATAATAATTTAATAATTACTTGGACCGACTTGAAAATAGCGCTTATAAGTTGCGGAGTTGAAGAAGCGGAGGTAGGTAAAAGTTGCGATGCATTGCTTAAGCTTGAGTTTATCAAAGCTATCACGAATGATGGAGAGCGCGGTGAATCGTATGCGTATGAGTTTTCTCATAAAACCTTCCATGAATATTTTTGGGCGAAGCCACTAATTGAAATTCTAGAAAAATCAAATGGCACTGATAAAATAGAAGTTTTAAAAAATCTAAAGAGAAATCTCGCTCCTATTAAAGCAGATCCGAATTATAGATTAGCCATATTATTTTCTGCCGGAACAGCAAAGAATGAACAAGAATTTGACCTCTTTATGCAAGCACTGGATGATGAAGCAGGTAAGGATATGCTGGGATATCACCATATGACTCTACTAATTGAGTGCACACAACAAAATTGGGAGCTGGCCAAAAAAACAACATGGGTTAAAAAGCTAAGGACAGAATTACAAAATACCATAGGCCATTGGTGGGAACATAAAGATAGTTTAAATATAATTTTAGTGTCAGACTATTCGGGAATACTTAAAAATTATACATATTTGGATCACGAATATAATAATGATTTGTCAAAGAATATTCCTTTGTCTCAGATTCAAACAGACAAAGAAATTAAAGATTTTTTAGAGTTTGCTCAAAGATTGGATTTTTTAACAAGCAAAATGATGGATAAAATAATTGAAATATTAAAAAATAGCAACCCCAGAATTCGCCGCCTTGCTCAACACACATTAATAATGCTTGGGTCAAAACTAAATGAAGCTCAAAAAATCTCATTAACATGGGATCTGGTAAGGCTTGCTGAGGACGAAAAAAATGATGAAGGTGTAAGAAGATCTGCAATGTGTGCAATGGAATTTTTAGGTGAGAACGGAAAGGGTGGTAATCTAATATTTCACTGTATTAATAAATTATTAGAGATGATTCAAAAGGATAGTAATCGATTTTTGCGATCAGATATTATATTTATATTGTTTCAATTAAATGAAGCAATGAATAAAGAGCAACAAAAAATTATAATAGAAAACGCGCGCACCTGGTTTAATGAGATAGATTCATCGGCAAGACTTAGTTTGTGTATCATATTAAAAAATTCTATTCAAGAAATGAATTCGAAAGAAAAAAGTCTTTGGCTTAAAAAAATGCTTAAATTGTTTGAAGCGAATCAAATTGATCAAAGTTTATATGGTGTTGATGCCTCTGCCAATGAGTTTCTTTTCTTATTAAGTGTCGAAATAAATGAGGTAGGGTCCATTGTAGATAAGCTGATTTCTTTATGTACTCAAGAAGGTCGCGGAGAGGATAATTATAGAAAAACTTTGGAGGCGCAAGTTAATAAAAGTGCTGTTGAATGCCTCTTGTATTTTATTGAAATGGCAAATATAGAGCAAAGAGAAATTATTATAAATAAAATATTGAAAGAATTTGAAAAAGATAATTCTGTTATGAACTATGCCCTTTTAAGCGTGTTAACGCTTGCCCAAAATGCTATACGTGAAAATTGTGGTGCGCCTCAAAAAGCAGCTATTAACAAGGCCTTAGTAGCGCTCATCAAAAATGATGAAGTTGATCAATATCTTAAAAATAATAAAAAAATACGGGCTGACCAGCAAAGCCTTGCTGGCATTGCAAAGCAAGGCATGATTAATTCATTTCAGTATATTGCTGCACATACCACAATTGCCGGACCCACCACCACCGACTCGTTGACATCGTCAAATAAAATGGATGAGGTGCAATCTGGCGAAGGTGAAGACCTTGTTACATTCATGCCTGAAAATGATAGCGCATGGATTTCGCTGAGTGCATCGGTTTTGTTGCAAAATCTAAACAGCAGCGAAGTGAATGAATGGACAGATTCTCAAGTATCTGATTTAGTTCCTTTGCTCGGTCATAAGCATGAAGGTATTCGGTGGACTGCACTAACCATTCTTGATTCAGTTTTGAATAAGACGACCAAGTCACAAAACGAAATTATTGCCAATGCACTTTTATTGCGCCTTTCAGATAGATTTTATCATATCCGTGAAAATGCTGTATATAAACTCATGATGCTCTTCAAAAAAGTAAGTCCAGCTTTGCAAAGCAGGGTTTTGAATGCCTTTATGACCCATGACTCGAGAAAGAAGAAAGCGCATGCCGGTAAAAATGAAAAGAGTGAAGAAATATTGAAGGGTATGTTAAATTCACCTCGCACATCCAGAATGGGAGCTAAAAATCATTCTGTTTTACTATCTGATATTTCAAAAAATGTAAATAAAAGCTTAGGCGAATTATTGAATTTGATTATAATGAATGAACACGATATATATAATTTGTGCACCCGTATAGATCGGATTTTTTGCGAGTATTTTTCATCTCAACAAGTAACCAAACTGGATAATATTTCTTTAGATGCTTTAACAGCCGTTGCGTTGTCTGCCTGCGTTGACACAAGAAATATTTTGAGATTAGACTGGCATGCAATAGAAAGAAGCTATGAGTGGTCCATATGGATGAATGGCTTTGCATTTAAAGTATTTATCGACCCATCCCAGGCGCAATGGCTAAGACATATAATTCCAGAAATTAAAAATGCATTAGATAACGGCACATTAAAGGCTGCTTTGAATGAAATTCGCGCCAATGAGGCTAAAAAATTACCCTCCCTTGAAAGGGACCCCTTACTCCCTGAGTACATGAGCAGTTTTGCGGCTGCCCATGGGGCGGGTGTCGGGTTTGGATGGCTGAGACAACCTGGATCGAATAATTCAAACAATCAGAATACTGCCTTTGCTATGGAATCTCATGGTGGAAAACAGGAGAAGGAAGCTAAAATTACCCCCACGGATGGAAACAAAATACTGAATGGTGGGCAAAACAATCAAAATGATGCTTCACAAGCAAATCCACTTGATGATAGCTTAAGAAATAAAAAAGACAGTAGTGGTAAAACTTCTCGCAAGTGCATTATTCTGTAATAAAAGGAATTTTTCTACGAACTTGTATCGTATGTGCATTTTTGCTCACTTTTTTTATTATACATCTACAGTGGGGATTGGGAATCAATACAACTGAAAGTGTTGACCATCATTTTTTCTTATTAAAAAAGAAAGCCGTCTCCAAGATATATGATTATATTGTTTTTAAAAAAACAAGCCAAGGTGTATTGCCGGATAATACTCTTTTTATTAAAAAAGTGATGGGTAGTGCGGGCGATGAAATCACTCACGATAAAAACAAACTATTTGTCAACGGTGTGTATTTGGGTGATATAAAAACTAAAAGTAAAGAGGGTCAGCCTTTATCAGCGGGTTTCGTGGGTGTTATTCCTTCAAATTATTTCTTTGTAGGCACAATACACCCTGACAGCTTTGATTCACGTTACGCACAAATGGGGTTAATACATGAAAGTGAAATTATCGCTGTTGCTTATCCTTTTTGGTAGTGCAGTTTTTGCCAATGATTTAGGTCAACACGGGATGGTGTATCCCATTCTCGAAGAAGACTTATTGCATGTGATGAAAGCACGTGCAATAGAGTTGGAGCAACGAGGAGCGCTCACAATGGTAAACGAGACACTGGTAAACGATGTGACGCAAAAATTAAACACAACAAACAGTTTGACACATCTTACTAAAACTCAAAAAGAGCGGATTTACACCCTAAACTTAAGTGATAAAGACGCTGAATTAACGCAGGCTTCCAACGTATTAAGCCCCATTCACTTTAAATCAACATTATTATTCATTGATGCAACGGATGAGTCTCAACTGGAATGGGCACTTAAACAAGAAGAGAAAAATAAAAAAATCATATTGGTGAAAGGAGATGTCATTGCACTCATGCAAACCCATGGAGTGAGATTTTATCTTGATCAAGAGGGTACATTGATTAAAAGGTTAGGTATTCAACAAGTGCCCGCCAAAGTCAGCGGCGATGAACATGGACTGAAAGTACATGAAGTTAAACTTTAAATTACTGACACTCTTGCTGTGCGTTTCTTTGCACGCAAAGGCGGATTGCTATGGCCAACTCATCAACCCTGCCACTGAAATCTGTTGGTCGTGTTTGTTTCCTATCACCGTAGGAAAAACCACGATTGAAGGTAGTGGCGATGGGCTGGATACATCCAATCCTTCAAAAGCTAATTGCAAGTGTCCAGGCTCGCCATTTCCGCGTTACGGGATTCATCTAGGTTTTTGGGAGCCTGCACGCATCGTGGATGTGACACGTACGCCTTATTGTTTTGTCAGTCTTGGGGGATTGCAATTAAGTGAAGGGGGTCAGCAAGGCACCCTTAAAACATACTTTGGCCAATCACGTCGCAGTGAATATCATGTGCATGTATATCGGTATCCTATCTTATCGTTATTAGATTTAGGTTTAGAAAGTTGTTCAGAACACGGTCGTTTTCAATTGCTTTACGCCAGTGAACTGGACCCGACGTGGCTCGATGATGAATTATCCTTTTTATTCAATCCCGAAGCAGCATTGGTTGGTAATCTTGTTTCACAATCTGCGTGCGCTGCTGATTGCACAGCGGCCAGCAGCAGTTTTCCTATCGATGATTTGTACTGGTGTGCGGGGTGCCAAGGTTCGATGTTTCCTGTCACGGGGCATGTGGCAAAACATGTCAGCAATGTTCAAGCGAGTCTTCTCATGGTGCAACGCAGTTTCTTTCGATTGCACCGTGAGTTTTCAAGTGTCATGCCAGGTACGATGGGAGAGGATGCCATGTGCGGGTATTACCGTATGCCTACGATGCAAAAATCGCAATACAAAACGCAAATGGTTTATCCTAAAAATGCCAATGACAGCAGTAGTTTCACGTGTAACCCGTTTGGCAAAAGTTCTGTATTGTGGGAATCGTTTAAATCGTACCCCATGGAAGGTGAGGATTTTTCCTATGTGATTTGGCGAAAGAGGAATTGCTGTGCGAGTTAACGTTTTATTGCTTTTATTGGTTTATATTCATGCGTGGGCAATGGATGAGGCATCTCTATCTAAATTTGCGCAAGATATCATGCAGCGCAACCAACATTACCAAACCACACATTTAGGTAATCCTATTAAAAACGAAACACAACAATCGCTTTTGAATCAACAAGAGAATAGTAAGTTGTTTATTTTAGTGAGCTTCTCTATGCCTGACAAACTCCTGTTAGATTATATTCGGCAAGCCAATGAACACCATGCTTGGGTGGTGTTTCAAGGGTTTAAAGACAACGATCTTTCATTATTTCTTCAAACGCTATCCGAGTGGGATAAAAAGATAGATATCAACCGTGTTTTAATTGACCCCACGCTTTTTACGCGTTATCACGTTTCGCAGGTACCTACATTTATTCTGGCACACGATATTTATCCTTGCGATCGGGAACACTGTGAATCTAATTCTTTTAATAAATTAAGTGGGAGTGTCACCTTGGATTACGCTCTTCAAACCATGAAAGGTGCCTCATGAAAAAAACCGCGTTTATTGCTATTTCTATTTTTCTTTTCATTACAAGTCATTCCTTATTTGCACGCGAAGTTTTTTTTGATGACCAGGCTACTGGCTGGCATTGGTATGAAGCAAAGCCGGATGAAACAATAACGCCTGAGTCATCTAAACAAAAAAGCATCACACCCGGACAAGCCATTTCAGAACTGGAGTCATTGCAAGAGGAGCTAGAAGGCGCGAAAGCATTGGCGATTTTATATCCTACTCAAAATCATATTGAAAATTACATCGCTCTACACAATACGGTATTGCAAAAAGCAAGCCTCTTTTCTAAAACCTGGCAACAGGTGCTATGGCAAACGCCAGAACTGGATTTTTCATTGCAAAACCCAACCGATAATTCAGCGCGTCATGTCTATCACGATAACGCAAAAGTCGCGGATGCAAAAACAGTTAAAGCTTTATCAGATGAATACGGTTTATTTTTCTTTTTTCGCAGTGATTGTCCTTATTGCCATGCTTTTGCACCGATTTTAAAACGATTTGAAGAGAGTTACGGCATCACCGTGATGGCAATAGCGCTCGATGGTGGTGCATTACCCGAATACCCTGATGCAACACCGGATAATGGTATCGCTAATCAATTAGGCATCAACGTGGTTCCTGCTGTAGTAGCGCTTCATCCCCAATCTCAGCAAGTGATTCCGATGGTGTTTGGCTTGGTGAGCGAAGAAGAGTTATTGCGTCGCATGAGCACGCTCGCGCGTGTTCAAGGAGAAAAGGAATGAAACGTTTCATATCGATAGTATTGCTTTGTACTCAAATAACGGCACAAGCCGATGTCAGCAATGACATGACCGAGTTTTTTAATGGACTTGGGTTTCAAAGCAATACGACAGGGGCCGGTGCTTATCAGGGGCAAAGTGCAGGACTTTACACGGGCGGGCAGCTCTTTGCACGCCAAGAAGTGCGGCAAATGAACTTAAGTCATATTGAATTTCCAAGCTATCGTGCGGGATGTGGCGGTATCGACATGTTCATGGGTGGGTTTAGCTTCATTAACGCGGATGAACTCGTGAATATGTTTGAAGCGATTGGCAATAATGCACTGGGGTTTACTTGGTTGTTAGCGATGGACACCTTATCACCTTCAATAAGCGGTGTGACACAAAATATGCAAACACTCGCAAGCCAAATCAATTCGCTTAATATCAATTCGTGTGAAAGTGCGGCAAGTCTTGTAGGAGGATTGTGGCCTAAAACCGATGAAGCGCAAAAACATATCTGTGCCAATATTGGAGCGAGCGAAGGGATATTTTCTGACTGGGCCGCGGCAAAACAAGGATGCGGAGCAGAAGGGCAACGCGCTCAAATTCTTAAAGAGCATAAAAACGGAGAATACAAAGAATACATTTTAGATGATACAAACATTGCCTGGAAAGCGATTCAAAAAAATGACTTTCTTAAAGAGGATAAAGAACTGGCCGAGCTTTTCATGTCACTTACGGGAACCATTGTCATTAATGCACCCTCGGATAACAAAACCGTTCCTCGTTACCGGTATTTACACTCCCTCTTAGAAAAAACAGGGTTGATGACAGCCCTCATGTATGGGGGCACAACCACACTCTATCAATGCCAAGACAGTGATTGCTTAGACGTGAGCGAAACAACCCTTTCCATTGATGAAAAAAGCGGTTTTGTGAATCAGGTGCGCGAGATGCTCAATAACATCACGCAAAAAATTATCACCGATGAAGCATTAAACGATGATGAAATTGCTTTTTTAGGCTCAACCAGTTTACCTATCTATAAAATGCTCAATGTGGAATCCGCTTATTCGAGCGCAGGAAGTTTACTCAACCTTCATACCTACGCCGAAATGATAGCGGTAGATATTCTCTATCAATATTTAAATGAAACGTTCGATGTGATGCAAGCCAGCACTCAACTCTTGCATCTAAGTGAAGACATCATTGCGCCGTACAAACAAAGCATTATGGATGCTAAACACACCCTCTATCGATTACAAACCGTCACACAAGAAAATGTGCTCAAATCCATTGATTTGATTCAGCGCACCAAAGCACTCGAGCAGGAGTTGGCGGGTAAGCTCTCATCGCACTTAGTCCTTGTATTAGGCTGGGGACACGGGGTGCGTTGATGATGTATGAACTGATTACTTATGGAGCAGGGGATAAATTTTGGGATTTCTTTAATGGATTAGCGGCCGTTGTAGGGGATAGCAGTTATATCAGCATTGTGCAGATTGCAAGCCTCTTTGCATTCACGATGGTCGTCTTTGAAATTGCTTTTAAAATCCAAATTAAATCCATCATTCATTGGTTCTTAGCATTCTTCATTACCTTTAATGTGATGTTGGTACCCAAAGTGGATTTACTCATCACCGATAGAGCGATGGGCGATAGGCAATACGTTGTTTCCAACACACCGTTTGGATTGGCACTTTTTGTGGATACCTTTAGCCAAATCGGAGATACTCTCACCAGTTTAACCGAATCCGTGTTTACACTACCGAACGATTTAAAATACCACCAGTCAGGCACACTGATGGCAGCCAGCCTTATGGAAACTGCAAGCCGATTTCAAATCACGAGTCCCAGCATGTCAAAAAATCTCGATGGTTTTATGCAGCAATGTGTTCAATACGATATTTTATTAGGGAAATATCGGCTCGATGATATTTTCAATGAAGGTAATTTGTGGGCGCTTTTTAAATCCAATCCGTCCAACGCGCGCGCTTTTTTATACGATGAGGAAATTACAACGTGCGCTACGGGTATTGAGAAACTCACTGAAGATTGGAATGAAGAATTAAAACGTGCTGAACAAGTGTATGGTCAGCGTTTTTTTGGAGAAAGTGAAGACCCGGCCGCCTATTTGATGCGCTACCTTCCGGTGAGCTATCAATACATGGGGAATCTTTCCACCACTGCCGCGGATATCATGCAACAAAATATGCTGATTAATGCGTTTCATGATTCGATATTGAACCATGGTGCGCAAGTGAGTGCTTCTGCCGCGGTTGAAAGTTACGCCAGTGCGCGCGCCCTTCAACAACAACGCGCGGCTTATGGCATCAGTGGGCGATTGGCTACCCATGCACTTCCACTTCTTAAGAGTGTGATTGAAGTCTTGGTATACGGCTGCTTCTTGCTGATTTTTCCTCTGATGCTATTGCCCAATAGCTGGAGCATCATCAAAAACTACATTCTTACATTATTCTGGGTACAATCCTGGGGGCCCTTGTATGCAGTCCTTAATTTATTTTTAAACCTAGATGCACGAAACGCGCTCATTGGTTTAATGGAATCACCTGTTTTTGAACTTTCCGCTATCACCATTGCAAACTTGCCAGGTATTGAGCAAGTCGCTAGTGACAGAGCTTTAATGGCTGCTTATCTTTCGATGTTTATTCCGGTGATTTCATTTAGTCTTATCATGACCGGTAAAGCGTATTTTCCTCTCTTGGCGACACAAATTGCAGGTACCACACAATCGGCGACCCAACATGGAGCAGAAGAAGCCACGAGCGGCAATTACAGTTTGGGCAATCTTTCACTTTACAATGACAATGCGTATAACGCATCGGCGTTTCATACGAATCGCAATTTAAGCTACGGGGCAGGGATGTTATCGCTGCAAACGCAAGAGGGTGGACAAATTATTCATACGCCGGATAACACAACACTCGTTGATAATACACAATCGATTTCAAAATTAAATACCAGCATGAATTTAAGCGGTCGTATCAGTGGTGCCCTCAGTGAAAGCTACGAAGAAACTATGTCACGTGCAGAGACTCAGACAGTAGCCGCTTATAAAACGATGACACAAGCCGCGCGCGATGTGTATGAAATCGGTGAAGCACATGCAACCAGCCATTATAACGATTCACAATGGAGCACAAGTCGCTCTGCCGGTATTAATCAATCGGCCGTTGATTATAAAAATCACATTGATTCGTTAATGAAAGCAGAACACTGGAGTCAGGACCAAGCTATCCAAGCATCGGCTGGTTTATCGTTAGGCTTTAATGCAGGGGGTTCGGGTGCACACATGGGTTTAAGCACGAATGCCGGTCATGCTGAGCGAGAATCGTGGGACGCTAGCAGTCAATACACAGATCAACGCAGCACACAACAAATGTTGGAATCAGCATTACGTGCGGAGCATAGCGGCAGTGAAAAACATACAGGCGAGCATTCAATACGAAGCAATGAAAGCGAGAGTACAAGTTTTGATGAGGCCATAGGTTTACGTGATGAAGCCTCTGAGGCCTTTACTCAAAGTGAAAGCATACGCAAAGCCCTTTCAAAAGTGAATGAAGATGCGGTGGGTATTAACACGAAAGGCGATCAGATCCTGTTGCAAGCATTGAAAGAAAATATTAATCCCGAAACAGGCAAACGTTACACTGAGGCTGAAATAGCCCAGATCGATGCACGCGATCCGAAATTAATGAAAGGGTTATCTGACGCAATTGCCAAAAAATTGGCGGATGAACTGGTTAAAAATCCCGATGTGGATCCCAGTGCTTTACTAGCACGATTCGAGCATAATGCTCAAAAGACACGTCAAACTGTAGAAAAAAACGTGAAAGATAAGCATAAACATGGTAAAGCTCTATTAAAAGAAAAAGAAGCTCTTGAAAAAATTGGCGAAAACCCGTTAAACTATGAACCAAGTCAGGAAGTAAAAAAGCAGTATGCCAAGGTAACCAAAGGCATTAACCAGCAAAATCATTTGCTTGAAGAGAAGCAAGAGCAGCAACAAGATGATGTAAAAAAACAACGCTAATCAGGAGACGATAAGATGAATGAAACCAATAAATCAAACACACCACAACAAAACGATTGGGTTGCAGCCTTTGCAGATAAAATCGCTGGTAAGCCACTTCCCATTGCCATGAGTGTTGTATTTGTGCTGGGGTTTTCGTATATGATTTTTAATGCGCCTGCTGGATTTTTCTTTAAAGTCGTTTTTCTTCTTCTTGCCATTCCCTTTTTTATAGGATTTGCTTTTTATGCGTTTGGGATAACGGGGGCTGCACCAGCGTTCCTAAAGAAATATCGAGAATTTTTGGCTAATAATAATGAGAAAAAATAAAGAAATTAAAGGAGTGGTGAAATGATAGAAGGATCTTTTCTTAAAATTGTTACTGCATTTAGTAGTGTAGTCAGCATGGGCGTGATGGGTTTTCAAGCCTATATTATGCGACGACAATCAGATATTATGAGAGAGCAAACAGCTATTACAGCCCAGCAAAATCTAATTCTTAAAGAAAAAGAAAGGAAAGAAAATATGGAATTGGTGAAAGATGCGCTTGATGCTCGAGCTGCATATAGGGTCTGTGTTGTTAAATATGGATTTCCCGACGAAGTAGATGCTATGGGCATAGCAGCTGCCGTTATAGCCGTAGCAACAGAAAAGCCAGAAGATTATGCTGACCGTGATTGCAGGTCCACGTTAAGGAAAATGATGCTTTTCTCTGAGCAAATTAAGCTGAATCCAGGAGCATCAGAAATAGCTAAATCGGTGCATGCTTTAGAGGGTTTAACAATAAAGGTGGATGAGGAAGGAGCTAGGATTTTCAAACAAACCAAGTCATCACAAACACCTAGTAATTCGTAATGCATTGGTAAAAACATTGGAGAAGAAGCTATGAGTATTCTGTTTGCCGATATCATTAACGAAGAAACTTACGAAACGGAGGAATCTGGTGATATAGTTGTGTGTGACAATGAAGGCTGCAATTGTACGTTTAACGACCTATATATTACTCTTCAGCAAATGGATTCAATTAATGCTTATTTGTATGCTGAGTCATATTTTAATCATGAAGCAATAAACAATAAAAAATCACCAATTGAAGTGTTAAATTTTAAAAATCCTACAGATATTTTAAATTTTTTGCTCGAAGCACACAAGCGTATAGCCAAGCATCTTTTGATGACTTCACTTGATAACAATAATGCTGAATCTGGCAAATTCACTACCACACAATCTTATATTTGTGATGAGCAAGGTAGTTTCCATCCTACCGAAATTTCCCCGAAGGATATTCCTGAGGCATTTGGGAAGTTTTGTGGTGAACTATTTGCAAAAATTCAAGGTATAAAAAATCCAGCAGATGCTTATCGTGTTGCTGCTTTTGCCTTAGTAGAAATGGGGAAAATTCATCCATTTTCAAATGGCAACGGAAGGCTTGGTCGTTTATTGATGAACTGCATTTTATTTTCTGCCCAATGCTCCGTGATGAATTTTGAGGATAAAAAGAAATATTACTCATTATTTGTGGAATGTGTAAAAAGTAAAGACAGCGCGCCTATGGCAAAGGAAATCGTCACGCTTTCTTTAAGGAAACCAAAAGCAGAAGAGAGAGCAGCTATTGAAAGTTTAGCTAAAGCACAAATGCCGTTAAATGAAACTGGCTTTAGGTTGGTTATAAATAATGCCACATTGGGTTTTGCTAATTTTGAAAAAAATAAATGGTTTTTTCTAGAAAAGCAAGCGTTTAAAAATATGGGGATCGATAATTTACCTGAAAAAATGTTTTTTACTCGGTTTGACCCCGATGTATATAAAGAAGATTGCCTCAAAGAAAAAGCCAAGAAGTCGATAAAAT